>CAYWTK010000042.1:0-27563 GCA_964460895.1 uncultured Opitutaceae bacterium
CTCATGGACCGCCTCGAGAAGATGGGCGTCTCCACGCGCGTGCAGTCGGCCATCCCGATGAACCAGATCGCCGAGCCGTTCATCCTCCGCCGCGCCATCCGCCACCTCGAGAAGGGACGCATCGTCATCTTCGTCGCCGGCACCGGCAACCCGTACTTCTCCACCGACACCACCGCCGCCCTCCGCGCCTCGGAGATGCACGCCAACATCATCATGAAGGCGACCAAGGTGGACGGCATCTACGACAAGGACCCGAAGAAGCACCCGGACGCGGTCAAGTTCGACCAGCTGACCTTCATCGACGCCCTCAAGCAGCGCCTGAACGTGATGGATTCGACCGCGTTCTCGCTCTGCATGGACAACAACGTCCCGATCCTCGTGTTCGACCTCAACGACGAGCACGCCATCCGCAAGGCCGTCCGCGGCGAACCGGTCGGCACGCTGGTCCGCAACTAGGCGGCGCGCCGCGCCGCCGGTTGGGGTTGAAGGTTCAGGTCGAGGGAGAGGCGACGCAGAGCGAATCGGCCGCAGAGCCCACGAGCGCCATTGCCAAACCCTCCCGCGCCGCGCTAGCCTGCCTCCCCTCATCAGCGGCCCTCCACTCCGCACTCCGCACTCCGCACTCCGCATTCCGCATTCCGAAATCCGCCCTCCGCAATCCGATGACTTCCTCCGTCCTCACCGAAGCCCAGGCCCGCATGAAGAAGGCCGTGGACCACACGCTCCACGAGTTCAGCACCATCCACACCGGCAAGGCGTCGCCGGCGATGGTCGAGACCGTGATGGTCGAGGCCTACGGTTCCCACATGCCCCTCAAGGGCTGCGCCGCCATCACGACGCCCGACCCGCGGATGATCCAGATCCAGCCCTGGGACAAGGGCCTCACCCGCGCGATCGAGAAGGCCCTCCAGCTGGCCAACATCGGCATCAACCCGGTCGTGGACGGCAACCTCATCCGCCTCCCCTTCCCCGAGCTCTCCAAGGAGCGCCGGCAGGAGTTCGTGAAGACCGCCCACCGCCTCGCCGAGGAGGGCCGCGTCTCCGTCCGCCACATCCGCCGCGACGCCATGGAGGCCGCCAAGAAGCTCAAGAAGGACGGCAAGATCTCCGAGGACGACGAGAAGCGCCTCGAGAAGGACGTCCAGACCGCCACCGACAAATCGATCAAGGACATCGACACCCATCTCGCCCACAAGGAGAAGGAGCTGCTGACGGTGTGAGGCGCGCCGCGGTGAGCGGCCGGCGATCGGCGGTCCGCTTTCGGCGATCATCGATTAGCTGCTGGGATTGTTTGCTGGCCAGTCGGCGGCCGTGGGAGGCCGAATCCGTGAAATTTCGGCCAGGCTTCGCACTGAGTGGGTTCGCCGAGATCGTGTGATCTTGGCCGCGGCGGGCCACCAAAGCCTCACGGCTTCGGCCACATCGGGTGATTTGAACCTCGCCGCGTTCGGTAGCGGAATTCGTGAGAATTTCGCCCCGCCCCGGGTGCCCGTCTGAACCCCGATCGCCGCCGCCGAATTCTTGAGAATGAGGCCGGGTGTGTCGCCACCCGAGGCAGCCGAAATCGCCCAGTTTTGCCCGCGGCGGGCCACCAACGCCTCACGGCTTCGGCCACATCGGGTGACCTGAAGCTCGCCGCGATCGGTAGCGGAATTCGTGAGAATTTCGCCCCGCCCCGGTGCCCGTCGGAACCCCGATTCACGTCGCCGAATTCTTGAGAATGAGGCCGGGTGTGTCGCCACCCGAGGCAGCCGAAATCGCCCAGTTTTGCCCGCGGCGGGCCACCAACGCCTCACGGCTTCGGCCACATCGGGTGACCTGAAGCTCGCCGCGATCGGTAGCGGAATTCGTGAGAATTTCGCCCCGCCCCGGTGCCCGTCGGAACCCCGATTCACGTCGCCGAATTCTTGAGAATGAGGCCGGGTGTGTCGCCACCCGAGGCAGCCGAAATCCCCCAATTTCGCCTGCGGCGAGCCACCAAAGCCTCCCGGCTTCGGCCACATCGGGTGACCTGAACCCCGCCGCGGCCAGTAGCGGAATTCGTGAGAATTTCGCCCCGCCCCCGGTGCCCGTCTGAACCCCGATCGCCGTCGCCGAATTCGTCAGAATCCGGCCAAGTGGGGTGTCGAGCGAGGTGACCGAACTCGTCAGCTTCTTGCCGCAGCGAGCCACGAAAGCCTCCCGGCTTCCGCTCCACCCCCGACAAAAAGTCTTCCGTCCCCCGCCCTCCGTCCTCTGTCTTCCGTCTTCCGCCTGCGCTCCCCGCTCACTGGTCCACCGCCTTGCCCGACTTCGAACTCGATTCCCCCTTTCCCGTCGCCGGCTCCGTCCCCGCGATCGACTTCCGCGCCTCGCTCAACGACGAGCAGTACGCGGCGGTGACCGCCGAGCCGGGGCCGCTGCTCGTGCTGGCCGGCGCAGGCTCGGGCAAGACGCGCACGCTCACCTACCGCGTGGCCTACCTGCTCTCGCAGGGCGTGAAGCCGGGCGAGATCCTCCTGCTCACCTTCACCAACAAGGCGGCCAAGGAGATGCTCCACCGCGTGCACGAGCTGACGGGCATCGAGCCGCAGCGGTTCTGGGGCGGCACGTTCCACTCCATCGGCAACCGCGCGCTGCGGATGTTCGGCGACGCCATCGGGCTGCCGAAGCCGTTCTCCATCCTCGACGCCGACGAATCCGAGTCGCTCCTCAAGCAGGCCGTCGAATCCACCGACAAATTGTTCTTCAAGGACAAGACCAACCCCCGCCCGGGCCCGCTCTTCAGCGTCCTCTCCCTCGCGCGCAACAAGCAGTGCCCCGTCGGCGAACTCGTCGAGCGCCAGTTCCCGCAGTACGCCGAGGTCGCGCACCTCTTCCCCCAGTTCGCCGCCACCTACGCGCGGATGCGGCGCGAGCAGGCGGTGGTGGACTACGACGACCTGCTCGAGCTCTGGCTCAAGCTGCTGACCGACGCGCCCGACGTCGCCGCCTACTTCAACCAGCGCTTCCGCCACGTGCTCGTGGACGAGTACCAGGACACGAACACCATCCAGGCGCAGATCGTCGACCGGCTCGCCGCGCACCACCGCGTCATGGCGGTGGGCGACGACGCGCAGTGCATCTACTCGTGGCGCGGCGCCGAGTTCGAGAACATCATGACCTTCCCGGAGCGCCACCCGGGCACCGTCATCCACCGCATCGAGGTCAACTACCGCTCGACGCCCGAGATCCTCGCCTTCGCCAACGGCGTCCTCGCGGGCGCCCCGAAGGGCCGCCATTTCGACAAGGAGCTGCGCGCCGCCCGCAAGCACGGCCCGCGGCCGGCCGTCATCCAGGCGATGGACGACCGCGAGCAGGCCGCCTTCGTGGTCAAGCGCATCGAGTCGCTGGTCAACGACGACGGCGTCTCGCCCAAGGAGATCGCCATCCTCTACCGCTCCCACTTCCTCGCCCTCGAGGTGCAGCTCGCCCTCTCCCGCGCCGGCATCCCCTACGTGATCACGAGCGGCGTGAAGTTCTTCGAGCGCCAGCACGTGCGCGACCTCATCGCGCTCGTGAGCTTCGTCTACAACCCGAGCAACACCCTCGCCTGGCAGCGCGTCGCCGTCCTCCTCCCCAAGGTCGGCGAAAAGGGCGCGCAGAAGATCTACGCCGCCGCGCTCGACCACGCGAAGCTGATGCAGAAGGACTTCCTCGACGCCCTCGCCGAGGACGACGTGCGGACCAAGGTGCCCGCCGCGGCCCGCGACGACTGGGCGAACTTCTGCGCCTCGCTCGCGCAGGTCGCCTGCGCGATGGACGCCGGGCGGCCGGCCGACGCCGTGAAGGTCGCGATCGACGGCTGGTACGGCGACTACATGAAGGGCGCCTACGCCGACTACACGGACCGCCTCGAGGAACTGAAGGGCTTCGTCGGCTTCGCCAGCCAGTTCGCCGACATGCAGGAGATGCTCACGCAGGTCGCCCTCCTCAACGGCGAGACCGCGGAGAAGGAGGTCGAGCCCACCGACGAGGCGGTGCGCCTCACCACCGTCCACCAGGCCAAGGGCCTCGAATACGACGTGGTCTTCGTCATCGGCGCGGCCGACAACCAGTTCCCCACCCGCCGCTCGATCGAGGACGGCGACGTCGAGGAGGAGCGCCGGCTGTTCTACGTCGCGGTCACGCGCGCCAAGAACGAGCTCTACATCAGCTACCCGCGCGTCGCCACCCGCACCGGCCCCGGCGGCATGATGCTCCAGCCCTCGCGTTTCCTGCTCGAGCTCCCCAACAGCCTCTACGAGGAGCTGCGCATCAAGCGCTCCTGGGGCTGGTAGCCGCGCGCTCCTTTCTCTCCTTGGGGATGCGCCGCCCTCGGCGCGTCGGATCGGGTTCGGGTTTTCCCCGAACCGCGGCGGGGGCGCCGCGGCTCCAACCGGGCATTCGAGGCCTCTTCTTTCGTGGGGATGCGCCGCCCCCGGCGCGTCGGTTCGGAGAAGGCCCCCAAAAAAACCGCGGCGAGGGCGCCGCGGCCCCAGATTGACCCGCGCCCCTTCCTCTTCGTGGGGATGCGCCGCCCTCGGCGCGTCGGGCGCGGCCAAGCCCCCCCCCCCCCGAACCGCGGCGGGGGCGCCGCGGCTCCAGCCTCGGGTGCGGGCCGGCGCGTCCTCTCCCCGATTTCCATGATTCCGCCTCCTTGCTGATCGAGACCCGCCGCCCAGCCTTCCGGCCGTGCCGGAGCACCGCCATCTGCCGCACCTGCGCCCGTTCGCTTCGCAGCCCGTCGTCTTCCTCACCGTCGTGACCGCTGACCGCCGCCCCGGCCTCGCCGGCGCGGCGGCCTTCGAGGCCCTCACGTCGCTCTGGCGGTCCGCGCCCGACGTCGACGGCTGGTACGTGGGCGACTTCATCCTGATGCCCGACCACGTGCACCTCCTGGCCCAGGCGGCCCGCGACGCCCGTCCGCTCGCGCGCTGGGTCGGCTCATGGAAATCGCTCAGCGCCCGCCGGCTCCAGTCCTCGGCCGGCCTCGCGCCGCCGCTCTGGCAGCGCGACTACTTCGACCGCTTCCTGCGTTCGACCGAAGACCACGCGAGGAAGTGGGACTACGTCGCCCGGAATCCCGTGCGCCAAGGATTGTGCGCCGCGCCGGAAGACTGGCCCTGGCGCGGACGCCTGTTCGACCTGCGCGCGTAGGCGGGGCGGGCCGCCTCCCCGTGTTGGGGATGCGCCGCCCTCGGCGCGTCGGGTTGGGCCTTCTCACCGAACCGCGGCGAGGGCGCCGCGGCTCCAATCGGGCGTGCGAGGCTTCTCTCCTCTTGGGGATGCGCCGCCCTCGGCGCGGCAGTTCGCGGCCAAGCCCCCCCGAACCGCGGCGGGGGCGCCGCGGCTCCAGTTGGATCCGCGCCCCTTTCTCTTCGTGGGGGAGGAGCCGCCCGCGGTGCGACTCTCCGGCGGGCTCGCGATTTCATCCGGACTTCATCATCCCTTCATGGAGCCCCGGCATCCTGCGCCCATGACTCCCGCCCGCCCCCTGTTTCCCTGGCTGCTCGTCCCCGCCCTGCCCCTGCTGCTGCCGCTCGTCGCGATGCAGTTCGACACCGAGGTCGACTGGTCCCCGTTCGACTTCGTCGTCGCCTATGTACTGCTCGCCGGCGCGTCCCTCGCGTTCCGCCTCGTCGCGTCGCGCGCGAACGGCGCCGCCTACCGCGGCGGCGCGGCGCTCGCCGTGCTCGGCGGGCTGTCGCTCATCTGGGTCAACCTCGCGGTCGGCTTCATCGGCGACGAGGACAATCCCGCCAACCTCCTCTACGGCGCGGTGCTCGCGACCGGCGTGCTCGGCGCCGTGCTCTCGGGACTCGAGCCGCGCGGCCTGGCGCGCACGTGCTACGCCGGCGCGGCGGTGCAGTTCCTCGTCCCCATCGTGGCGTGGGTCGTCTGGCGCCCGAACTTCGACGCCAACGTGGGCCTCATCTTCTTCCTCAACGCCTGCTGGGTCCTGCTCTTCACGGTCGCGGGCCTGCTCTTCGCCCGCGCGGCGCGGACGCCGGCGGGCGCCGCCGGGCCGGCCTGACCGGCGGGGCGAGGTTTTCTCCGCCCCTTCCAAGCTTTCGCCGGGAGCTCCGGCTTCGTCCGGAGCGCGCGGCGCGCGAGGATGCGGGGGACTTCCCCCATGCGCCTGCTCCCTTCGCTGGCCTTCCTCCTCGCCGCCGCCGCCGCGGCCGCCGCCCCGGCCCGGGACGGACTGCGCGAGATCCTCCACCCGCGCGCCGGCCTGCCCGCGTTCCGGCTCCTCGTGCCGGCCGCGTGGACCGACACGGTCGACGCCAACGGCAACCTGCAGCTGGCCAACCGCGACCGCTCCGTGACGTTCGCCTTCGGCTTCATGCCGTCGGCCCGTCCGGCCGACGCCCTCGACCCGCTCGCGCGCACGCTGCTGCAGGGCGCCGTGACGCCGCCGTGGGACAGCCGCGACGCCGCCGAGGTCTCGGGCCACCGCGGCCACCGCTACGTCGCCCGCGTGCGCCCGCGCGCGGGCGTCGAGGTCCGCACCGAGCTCGTGCTTGTCGCCGTCGGCGACGGCCACGTCGCCTCCGCCGCGCTCTTCCTCAACGGCCGCGCCCCGGCCTCCGACGAGACCCTCGCCCGCCTCGTCCTCGCCGCCGCGCGCCTCGTGCCCGCGCCCTGAACCAGCCATGACCGCGCTGCGCTGGCTGGTGCTCGTCCTCTCGCTCGCCGTCACCGGTTACGGCCTCGTCGCCTACTTCGTGCTCCCGCCCGGCTCGACCGTGCACCCGGCGATGCGGGCGGCCTACGCGGAGCACCCGGTCCGCATCCTCCTCCACGTGGCGGGCTCGGCCGTGGCGCTCGCGCTCGGGCCGCTGCAGTTCTTCCCCGCGCTGCGCCGGCGCGTCGGGCTGCACCGCGCGCTGGGCTTCGCCTACTTCGCGGGCGTGCTGGTGGGCGGGACCGCCGGACTCGCCACCGCGGCGATCGCCTACGGCGGACTCGTGGCGCGGGTCGGGTTCGCCGGACTCGCGGTCGCGTGGCTGGCCTCCGCCGCCGCCGCGCTGGCCGCGGCGCGGCGGCGCGACTGGACGGCGCACGAGACGTGGGCGCTGCGCGGCTTCGCGCTGACCTTCGCCGCCGTCACGCTGCGCCTGCAGATGGGCGCCTTTTCGGCCGCGGGGCTGGCCTTCGACGACTTCTACCCGGTCGTCGCCTGGCTCTGCTGGGTCCCCAACCTCGTCTTCGTCGAGTGGGTCCTCCTCCGCGGCGCCCGCCGCGCGCCGGGCGACCGGCCGCCGCCGCGTCAGGCCGCGTAGTCCGCAAGGAACTGGCGCACGTCGGCGGGCACGGACTGGTTGAGGTTCGGCACGACCCAGCGAAAGAGCCGGCGGATCTCCTCGGTGCGCGCGGGCGTCGTCGGGCGCGCGGCGAGTCCGGTCAGGTACTGGATCTTGCCGCCGGCGCTGGCGCGGACGAGGTAGTTCTTGAGGCGGAACTCGAAGGCCGCGACGGTCCGGTCGGCCGGATGGCGCCACACGGTCAGCCGCGCGGGGCGGCTGTTGGCCCAGGACTCGATCAGGTACCCGGAGTCATCGGGCTGCGTCGTCCGGCGGTGCAGCTTCAGCGTGGCCCCCAGGGCGATGACCTCGAGCAGCTGCCAGTAGGCGGCCCACGTGGTCTCGTCCTCGATCAGCAGGCTCAGCCCGAAGAAGACGCCCTGCGGGTTGTACCGGAGGTTCACGATCTGGCACGGCACCGTGAGCTCGAAGGCGTGGACGGTGAGCGTGAGGTGGCACAGCGCCTTGGCCTGCACGCGCACGTCCGGGGCGATCTGGACCCGCAGGCCGTCCTCGGAGCAGTCGAGCACCCGGCACTCCCAGGTGACGTCGCCCCATTCGCCCGGCTCCTCCTTGTCCACCGCCGCCAAGGCGAGCGAGGCCCGGAGCGCGAAGTCGGGATGCAGCGCGTACCGCGGTCGGCTGCGGCGCTCGGGAGGCTCCTCCGCGGTGGCCTCGACCTCCGCCTTCTTGAGGATGCGGTCGAAGAACTTCATGCGCGGACCGAGGGAACGGGCCCGCGTCCGGGACGTCAACCACCGGGGAACGGCCGCGACACGGAATCGTGACGCACACGGACCCGCGCGGACCAAGCCGAGGCTTCCCTTCGGCCCGCGCCCGGTGTTTCCTCCCGGCGACCGACCTACCATGGACCTCCGCATCGGCCACGGCTACGACATCCACCGCACGGCGCCCGGACGCCGCCTCGTCCTCGGCGGCGTCGCGTTCGCCGCCGACTTCGGGCTGGAGGGCCACTCCGACGCCGACTGCCTCACGCACGCGATCTGCGACGCCCTGCTCGGGGCGGCGGGGCTGCCCGACATCGGCCACCACTTCCCCAACACCGACCCGCGCTGGAAGGACGCCGACTCCCAGGAGCTGCTCCGCGCCGTCGTCGCCGCGCTCGCCGCGCGCGGCTGGCGGCCGGTGAACGTCGACGCGACCCTCGTCGCCGAGCGCCCGCGGATCGCGCCGCGCCTCGCGGAGATGAAGGCCGTCCTCGCCCGCAGCACCGGCCTCGCGGTCGAGTCGGTCGGCGTGAAGGCCACGACCAACGAGGGCAGCGACGACATCGGCCGCGGCCTCGCCATCGCGGCGCACGCCGTGGCGCTGATCGCCCGCGCCTGAAGCGGCCCCGGCCGCGTCCCCGGCCCATGCGCGCCCTCCGCCCCCGCCTCCCCGCCGCCGCGCTCGCGTTCGCCCTCGCGCTTCTCGCGGGCTGCGGACCGGGCTGGCGGCAGGCCGATACGGACGTGCTGCGCGTCAGCCAGCGCAACGAGCCCGCGACGCTCGACCCGCACCTGGCGACGCTGCCGGACGAGCTCTTCGTCCTGCGCGCGGTCCTCGAGGGCCTGACCGTGCCGGATCCCGCCGGAGGTCCGCCCCTGCCCGGCGCGGCCGAGGCCTGGACCGCGTCGGAGGATGCGCGCCGCTTCACCTTCCGCCTGCGGGCCGACGCGCGCTGGTCGGACGGCACGCCCGTGACCGCGTCGAATTTCCTCTACTCGTTCCGCCGCGCGCTCGCGCCCGCGCTCGGCTCGCCGCGCGCGGACCTGTTCCACGCCGTCCGCGGCGCCGCCGCCTACCACCGGGGCGAGACCACGGACTTCGCGACCGTCGGGTTCTCGGCGCCCGACGAACGGACGCTGGTGGTCGAGACCGAGGAGCCGACCCCGCACCTGCCGGTGCTCGCGGCCACCGGCGCGTGGCTGCCGGTCCACCCCCGCTCCGTCGAGGCCGCGGGCGGCATCGCCGCGCGCGACGGCGGCTGGACCCGGCCCGGGCGGCTGGTGGGCAACGGGCCCTTCCTCCTGGCGGAATGGCGGCCGAACCAGCATCTCCTCCTCCGCCCGAATCCGCGGCACCGCGACGCCGCCCGCGTGCGCGTCGCGGCGGTGCGACTGCAGGTGTACGACAGCGGCGACACGGAGGAGCGCGCCTTCCGCGCCGGGCAGGTGGACGTGACGATGGCGGTGCCCGTCGCCAAGCTCCCCGCCTACGCCCCGCCGGCGCTGCGCCGCCAGCCGCTGCACGAGACGCGCCACCTCGTCCTCAACCTCGCGCATCCGCCCCTCGGCGACCCGCGCGTGCGGCAGGCGCTGTCGCTGGCGCTCGACCGCGACGCGCTCGTGACGAGCGTGCTCCGCGGCGGCCAGCAGGTCGCGTTCGGCTTCCTCCCGCCGGGCCTCGGCGGCTACGCCGGCGGCCCCCGGCTGCGGCGCGACCCCGACGAGGCCCGCCGCCTGCTCGCGGAGGCGGGATTTCCCGGCGGCCGCGGGTTCCCGCCGATCGAGCTGTCCGCCTGGGGCGTGAGCCCGGCCATCCTCGAGGCGATGCAGCAGATGTGGCGGCGCGAGCTCGGCATCGAGGTCCTCCTCGTGCAGCGGGAGGGCAAGGTCCACCTCGCCGCGGTCGCCGCCGGGGACTTCGCCGTGGCCTTCCTGCCCGCAATCCCCGACTACGACGACCCGGCGGCGCTGCTCGAGGACTGGCGCACCGGCGCGCCGGGCAACTACGCGCGCTGGAGCGACCCGCGCTTCGACTCGCTCGTCGCCGCGGCCGCCCGCGCCGCCGACCCGACCGCGCGCCGCCGGCTGCAGGTCGAGGCGGAGGAGGCGCTGCTCGCCGGACTCCCGGTGGTGCCCGTCTATTTCAACACCCAGAACTACCTCGTGGCCCCGCGCGTCCGCGGCTGGCGGCAGGACCCGCTCTGGAACCGCTTCTACCTCGATGTCTCCCTCGAACCGGACCGCTGAACCCGCCGCCCGCCGCGGCCTCGCCCTCCTCCTCGCGCTCGTCGCCGCCGCCGCGACCGCCGCCGAACCGTCGGCCGAGCGGATCCTCGCGCGGACGCGCGTGCTCGCCTCGGACGAATTCGAGGGCCGCGCCCCGGGCACGCCGGGGGAGGACCGGACGGTGGCTTACCTCGTCGAGGAGTTCCGCCGCATGGGCCTCGCGCCGGGCAATCCCGACGGCACCTACGTGCAGGCCGTGCCCGCCGCCGGCATCACCTCGCGCACCGCGCTCGCGTTCGAGGCGGGCGGGCGGCGGACCGAGCTGCAGGCCGGCATCGACTTCATCGGCCTCTCGCGGCGCCGCGCGGCGGAGGTGGCGCTGGCGGACAGCGAGGTCGTGTTCGTGGGCTACGGCGTCACCGCGCCGGAGTTCGGGTGGGACGACTTCAAGGACGTGGACGTGCGCGGCAAGACGGTGCTGATGCTCGTCAACGACCCGCCCGTGCGCGGGGCCGACGGCGCCCTCGACGACGCGGTCTTCGGCGGCCGGGCCATGACGTACTACGGGCGCTGGACGTACAAGTTCGAGAGCGCGTCGGCCCGCGGCGCCGCGGCGGTCTTCATCGTCCACGAGACCGGGCCGGCGGGGTACCCCTTCGCGGTGATCGCCGCGGGGTCGGGACGCGAGACCTTCGACGCGGGCTCGCCCGCCGAGGTCGCCGCGCGCGTCGCGGTCGAGGGCTGGATCTCGCTCGAGACCGCCCGCGCGCTCTGCGCCGCGGCGGGCCGGGACTTCGCCGCGCTCAAGGCCGCGGCGGCCGACCGCGCCTTCCGGCCCGTGCCGCTCGCCGCGCGGGCGCACGTGCGGGTCGCGAACACCGTGCGCGAGGTCGTGTCGCGCAACGTCGTCGCCCGGCTCCCGGGCGCGGACCCGCGCCGCCGCGACGAGGCGGTGGTCTTCACGGCGCACTGGGACGGCTACGGGCGCGACCCGGCGCGGACCGGCGACCAGATCCTCAACGGCGCGGCGGACAACGCCGTGGCCGTGGCGATGCTCCTCGAGCTCGCGGAGCTCGCCGCCGGCCTGCCCCCGGCCGAGCGTCCGGCGCGCACGCTGCTCTTCCTCGCGCCCACCTACGAGGAGAAGGGCCTGCTCGGCTCGCAGTACTACGTGCGCCACCCGCTCCACCCGCTGGAGCGCACGGCGGCCAACCTCAACCTCGAGCCGCTGTCCGCGGCCCAGGCGTACGGGCCGACCCGCGACCTCGAGGTCGTGGGTCGCAACCGCTCGACGGTGGACGCGTTCGCCGCCGAGGTCGCGCGCGCGCAGGGCCGCGTGCTGGCGCCGGACGCGGAGCCGGAGAAGGGCTACTATTACCGCAGCGACCACATCGAGTTCGCCAAGGCCGGCGTGCCCGCGTTCTTCGCGCGCGCCGGCGTCGACGAGGTCGGGGCGCCCCCGGGCACCGGCGAGCGGCGGCGGCTCGACTACCTCGTGCACGACTACCACAAGCCGAGCGACGAGGTGCGGCCCGACTGGACGATGGCGGGCGCGGCGCACGACACGCGCTTCTTCCTCGCGCTCGGCCGACGCGTCGCCGACGCGGACGGGATGCCCGTCTGGGAGGACGGCAGCGAGTTCAAGGCCGTACGCGAGGCGGCGCGGGCGCGGCGCTGAGGCCGTCCGCTGGAATCCCGGCGGCGTCCGCGTAATCACGCGGCGCTTGCCGACGGCGCGGCGCGGGCTTTCCTCCCGGCACGCATGTTCCCCGCCCGCCCCCTCGCCCTCGCCGCCCTGCTGGGCGCGCTCGTCCTCGCCACCGCCGGCTGCCGCCGCGCCGACTCCGCCACCGCCGCGCCCGGCGCGCCGGCCGCGCGCGTGCTGAAGGTGGGCAACGGCGCGGAGCCGCAGGACCTCGACCCGCAGACCGTCACCGGCGTGCCCGAGAACAAGCTCATCAACGCCTTCTTCGAGGGCCTCGTGTCCAACGGCCCCACCGGCGACGACACCGTCGGCGGCGTGGCCGAGCGCTGGGATGTCTCCGCGGACGGCCTGCGCTACACCTTCCACCTCCGCGCCGACGCGCGCTGGTCGAACGGCGACCCCGTGACGGCGGAGGACTTCGTGCGGTCCTACCGCCGCATGCTCACGCCCGAGCTCGCGGCCGAGTACGCCTACAAGCTCTTCCACGTCGTCGGGGCGGAGGAGTACCAGCGGGGCGAGCTGAAGGACTTCACGCAGGTCGGCTTCCGCGCGGTGGACGCGCGCACGCTGGAGATCCGGCTCAAGCGCCGCGTGCCCTTCCTGCTGGAGGCGATGAAGCACTACTCGTGGTACCCCGTGCACATCCCGACGATCGAGAAGCACGGCGGGCTGGCGCGCCGCGGCACGGGCTGGACGCGCGTGGAGAACTTCGTCGGCAACGGCCCGTTCGTGCTGCGCGAGTGGCGTCCGAACCAGCAGATCGTGGCGGAGCGCTCGCCGACCTACTGGGACCGCGCCAACGTGGGGCTCGACGGCATCCGCTTCCTGCCGGTGGAGAGCCTCGACGCGGAGGAGCGCATGTTCCGCCGCGGGCAGCTGGACAAGACCTACGAGCTGCCGCAGGTGAAGATCGACGAGTACCGGAGCCAGCGCCCCGACTCGTACCGGCAGGACGCCTACTACGGCTCGTACTTCTTCCGCTTCAACGTCACCCGCAAGCCGTTCGACGACGTCCGCGTGCGCCGCGCGCTCGCGCTCGCCATCGACCGCGAGAGCCTCGTGCGCAACGTCGTCCGCGGCGGCCAGACGCCCGCCTACGCGCTGACCCCGCCCTCCGCGAAGTACGCGCCGGAGGCGCGGCTCGAGGGCACGCTGGAGGACGCCCGCCGCCTGCTCGCCGAGGCCGGCTTCCCGGGCGGGCGCGGCTTCCCCGCGGTCGAGCTGCTCTACAACACGCAGGAGAACCACCGGAAGCTCTGCGAGGCCATCCAGGAGATGTGGCGCCGGAACCTCGGCATCGAGGTGACCCTCGTGAACCAGGAGTGGAAGGTGTACATGCAGTCGATGAACAGCCTGCAGTTCGACATCGCGCGCGGCGGCTGGATCGGCGACTACCTCGACCCGCACACCTTCCTCGACACCTTCCTGACGGGCGGGGGCAACAACCGCACGGGCTGGGGCGACGCCCGCTACGACGCGCTGCTCGAGCAGTCCTACCTCGCGCCCGACGAGCCGGCGCGGATGCGCCTCCTGCAGGAGATGGAACGTATCCTGGTGGATGAGGTCCCCATCATCCCGATCTACTACTACACCCGCGTCTACGCCCTCAACCCGCGCGTCCACCACCCCGCGAGCCTGATCGACAACCAGAACTGGAAGCACGTCCGCTTCAAGGAGTGACCCCGCCATGACCGCCCTTCGCCGCGCCCTGTCCCGCCTGCGTACCCGCCGCGCCCGCGACGCCGCGCCTCCGCCTTCGGCCCCGGTCCCGCCCCAGGCCAAGGTCCCGGCCGCCACGCGGCTGCTGACCCGTTTCCTCCAGCCCGCCTACGACCTGCGCGACTGGCGCCTGCTGGCCGCGGCGCGCGAGCTCGTGCGCCTCCCGTCCGCGCCCGAGATGCGGCCCGCGCCGGTGCGCGTCCGCTCCGGTCGTCCGCCGCGGGCCTAGCCCGGCGTCCCGGCCTCCCGGGCTTTTCCTTCTGGCGTCGTCCCGGACGATGCGGAATCCTCCGCGCCCGGCATGCTCCGCTTCGCCTTCCGCCGCCTGCTCCAGACGGTCCCCGTGATGTTCTGCATCGTCACGGCGACGTTCTTCATGGTGCGTTTCGTCCCCGGCGGCCCGTTCACTGCCGAGAAGGCCATCCCGCCCGAGATCCTGCGCAACCTCGAGGCCCACTACGGCCTCGACCAGCCCCTCTGGCGGCAGTACCTGACCTACCTCGGCAAGCTGGCGCAGGGCGACCTCGGGCCGTCGTTCAAGTACTCGAACCGCACGGTCAACGAGATCATCGCCGACAAGCTGCCCGTGTCCCTCGAGCTCGGCGCCTGGGCCCTGCTCGTCGCGCTCGCCCTCGGCCTGCCGCTGGGCGTGGCCGCGGCGGTGCGCCGCAACTCGTTCCTCGACTACGCCTGCAGCTCGGTCGGCATGGTCGGCATCTGCGTGCCGACCTTCGTGCTCGGCCCGCTCCTCGCGCTGGCCTTCGGCATCCACCTGCAGTGGCTCAACGTCTCGGGCTGGTACGGCCCGTCCGACCGCATCCTGCCCGCCGTCACCCTCGGCTTCGTCTACGCCGCCTACGTCATGCGCCTGACGCGCGGCGGCATGCTCGAGGTGCTGCACCAGGACTACATCCGCACCGCGCGGGCCAAGGGCGCGTCGGAGGCGCGGGTCATCTTCAAGCACGCGCTGCGCGGCGGGCTGCTGCCGGTGGTCTCCTTCCTCGGGCCCGCCATCGCCGGCATCCTCACGGGCTCGTTCGTGATCGAGACGATCTTCCAGATCCCCGGCATCGGCCGGGAGTTCGTGAACAGCGCGTTCAACCGCGACTACACCCTCGTGCTCGGCACGGTCATCCTCTACGCGGCGCTGATCGCGGTGATGAACCTCGTCGTCGACATCGTGCAGGTGTGGCTGAACCCGAAGCTGAAGTTCGAATGAGCGCCGTCCCCGCCCCCGCCGCCGCGCCCGCGCCGACCGTCCCGCCGGCCGAGGCCGGGCATTCGCCGTGGGAGGACGCCTGGCGCCGGCTGCGCCGCAACCGCCTCGCCGTCTTCGGCGGCGCGACCCTCCTCGTCCTCTCGGTCGCGTGCCTGCTGGGGCCGCTCCTGATGGACGTCTCCTACCACGACCAGAACCTCGACCTCGGGGCCACGCCCCCGTCGGCCGCGCACTGGCTCGGCACCGACTCCCTCGGCCGCGACCTGCTCGTGCGCATGCTCCACGGCGGCCGCATCTCGCTCGGCGTCGGCCTCAGCGCCACGCTCGTGGCCCTGACCATCGGCGTGCTCTACGGCGCGGCCGCGGGCTACCACGGGGGCAAGGTGGACGCCGTGCTGATGCGGCTCGTGGACATCCTCTACGCCCTGCCCTTCACCATCTTCGTCATCCTCCTGATGGTGATCTTCGGCCGGAACATCATCCTCCTCTTCGTCGCCATCGGCGCGGTGGAGTGGCTGACGATGGCGCGCATCGTGCGCGGGCAGGTGATGGCCCTGAAGCGGATGGAGTTCGTCGAGGCCGCGCGCGCGCTCGGCTACGGCCACCGGCGCATCGTGCTGCGGCACCTGCTCCCCAACATCCTCGGCCCGATCATCGTCTACACCACGCTGACGATCCCCGCGGTGATGCTGCTCGAGGCCTTCCTCAGCTTCCTCGGCCTCGGCGTGCAGCCGCCGATGAGCTCGTGGGGCACGCTGATCAAGGACGGCGCCGAGAAGATGGAGGAGTACTGGTGGCTGCTGGTGTTCCCCGGCACCGTCTTCTCGCTCACGCTCTTCTCGCTCAACTTCCTCGGCGACGGCCTGCGCGACGCGCTCGACGTCCGGGCGGCGAAGGACTAACCGTCGCGCCGGTCCGATGACGCTCCGCCGCTTCCGCCCCTACCTTCCCTACCTGCGGACCGTCCGGGGCGCGCTGGCCTCGGCCATCGTCGCGGGCCTGCTCTACAGCGCCGCGACCGGCGCCGGGCTGCCGGCGATGATCAATTACGTCTTCCCGGTCATCTTCGACGGCGAGGGCCCGCGGCCGGCGTTCGAGGTCGTGCTGCTGGTGGCCGCCTACATCCCGCTGGTCTTCCTCCTGCGCGGCGTCTTCGGCTACCTCAACGGCTACTACATCCAGCAGGCGGGCACGCGGATCCTCGAGCGGCTGCGCGTGGACTACTTCCACCGCCTCCAGCTGCTGCCGCTCTCCTTCGTGCAGACGCGGCAGGCCGGCGACCTCCTTTCGCGCGGGCTGGCCGACACCGCGCAGCTGCAGACGGCGCTCACGACCCTCGCCAACGACGGCATCAAGCAGCCGGGCACGCTGGTCTTCGCGCTCGGCTACCTCGTCTTCAAGGTCTCCCAGACGGAGAACATCGGCCTGATGCTCGCCTGCCTCGGCCTCGTGCCGCTCACGGTGCTGCCCATCCGCTACGTCGGCCGGAAGCTGCTCCGGCGCGCGGAGCAGCTCCAGGGCCAGCTCGGCACGATCACGGGCCACTTCGCCGAGAACCTCGCCGCCGCCCGCGAGGTGCGCGCGTTCGGGCTCGAGGGGCGCGAGACGGCCCGCTTCGAGGCGCACAGCCGCACGCTGCTCCAGCTGCAGCTCAAGATCGCCAAGTACGCCCAGGGGCTGAGCCCCGCCATCGAGGTCGTGGCCTCGCTCGGCATCGCCGCGACGCTGCTCTACGCGTTCCAGGCCGGCATCAAGAAGGACGACTTCCTCGCCGTCATCACCGCGCTCTACCTCTGCTACGAGCCGATCAAGAAGCTCGGCGCCCTCAACAACGAGCTGAAGCGCGGCGAGGCCGCCCTCGGCCGGCTCGAGGTCGTGCTGCACGAGCCCGTGGGCATCGCCGACCCCGCCGCGCCTGTCGCGGTGACGCGCCTGCGCGGCGACCTCGCCTTCGAGGCCGTGTCGTTCTCCTACGGCGAGGGCGCGGCGCTGGCCGACGTCACCGCGCGCATCCCCGCCGGCACCGTCTGCGCGCTCGTGGGCCCGAGCGGCGCCGGCAAGACGACCTTCGCCAACCTCGTGCCGCGCTTCTACGAAGCCTCGGCCGGACGCGTCACCATCGACGGCCACGACGTCCGCTCCCTCCGCCTCGCCGACCTGCGCCGCAACGTCGCCCTCGTCTCCCAGGAGCCCGTGCTCTTCAACGATACGGTCCTCAACAACCTCCTCGTCGGCCGGCCGGACGCGACGCGCGAGGAGGCCGTCGCCGCCGCCCGCGCGGCCCACGCCGACGAGTTCATCGCCCGGCTGCCGCAGGGCTACGACACCGTCGTCGGCGAGCGCGGCGCGCTCCTCTCCGGCGGCCAGCGCCAGCGCCTCGCCATCGCCCGCGCCTTCCTGCGCGACGCGCCCGTCCTCATCCTCGACGAGGCCACGAGCGCCCTCGACTCCGACAGCGAGGCCGCGGTGCAGGACGCCCTGCGCCGGCTCGTCGTCGGCAAGACGGTGCTCATCATCGCCCACCGCTTCAGCACCCTGCGCGACGCCTCGCTCATCCTCGTCTTCGACCGCGGCCGCATCGTCGCCCAGGGCGACCACGCCACCCTCCACGCCGGCAACGCCCTCTACCGCTCGCTCCACGACCGGCAGGCGGCCGGGGCCTGACGCACCGCCATGCCGGGCCGCGAACCGACCGAGTTCTCGCGCGAGGTGGAGAACCTCATCGCCGGCCTGCGCGGGCTGCCGGAGGACGAGGGCCGGTCGCGTCCCCGCAAGACCCAGGAGCTGGCCGGTCTGATCGACGAGCTGCTGGTCAAGCACCGCATCAGCCACGACTCGGTCGAGCACGTCATCCGCGAGCAGTGGCCGGCGCTGGTCGGCGCCGCCAACGCCGCCTATTCGCACCCGGTGGTCCTCGAGCGCGGCCAGCTCCTCGTGCTCTGCTCCCACGCCGTGGTCCGCAACGAGCTCTTCCACCACCGCCCCCAGATCCTCGAGAAGCTGCGGAAGCTGCCCGGCTGCGACGGGGTCCGGGCCCTCGTGCTGCGGTCCGGGTAGGGCCGCCTTGACGGCGGGCGGCCCGTAGCTACACGTAGCTACATGGCAGCCATCACGACAGCCAAGCTCTTCCGGCACGGTGGTTCGCTCGCGGTCCGGCTGCCCAAGGCGTTCCGCCTGCCCGGCTCCGCGGTGAAGGTGTCGCGCACCGCCCGGGGCGTCCTGCTCGAGCCGCTGCAGCCCGACGCCGAGGAGCGCTGCCGGAGGTTCGCCGCCCTGGCGGGCTCGTGCCCGGATCTCGCGGACGTCCCGCCGCACCGCGCCGCCGATATCCCGCGGGACTGAGGAGTCATGCTCTACCTGCCGGACACCAACGCCGTCTCGGCCTACATGCGGGGCCACAGCCGGCCGCTGGTGGAGCGCATGCAGGCAGCCTTCGCGCGCGACGAGCTCCGCCTGTCTGTCATCGTCCTCGCCGAGCGGGAGTTCGGCGTGCTCAAGGGGGGCGGGACCGCGCTGCGCCGCCGGCTTCAGGCGCTCGAGGACCTCGTCACGGTGGAGCCCTTCACGCGGGAGGATGCCCGGAAATACGCCACCCTCCGGCACCAACTCGAGGCGCGAGCCCAAGGCATCGGGCCGTTCAACACCCTGATCGCCGCCCAGGCCCTGCGCCTCCGGGCGACGGTCGTCACACGCAATGTCCGCGAGTTCTCCCGCGTGCCGGGCCTCACCGTGGAGAATTGGGAGGACTAACCCCCGGCCGGACGGGCGACCCCAGCCGGAAATTTACGCTTGCGGGGCCCGGGGCCCGCCCGGTTAATGGCGGCTTGCGTTAGTGAGGGTCCGCTGGTCGCGGGCCCCCACCACGGTCAGCCCGGGCAACCGGGCGGATAACGGTGTCGCCGGCTCTTCCCGGGCGGGTGACACGAGGCGCCAGCCTCCAAAATGACCGCGCCATCAACAACATAAACCATGTCACAGCCCGTTAAGTCAGAAGTCATCGCCCAGTACAAAACCCACGAGAAGGACACCGGCTCCAGCGACGTCCAGATCGCGCTGCTCACCGCCCGGATCAATCACCTGACCGAGCACCTGCGCACGCACCGCAAGGACTTCCATAGCCGCCGTGGCCTCCTCCAGATGGCCAGCCGCCGTCGCAAGCTGCTGGATTACCTGAAGCGCGAGGACCTGGCGAAGTACAACGAGCTTCTCCAGAAGCTCAACCTCCGCAAGTAACCCGCTTTCACCAAGGGCGGCCCTCCGTCGGGCCGCCCTTTGTCCAACTCAGGACCAGCCCACCGGGACATTTCCGCTTGCCGCCCCAGCCGACG
Source organism: uncultured Opitutaceae bacterium (assembly GCA_964460895.1). Lineage (GTDB taxonomy): Bacteria > Verrucomicrobiota > Verrucomicrobiia > Opitutales > Opitutaceae > Didemnitutus. The sequence goes on from CAYWTK010000042.1 coordinate 19,233, forward strand.
CTGGGACCGCAATCCGAAATTTCTCGGGAGCCGGCGCCGGAGGGGGACCGAAACGGACCAACCGATAAACCCTCGCGCCGCCCGCCGCCGATCGCGGCCGGAGCGGCGCACCCCGTCAGAAAATGAACCAGAAACACGTCATCGAGGTGCCCGGACTGGGCATCAAGTTCTCCACCGGCACCATCGGCAACCTCGCCAACGGCGCCGTCATCGTCACCGTCGGCGAAACCAACCTGATGGTCACGGCCTGCGTCGCGCAGAACATGCGCCCCGGCCAGGACTTCTTCCCCCTCACGGTCGACTACCGCGAGAAGTACGCCGCCGCCGGCCGCTTCCCGGGCGGCTACTTCAAGCGCGAGGGCCGCCCGACGGAGAAGGAGATCCTCACCTCCCGCCTCTGCGACCGCCCCTGCCGCCCGCTCTTCCCCGAGGGCTTCCTCAACGAGGTCCAGATCATCGGCCAGCTCCTCAGCGCCGACCAGGTCAACGACGCCGACATCCCGATGGTCAACGGCGCCTCCGCCGCCCTCGCGATCTCGGACATCCCGTGGAACGGGCCCATCGCCGCGGTCCGCGTGGCGCTGATCGACGGCGCCTTCGTCGCCAACCCGACCATCGAGCAGATGTTCAGCTCGTCGCTCGACCTCATCTACGTCGGCACGAAGAAGGACATGCTGATGATCGAGGGCTCGGCCGACCAGCTGCCCGAGGAGGAGTTCATCAAGGCCCTCGAGTTCGGCCACCAGGCCATCCAGCCGATCATCGCGGCCATCGAGGAGCTCGTCGCCAAGTGCGGCAAGCCCAAGGCCACCTTCGCCCTCGTCGGCGCCACCCCCGAGGCCCGCGCCATCATCGAGCGCGTCGTCCCGGCCGAGCGCCTCGCCACCGCCATCTTCGGCAAGGAGAAGGCCGCCCGCGGCGCCGCCGTCAAGGTGCTCAAGGAGGAGGCCAAGGCCGCCCTCACCGCCGAGCTCGGCGCCGACAAGTTCACCGACGTCGACCTCAACGTCGTGTTCGAGGACCTGCAGTACAAGGCCTACCGCCAGACCGTCCTGTCCAAGGGCGTCCGCGCCGACGGCCGCGACGCCAAGACGGTCCGCCCGCTGACCGCGCAGGTCGGCGTGCTCCCGCGCGTCCACGGCTCCGCCCTGTTCCAGCGCGGCGACACCCAGAACATCGCCATCACCACCCTCGGGCCGACCAAGGAGGCCCAGGACATGGACGGCCTGACCGGCGGAGCGACCTCCAAGTCGTTCATGCTGCACTACAACTTCCCGCCCTTCTCCGTCGGCGAGACCGGCCGCTTCACCGGCCCGGGCCGCCGCGAGATCGGCCACGGCGCGCTCGCCGAGCGTTCCCTCGTCCCCGTGCTCCCGCCCGAGGACGTCTTCCCCTACTCCATCCGCGTCGTCTCCGAGATCATGGCCTCCAACGGCTCGACCTCGATGGCCTCGATCTGCGGCGGCTGCCTCTCCCTCATGGACGCGGGCGTGCCGATCATCGCCCCGGTCGCCGGCATCTCCTGCGGCCTGATGACCCAGAACGCCGCCGACGGCTCGATCGAGAAGTGGGTCACCATCACCGACATCCTCGGTGAGGAGGACCACTTCGGCGACATGGACTTCAAGCTCGCCGGCACGACCAAGGGCATCACGGGCTTCCAGCTCGACCTCAAGATCAACGGCCTGCCCTTCGAGATCGCCAAGACCGCGATCTTCCAGGCCCGCGACGCGCGCATCGAGATCCTCAAGACCATGCTCGCCGCCCTCCCGGCGCCGCGCGCGGACCTGAGCAAGTACGCGCCCCGCATCCAGACGATCCAGATCGACCCGGAGAAGATCGGCCTCCTCATCGGACCCGGCGGCAAGACCATCCGCCGCATCACCGAGACGACCGGCGCGCAGATCGACATCGCCGAGGACGACTCGGGTAAGGTGTTCATCTACTCCAACAACGCCGACGCGATGAACCGCGCCGTGCAGGAGATCGACGCCCTCTGCGGCGGCGGCGCCCAGATCGAGATCGGCAAGATCTACACCGGCCGCGTCACCGGCACCAAGGAGTTCGGCGCCTTCGTCGAATGCCTGCCGGGCAAGGAAGGCCTCGTCCACATCTCCGAGCTCGCGGACTTCCGCGTGCGCCGGACCGAGGACGTGGTCAAGGTCGGCGACTCCATCACGGTCAAGTGCGTCGGCATCGACGAGCGCTCCGGCAAGGTGCGCCTCAGCCGCAAGGCCGCGATGAAGGAGCTCGAGGCCCAGAAGCAGGGCGGCGAAGCCGCCCCGGCCCCGGCCGCCGAGACCCCGGCCTCCTGAGGCCAGGCGCCCTCCCCCTCCCCCGAGCCGCGACGCGAGTCGCGGCTCTTTTTTCGCCCCGCGCGCCGGCCCCGCGTCCGCGGCGCGCCGGGCGCGGACAATGACAGCTTGCCCGGAAGGCGCGCGGGCCCAGCCTCGGCCGCCATCCGCCGGCGCACCCCGGTCTCCCTTGCGCACCCGCCCCGCCCCCCGCTTCCCCGGCCTCGCCCCAGGCGTTCTCCGCCGCTGGCGGTCCGCCGTCTCCCCGCTGCTCGGCGCGCTGGTGCTCGCCGGTTGCGCGACGCCGGACAAGCGCCCCAGCCCGACCCAGCTCGCCGCGTACCGACCCGGTCAGTTCCAGACGGCCCTCGCGAGCGGGACCGGCCGCGAGGCCGAGCGGGCCGCGGCGCAGGCCGCCCTCGCGCTCGCCGAGCGGCCCGAGGCCACGGGCGAGCAGATTGTCGCGGCGCTGGCGGCGCTGCAGCTGCAGAACCTCGAGCCGTCGCGGATTCCCGCGCTGCTCGCGCGCCTCTTTGCCGGGGACCCGGCGCGTTTCGCCGCGCTGCCGCCCGCGGACCAGCACGCCCGCCTCGCCTTGGCCCACGGCCTCGACCCGGCGAGCGTGGCGCCCGCGGTCGCGAACCTGCTCCCCCGACTCGCCACGCCGCGCGAGTTCGCCACAGCCGCGGCCGTGCTGCTCAGCGCGAACCCCGCTTACCGCGACCCCGTGCGACGCCTCCTCGCGGCCCGCGGCGACCGCGACGACCCGCGCCTGCAGGCGCTCGCCCTGCGCCTCGACCCGCCCGCGGCCGGCGCCCCGCCGCCGCTGGCGGACTGGTTCAGCCCGAGCTGGATGCCGGGACGCCCGGTCGTCTACAGCCTCCAGCGGCGCGACCGGCGCCATCCGGGCCTCGCCCTCGTCCGCGGAGCCGACGGCCGGCTGGTGCGCGGCCCCGACGGGCGCCTGGTCCACGTCGCGCAGCTCGCCTACGCCGCCAGCGCGCTCCCCGGCACGATCACCAACGGCAACACCCCGCAGGGCCTTTTCACCGTGGTCGGGACCGGCACGGCGCAGAACCGGTGGATCGGCCCCACGCCCTACCTGCGCAGCCTGCTGCCCGTGGAGGCGAGCGTCGCCGATTTCCTCCATCGCACCGGGTCCGACGACGCCCGCTGGAACCGCGCGAACTACACCGCCGCCCTGCCGCCCCGCTGGCGGGACCATGAGCCCGTCCACGAGGCGTGGCTGGCCGGCCTCGCGGGCCGCAACGAGATCCTCATCCACGGCATGGCGCAGGACCCCGCGTGGGCGCAGGGACATCCCTGGGCGCCGTTGGCTCCCTCCGCCGGCTGCCTCGTCGCATTGGAGCGCTGGTCGCCGGAGGACGGACGCGGCACGCACAGCGACCACCTCGTGCTCGCCCAGGCCTTCACCCGCGACGGCATCGACCGCGGCTACCTCGTGGTGCTCGAGATCGACGACGCGCCGCGCCCAGTGACGCTCGAGGACCTGCGCCCGCTGCTGGCCGAGCTCGGCGAGCCTTTCCCGTGACGCCGCCGGAACGCGCCAAGTCCGCCGCCCGCGGGCTCCGGGCCCGCGTCGCCCTGCTCGGCCTCGGCCTGCTCGCCGCGTGGACGCCGGCCCGCGCCGCCGCCCTCGATCCCGCCAAGCTTGCCGCGATGGACGCCGCGATCGAGGCGGCGATCGCGGCCCGCGTGACGCCGGGCGCCGTGCTCTGGGTCGAGCGCGACGGGCAGGTCCATCGCCGGGCCTGGGGCCGCCTCACGTACGCGGCCGACGCTCCCGCAGTGACGGAGGACACGGTCTACGACGCGGCCTCGCTCACCAAGGTCGTGGTCACGACCACCGCCGTGCTGCAGCTGGTCGAGCGCGGCCGGCTCGAGCTCGACGCGCCGGTCGCCCGCTGGCTGCCGGACTTCGCGCGGCACGGCAAGGAGTCCGTCACGGTCCGCCAGCTCCTCACCCACGTGTCCGGCCTGCGCCCCGACCTCGACCTGAAGCCCGCCTGGAGCGGCTACGCCACCGGCGTCGCCCTCGCGCACGAGGAGAAGCTCCGTCAGCCGCCCGGCGCCGCCTTCGTCTATTCCGACATCGGCTTCATCGTGCTGGGCGAGCTCGTGCGCGTCGCCGACGGCCGGCCGCTCGACGCCTACGCCGCCGCGGAGATCCTCGCCCCGCTGGGGATGCACGCCAGCGGCTTCCGGCCGAGCGAGGGACGGCGGCCGCTGATCGCGCCCACCGAGGTGATCGACGGCCGCGCGCTCCAGGGCGTCGTGCACGACCCGACCACGCGGATGATGGGCGGCGTCGCCGGGCACGCGGGGCTCTTCACCGTCGCGGGGGACCTCGCGCGCTTCGCCCGCATGCTCCTCGCCGGCGGCGCGCTCGACGGCGCGCGGGTGTTGCGGCCGGAGACGATCACCGAAATGACCCGCGCGCAGCACGCGCTGGCGGACCGACGCGGGCTCGGCTGGGACCTCGACACGCGCTTCTCGTCGCCGCGCGGCCGCTGGTTCCCGGCCGGCCGGTCCTTCGGTCACACCGGCTACACCGGCACGAGCCTGTGGGTCGACTCGGACTCGCGCACGTTCTGGATCCTGCTCACCAACCGCGTGCATCCCGACGACAAGACGAGCCTCACGGCGCTGCGCCGCGAGCTCGGCACGCTCGCGGCCGAGGCGGCCGGGCTCGGCGGCGGGGAGCGGTGACACGGCGGGCCGATGGTCGCGGCACGGGATGGCGTGGAGTCCGGCGCACGCGCTCGCCGATGGCGCTTGCCAACCTGTCCTTCCCGCTCTCTTTCCCGCGCCATCGCCGAAAGCTGACCCGATGCTCCCTCACCTGCTTCCCTTCGTCGGCGGTCTCGTCCTCCTGCTGGTCGGCGGGCGCCTGCTCGTCGCGGCCTCCGTGGACGCCGCCCGACGGCTGCGCGTCTCGCCGCTGCTCGTGGGCCTGACCCTTGTCGCGTGGGGCACCAGCGCCCCCGAACTGGCGCTCAACCTGATCTCCGCCGGCAAGGGGCGCGGCGACCTCGCGCTCGGCAACGTGGTGGGCGCGAACATCTGCAACCTCGCGCTCGTGCTGGGACTCTGTGCGCTCATTCGTCCGCTGGCCGTGGAGGAGCGGCTCATTCGGGTGGAGGTCTGGCTCAACGCCGCCGTCCTGGGCCTACTGGCCGTCCTCGGCCTCGCCGGCGGCTTCCGGCCCTGGGAGGCCGGCGTGATGCTCGGTGTCTTTGCCGTGTACAGCCTGGGCACCGTGTGGGCGGCCCTCCGGCGGACCGCCACGGCCCCGTCGCCCGCGGCGGCCGACACGCTGGGGGACGACCCGACCATGGACGAGGTGCCGATGGGATGGGCGATGATCACGGCGAGCTTCCTCGGGGGGCTCGCGCTGCTCACGACCGGCGGCTCGCTGGCCAGCGACGGCGCTTCTGGCCTGGCGCTGGCCCTGGGCGTGCCGTCCGCCGTCGTCGGCGTGACGGTCGTCTCCATCGGCACGACGCTGCCCGAACTCGTGACCGGCGTGCTGGCCGTCCGCAAGGGGCAGACCGACCTCGCCATGGGCAACGCCCTCGGCTCGTGCCTCTTCAACGCCGGGGCCGTCTTCGGCCTGGTCGGGCTGATCGCGCCGCCCGCGGTCGACGCCGCGCTCGTCCTGCCGCTGGTGTACATGGGTCTCCTCGCGTTGGCGCTCATCCCGATCAGCCGGACCTTCGGTCGAACGGTGTCGCGGCTGGAGGGGCTTCTGCTGCTGGCATCGTACGCGGCGTTCCTGGCGCTGTCCGCGGTCGCCGCGATGCCGGGCGCGTGACGCCGGCGGCGGAGACGGCTGAATTCAGTCAAGCTCGCGCAACCGGTCGATGCGGTGCGAGGGCACGACGCGGGAGCGGCCGGTGCCGTCTTCGAGCCGCACGCCGCCGTCGGGCTCGATCCCCGCGAACCAGCCCTCGGCGCCCCCGGCCTCGCCCGGCGATCCGGCGAGGTCGAGCTGCACGCGCCGCGACCGGCCCCAGCAGCGGTTGAGCAGGCCGACGAAGCCGCGGAGTTCGCGGCGGCCGAACTCCGCGTGCGCGACGCGGATGGCGCGGAGCACCAATTCGAGCAGTCGGTCGCGGGACGGCAGGTGGCCGCGCGCGAACGCGTCGCGGAGGCGTCCGGCCGAGTCCGTCAGGGCCGGGTCGTCGCGCCCGGGGCGGTTGACCACGTTGAGGCCGACGCCGACCAGCAGGGTGGCGGGACCGGCCTGCTCGACGAGGATGCCGCCGACCTTGCGCCGCCCGACCATCAGGTCGTTCGGCCAGCGGAGCCGCAGGCCCGACGCTCCCGCCCGGCGCAGGGTCTCGCGCATCGCCCAGCCGATGCCGAGGGCGAAGCCGCGCGTGCGGAGCGCGCCGCCCGCGTAGGGCAGCACGGCGGAGACGTAGAGTCCGCCGGGGGCCGAGACGAAGGCGCGGCCGCGCTGGCCGCGCCCGCCGGTCTGCGCGCGCGCCACCACCGCCGTCCAAGGGGGACGTTCCCGCGCCAGGTCCTGCGTCGAGCCGACGACGCCCCCGTCCTCCACGGCCCAGCCCGCCAGCCGCTCCGGGGCGGGCGGTCCGGGCAATCTCCAGCTCCAGGCGGCGGTGTCGTGCATGGTCCGGCCTCAGCGTCCGAGCGTCGCGAGGAAGTAGCCCGCGGCGACCGCGGTGCCGATGACGCCCGCGACGTTGGGGCCCATCGCGTGCATCAGGAGGTAGTTGCCCGCGTCGTACCGCTGCCCCTCGAGGTGCGAGACGCGCGCGGCCATCGGGACGGCCGAGACCCCGGCGGAGCCGATCAGCGGATTCACCGGGTTGCCCGGGCTGAGGACGTTCATCAGCTTGGCGGCCAGCACGCCGCCCGCGGTCGAGAACCCGAAGGCGACGACGCCGAGGACGATGATCTTGAGCGTGGCCGGGGCGAGGAAGCTCTCCGCCGCCATCGTGATGCCGACGGACGTGCCGAGGAAGATCGTGAGCACGTTGATGATCTCGTTCTGCGACGCCTTCACCAGGCGCTCGGTCACCGCGCACTCGCGGAGGAAGTTGCCGAGCATGAGCATCGCCACGAGGGCCGAGGCGTCGGGCACCAGCAGCACGCAGACGGTCATGACCACGAGGGCGAAGACGAGCTTCTCGAGCTTCGAGACCTTGCGCAGCGACCGCATGCGGATGCGGCGCTCCTTGTCGGTCGTCAGCAGCCGCATGATCGGCGGCTGGATGAGCGGCACGAGCGACATGTAGCTGTAGGCCGCGACCGCGACGGCCCCGAGGAGCTCGGGGGCGAGCTTGTTGGTGAGGAAGATGGCCGTCGGGCCGTCGGCGCCGCCGATGATTCCGATGGACGCCGCCTGCCGCGAGGTGAAGCCGAGGAGGCCGGCCCCCATGAAGGTGATGAACAGGCCCAGCTGGGCGGCCGCCCCGAGCAGGAGCGTGCGGGGCATCGCGATGAGCGGGCCGAAGTCCGTGAGCGCGCCGACCCCGAGGAAGATCAGCGGCGGGAAGAGCTCGAGCTTCACGCCCTGCTGGATGAAGTCGTAGAGCCCGCCCTCGATGCGCTCGACCTTGAGCCGCTGCACCGCGGGATCCGGCGCGGCGTCCCCGTGGGCGGCGGGGTCCAGGACCCGCGCCTCGACCACGAAGGTCGCGCTCTCGTAGACGCCTCCCGGCTTCATCTCCGACGTGATGACGCCCCGCGTCGGCAGGTTGGCCAGCAGCGCGCCGAAGGCGATGGGCACGAGCAGGAGCGGCTCGAAGCCCTTGGCGACGGCGAGCCAGAGGAGGAGCGCCGCCACGCCCCACATCACCACCATCTTCCAGGTGACGAGCGTGAAGCCGGTGGTGGTGAGGAAATCGAGGAGACCTTGGAACATGGCGGACCTCAGCGGACGTGATGGGAGGTGAAGATCTCGCGCCGGCCCTCGTGGGCCCAGGGATTGGCGGGCACGGGCACGACGGCGGTCACCCGGGCCCCGGTCCCGAGCGTGGCCTGGGCG
>CAYWTK010000043.1:0-27462 GCA_964460895.1 uncultured Opitutaceae bacterium
GAGATCGTCTGGTTCAACGGCGAGGAGCAGGGGCTCTGGGGCTCGCGCCACGCGGCCTCGCGGCTCGGCGACGAGCCGGTGGCGGCGATGGTCAACCTCGACATGGTCGGCGTGCCCATCGCGGTGAACGCCCTGGGCGACGCGGACCTCGTGCCCGCGCTCGAGCGCTGGCACGCCTCGCGCCCGCGGCCGCTCCCGCAGGGCGTGCAGAACGTGAACTGGTTCGGCAGCGACCACACGCCCTACCAGCTGGCCGGGGTGCGGGCTGTGACCTTCAACGCCCCGCTGCCCCGCGAGTCGGTGCGCTACTACCACGACCTCGCCGACACCATCGACAAGCTGCCGGAGGCGATCGTCGTCGACTCGACCGCGGTCATCGCCGACGTCGTGCTCGCCCTCGCCAACGACCCGGACCTCCCGCGGGGACGGCGCGACGCCGCGGCGACCCGCCAGCTCTTCACCGGCTTCGGCCTCGAGCGGCGCATGCGCGCCGTCGGCTACTGGCCGTTCCCGGAGACCGCCTCCCCTTCGCCATGAGATTGCCGTCGTGCCTCTGCCTGTTCCTCGCCCTCCTCGCGCCGGCCTTGGCCGCGCGCCCGGTCTCCGTCGTCGTCAGCGGCGGCAGCATGATGGACGGCGACCATTTCGCCGCCCCCACGCTCGCGCCGCTCCGCGAGCATTTCGCGGGCAGCCGCCGAATCGCGCTCGTGCTCCACGCCACGCACCCGGACGACCGCGACCGGATGGAGGCCCGCCTGAAGCGGGCCTTCGCGCACCTCGTCGGCGCCGAGGCCGAGTCGCTGCACCGCCATGACGCGGCGGGCCGCCGTCGGCTGCTGATGGAGGCGGACGGCCTCTTCGTGGGCGGTGGCGAGACGTTCGTGCTGCTGGGGGAACTTCACCGCACCGGCGAACTCGACCTGATCCGCGAGCGCGTCCTCGCCGGCGTGCCGTACCTCGGCTCGAGCGCGGGCGCGAACGTCGCCGGGCTGCTCATCGGGACGACGAACGACTTCCCCGTGGCGGAGATCCCGACGCGGGCGGCGCTGGGCGTCTTTCCGGCGGTGATCAATCCGCACCACCCGCGGGCGGGGGAGGCGGAGCATTCGGGTCGGGTGGGGAAGATCGCCGCCTATCTCCGGTTCAACCCCGACCACCGCGTCCTCGGCCTGGCCAACGCCTCGATGGCGCGGCGGCACGGCGATGAGGTCCGGATCGTGGCCGGCGACGCGTGGCTGCACACGACGGCCGGTGTCCGCGCCCTGCGCGTCGGCGATCAGGTGCCGGAGCTCGCGCCGAAATCGTAGCGCAGGTCCCAGGATTCCGACCGGCCGGACGCGACCTCGAGGGTCCGGTAGGGCTCGATCGAGAACGTGTTCCCGTTGCCCCACACGAGGCACTCGGAGGGCGCGAAGTTGGTGCTGAACGTAATCGCGCCGATCCGCGGATGCGCCACGCGGCAGCGCAGCGGCTCGCCGGCCGGCAGCAAGAGATAGTCGAGGTGGCCGTCCTCGGCCCCGACGAACGGGCGCTTCTGCCGGAGCCGGGTGCCGTCGAGCGCGTAACCGGGGTTCTCCGCCAGCCGCGAGCCGGCGGGAACCTCGAGGTCGGCGAGTCCCTCCGGACCCGGCGGGAAGAACGGGTGGGCGAACCACTCGAGCCGGAGCGGGCGCGTGCCATGGTTGGTCAGGCGGGTGGACGAGCGCAGCTCGCGGCCGAAGAGCTCGACCGTGCGTTCGAGCGCGTAGTCCCAGCCGGCGACCTCCTGCCGGGTGCGGAAGCGCGCCGCGCAGGATTCGAGCGTCGTCTCCCAGACGCAGGGGCGGACCACGACGACGGCGCCGTCGTGGACCGCCAGCTCGCCGGCGCCGAGGGCGACGCCGCGCTCGCCGTCCCAGGTGTGCGGTCGCCCGTCGCGTGTGCGGTGGCGGAAAGACTCCGGCAGACCCTGGCCGTTGTAGGGGGACGGGTCGGGCCGCGGCCATTCGGGTCCGGTGAGGAGCGGGCCGGCGCGGCGGTCGTGCACCTGCCAGACGTAGCCGCCCCACGCGAAGCGCGGCCCGAGCCGGGCGGAGTCGCGGACCGGGTCGAGCAGCTCGACCCGCAGGTCGCCGGCGGCGATGGCGGGCATCAGCGGAGGCGGAAGACGCGGACCGTCGTCGGGCGCCCGTCGAGGGCGAGGGCGAACTGGCCGTGCGGTCGGGCCTGGATCTCGATCTCCTTGCCGGGCAGGTCGTAGGGGATGGGCTCGAAGCCCTCCCAGACCTGGCCGTTGTCGAGGCGGAACCGGTTGCCGCTCTCCCATGCCACGACCTTGGCGCGGAGCGGGGGCAGGCTGCGCCAGTCGACGTCGTCGAGGAGCGGCAGGCCGAAGCGCTCGAGCAGCCGGCGCTGGCGCGCGGGCTCGGCGGTGACGGCCGCCGCCTCGGCCTCCGCGCGGGCGGTGCGGAGCTCGGACTCCATCCGGCCGGCGGCGGCCCGGGCGTGGCGGATGAGGGCGGCGTCGATCACGCCGATCTCGTCGGGCGTGAGCCGGTCGAGGCCGGCGCGGGACCACTCCTGCGGGGAGAGGACGGCCTTCAGGCCCGGGAAGGTCTCCTGCGCCGCGAGGGGCAGGGCGAGGAGCGAGGCGAGGACGAGGACGGAGGAACGCGGGATCATGGGTCGTGGAATCAGATGAAGCCGTCGCGGGCGGACTGGGCGTTGACGAGGCGGGAGAAGACCCCGCCCCGGCGGGTGAGCGAGTCGAAGTCACCTTCCTCGACGATGCGCCCGGCGTCGAGCACGACGATGCGGTGGGCGTTGCGCACGGTGCTGAGGCGGTGGGCGATGGTCAGCACCGTGCGTCCGACCGAGAGGCGGTCGAGGGCCTCCTGGATCAGGCGCTCGCTCTCGTAGTCGAGGGCCGAGGTCGCCTCGTCGAGGATGAGGAGCGGCGGGTTCCGGAGGATGGCGCGGGCGATGGCGAGGCGCTGGCGCTGGCCGCCGGAGAGGCTGACCCCGCGCTCGCCGACCGGGGTGGCGTAGCCCTGGGGCAGGCGGAGGATGAACTCCTCGGCGTTGGCCTGGCGGGCCGCGGCGCGGACCTCCTCCTCGGTCGCCTCGGCCCGGGCGAAGCGCAGGTTGTCGAGGACCGTGCCAGAGAGGAGCAGGCTGTCCTGCAGCACCACCGCGAACTGGCGGCGGATCCAGCGCAGGTCCCACTCGGCCTGCGGCACGCCGTCGAGGAGGATGCGGCCGGTGTCGGGCGCGTAGAGTCCGAGCAGCAGGTTCGCCAGCGTGCTCTTGCCCGAGCCGGAGGCGCCGACGAAGGCGACGTGCTCGCCGGCCCGGAGGTGGAGGTCGATGTCGTGGAGCACGCGGCGCTCCGGGGCGCTCGGGTAGGCGAAGGCGACGCCCTCGAAGCGCACCTCGCCCCGCAGCGGGGCGCGGCGGGTGCCGCGCCACTGCTCGACGTAGGCGGAGTCGATCAGCTCCTTGATGCTGCGGAAGCTCTCGCGGCCGACGAAGTACTGCTCGCTCAGGCCGACGAAGGCCTGGATGGGGCCGAGCACGATCGGCAGTCCCGCGACGAAGGCGAAGAGCGTGCCGTACGACAGCGAGCCCTGGACGGCGAGGGCGGCGCCGCCGGCCATGACGACGAGGGCCATGACCTGCGTGCTCACGTACCAGTAGGTGCCGAAGACGGCGTTGACGTAGCTCTGCTGGACGCGGGAGCGGGCGAAGTCCTGGCTGCTGCGGTCGAGGTCGTCCTGCGCCTGCTTCTCCTCGCCGAAGCTGCGCACCAGCCGCAGGGCGGAGATGTACTCGCTGGCCGTGCCGGTGAGGCGCTCCTGGGCGAGCCGGGCCTCGTTGTTGCTGCGCTGGATGCGGCTGAAGAAGGCGTACTTCGCGACGCCGTAGGCGGGGAGCACGAGCGCGAGCACGAAGGCCAGCTGCCAGTCGAGCACGGCGAGGATCGCGAGGATGCTGACCCCGTAGAGGATGTTCGGCAGGAACTGGTTCAGAATGTTGTAGAGCAGCGCCTCGACCTTCTGAGTGTCGAAGGCGTACTTCGACAGCAGGCGGCCGGTCTTCTGCTGGTCGAGGTAGCCGAAGGAGAGGAACTGGAGCTTGAAGAAGATGCGGCTGCGCATCTCGACCATCATCTGCGCCATCGCCTCGGCGATGGCGTTGGCGCCGCGGACGGAGAAGACGTAGTGGACGCCGAGCAGGACGAGGAACCAGCCCGAGTAACGGGCGATGCCCGCGAGGTCGGCGCGCGGGACGGCGTCGTCGATCATCCGCTGGAAGAGCCACGGGCAGGGGGCGACGGCGACCGAGCGCACGAGGGCGAGGCCGAGCCCGGGGGCGAGCCGCCGGCGGTTGAGCCAGAGGTAGCCGACGAGCGAGCGGGCGCTGAGCGGCTCGCGCTCCATGGCGGGCGTCAGCCCAGCTCCGGCGGCTGGCCCTTGGACCGGCGCGGCGCCTGGTGCCCGTGGAGGGCGGCGTAGAACGGGTCGCCCGGCCGGATGGAACCGCGGCGCACGATCTCGCCGGTGAACGAGGACTTGTAGATCGCGGTGAGCAGCTCGAGCGTCTTGCGCGCCTCGTCGCCCGACGTGAGCGGGCGGCGCCCGGCGTCCAGGTCGGCCACGAAGGCGTTGAGCTGCGCGCCGTGGGTCGAGCCCACGTCGGACGGGAAGCTCTGCCAGGCCTGCATCAGGCTGTCGTTCTCGACCGGCGGCACCGGCGTCAGCGACCAGTGGTCGCGCGTGTAGCCGTAGAGGTGCTTCAGCTCGAGCGTGGCCTTCTGGAAGTCGATGCGGAGGTAGGTCTCCTGCCGCGGGCTCAGGGCGCTGTTGACGATGGACGCGAGGGCGCCGTTGCGGAAGCGCACGAGGGCCATGGACACGTCCTCGACCTCGATCGCGCGGTCGAGGGTGGCCGCCTGGGCGCGCACCTCGGCCCAGTCGCCCATCAGGTGGAGGAAGTGGTCCATCGCGTGGATGCCGAGGCCCATGGTGGGCCCGCCCAGCTCGGTGTCCCAGCGGCCGCGCCACGGCACCGCGTAGTAGGCGGCGTCGCGGAACCAGAGCGTGTTGCACACCCCGACGAGCGGGCGGCCCAGCTGGCCGGCGGCGGCGAGCCGCTTGACGTGCGCGGTCGAGGAGCCGAAGCGCATCTGGAAGATGCACGCCGTGTAGCGTCCGGTGCGCTTCTCGGCGGCCTCGATCTGGTCGAGCTCCTCGAGCGACCCGCAGAGCGGCTTCTCGCAGAGCACCCAGGCCCCGGCCTCCATCGCGGCCACGCTCATCGGCGTGTGCTGGGCGGGGGGCGTGGCGACAAGGACGATGTCGGGGCGGACCTCCGCCAACATCGTCTCGAACGACGTGAAGACCTGAGGAATCCCGTGCCGGTCGGCGAAGGCGCGAACGCGGCCGGCGTCGAGGTCCACGGCCGCCGCGAGCGAAACACGACCCTGCGTCGCCTCGACGGCGTTGACGTGCGCCTCACCGATGGACCCCGTGCCGACCAACGCTGCCCGATAGACCTTGCTCATGGGAACAGCCCGAGGAAACGCGAAGCCCGGTGCCGCGCGACAGAAAATTGATGAAAATGACTGAAAATTCAGCCGCCGGCCGGTTCCTTGCGGTCCATCGGGTCGAAGATCGTCAGTCCCCGCAGCGACTGCGTCGGTGCGGGGAAGAAGAGGCTGCCGACATAGCCGAAGACGAGGCAGGTGAAGATCGAGATGGCCATGTAGAAGACCGAGTGGACGAGTTGGAACTGCCACGCGACGAACGTCAGGATAAGGCTGGCGACGACGCCGATGACCGCGCCCTGCCAGTTGGCGCGCCGGGTGAACATGCCGAGCCCGTAGCAGCCGGCGAAGCCGCCGCCGAGGAGCGACGCCAGCTCGAAGGACTTGTCGAGGGCCGACTTGATGTCGATGAACGCCAGCGTGAGCGCGGTGCCGATGCCGATCACGCCCGCGACGACGGTGAAGATCTCGGCGAGGCGGACGCTGCGGCGCTCGTCGCGCCGGGTGGCGAAGCGGTCGACGAAGTCCACCGTCAACAGGGTCGCCACCGAGTTCATGCAGCTCGACAGCGTGGACATCGAGGCGGCGAAGATGCCCGCGATGATCAGGCCCGTGACGCCCACGGGCAGCTCCGCGGCGATGAAGTGCGGGAAGGTCGCGTCCACCGACAGCAGCGGATTCATCGCCTCCGGGTGCTGCTTGTAGAAGACGTAGAGCGCGGTGCCGATGGCGAAGAACGTGAGGGCCCCGGGCACGACGACGGCGGCGAGCGTCCACATCGACCAGCCCGCCTCGCGGGCGCTCTTGGTCGAGAGGACGCGCTGCATCATCACCTGGTCCTGCGGGTAGGTGATGACGTTGAGCACCGCGAGGAAGATGAAGCCCCACATCGTCGCGGCCTTGAGGTCGAAGCTCCAGTCGAACGTCCGGAGCTTGTCGCCCTCCGCCGCGATGCGGAGGAACTCGGGCAGGCCGCCGTCGATGCGGAACACGACGTAGCCGATGGCGACGAAGGCGCCGCCGAGCATGACGAAGACCTGGAGGACGTCGGTCCAGATGACCGCCTTCATGCCGCCGAGCAGGGTGTAGGCGATCGTGACCACGCCCATGAGGAGGATGCTCCAGACCACGTCGAGGCCGGTGACGGCGGAGAGCGCGAGCGAGGGCAGGAAGAGCACGACGCTCATCCGGCCGCCCAGCTGGATGACGATGTTGAGCGCGCTCGCGAGGACGCGGATCGACGGGTGGAAGCGCATCTCCAGGTAGTGGTAGACCGACATCACGTCGAGGCGGCGGATCATCGGCACGATCCAGACGGCGACGAAGGCGGTGGTCGCGAGGCCGACGACGTTCTGCCCGAGCAGCTGCCAGTTGGTCGCGAAGGAGTACGCCGGGATGGCGATGTACGAGATGGCGCTGGTGCCGGTCGCGTAGAGCGACAGGCCGGCCGCCCACCACGGGATGTTGCGGCCGCCGAGGAAGAAGTCGGTGTTGTTCGACTTCTTCTCGCGCAGGTAGAACCAGAGGCCGATGCCGGCGGAGAACGCGAGGTAGACGACGATGAGGACCCAGTCGATGGCGTGCAGCGCGCGCTTGGTCATGACCACCGTCGCGCGGAACGTGGCGGCCGCGGCGCCGGGCGCGGCCACGCGGAGGTCGAAGCCCGAGGGCGCGGGCGTCAGCGACTCGACGGGTCCGGGCACGGCCACGGCGCCGAGGTCGGCCCACGCGTCGATGATGCTCTGGTAGGTGAGGTACCGCAGTTCGCCGCCGGCGCCGCGCGCGGCGAAGAGGAGGTGCGCCTGGCCGAGCGGGCGCGACCCGCCCGGGAGGACGGCGAGCGGCGGGGCGGTCCGGGCCGTCCACGCGCCCGCGGCGAAGCGCCAGAGCGCCGGGCGCCCGGCGGCGTCCGTGCCCGCGGCGTAGAACAGGCCGTCGCGCGCGACCACGGCGCCGGCCGCCGGGCGGAAGCCCGCGGGGAGCGCGGGCAGCGGGAGCGTCGCGAGGTCGGCCCCGAGCGGGACCTCGACGCCGGCGACCCGGACCGGCGCGGGCGGAGGCGCCGCCGTCGGGGCGGGCTCGACCCGGATCGACACGAGCGAGGTGTCTTCGGCGACGAGGGCGGGCGTGGAAAGGGCCGCGCAGGCGGCGAGGGCGAGCGCCAGGCGGCGCAGGGGGCGGGGCAGCATGCGGGGTAAAGGAGGGTGGTCCGGGCGCGCGGGGCCCGGCAAGGCGCGAGTGCGCGCCGCGCGTCAGGCGACGCCGGCGAGGCGCCTGAGCTTGTTGCCGGTGAGGCGGCGCTCGGGGGGCAGGGCGTGCGGCGTGCGGCCGCCGTGGACCTTCGCCATCTCGGCGAAGCGCGCCTGCGTGGCCTTGACGAACTCCTCGACCGGGCGCGTCTCGCCGAACAGCTGCATCATCACCGGCAGCCAGTGGTGGCCGTAGCGGACGTGGTTCTGCTCGTCGTTGCGGTCGAACGCGAGGAGCGTGTCGGCCTCGAAGTCGTTCAGCTCGCGCACGCGGTCCATCACGGCGGCCTTCGTGGGGAAGCTGCCGGCCTCGAACTCCATCGTCATCATCGCGTACCGCTCGTGCGGGGGCATCTGCACGAGGATGTTGTAGAGGTCGAGGGAGTGCTCGAGCGTCATCAGGTCCACGCCGAGCTTCGGCAGCTGGCGGAAGCCGAAGGCGCTGTGCCGGGACTCGTCCCAGAGGTGGCGCGCGAGGTCGTGGTGGAGGTCGAAGGGCGCCGCCGGCGTGTCGAAGAAGACGGTCGCGAGGTAGTCCACCGCGTCCATCTCCATCATCAGCCAGACGTACACCATCAGCCGCACCACCCGCGCGTCCGTCGCGGGATCGACGAGCCACGGGCGGACGATGGGCGTCTCGTCGGGGTCGTGGCTGAACACGCTCGAGCAGGTCGGGTAGGGGCCGCGGCTGCAGGTGTCCGGGTGGCGGTAGGTCCGCCGCGCGGACTCGAGCCCGACGCCCGCCGGCAGCGGGACGCGCGGCGCGTCGCCGAGCAGGCCGCCCTCGGCGGCGAGGACCGCGGCGAGGTGGCGCTCCCAGGCCTCGTGGCCCGGGCGCAGGTGCGGCTCCATCTCGCGCGCGTGGCGCTCCTCGTCGGCGACGAACTCCTCGACGAGCTTGCGCGACGGCCAGTCGGCGAGGTGGTGCGTGACCTGCAGGTAGCGCCGGTAGGCGGCGAGCAGGGCGGGCTTGAGCACGCGGTAGAAGCCGGACAGCGCGGCGTAGCCGTCGGCGGGCATCACCGCCTCGGTGAAGACCCGGCGCAGGCCGTCGCGCACGGCCTCGCCGGCGCCGAAGCCGCTCATCTCGCGGCCGCGCTCCCGGAGGAAGCGCGCGTGGCCGGCGGATTCCCAGGCGTGCTGGCAGAGCAGGTACTTCAGCTCGGGCTCGCCGACGCGGTAGATGACGGTGGTGACGCACCGCAGGAACTCGCGCTCGACCTCGAACAGGACCCGCTGCAGGCGGGCCATGTCCTGCACCGCCGCGAGGCGGGCCGTGGCGGCGGTGGAGGGGGAGGAGGGGACGGAGGAGGGGGCGACCATGGGGGAGAGCGGGGGGAAGCAGTCAGCGGTCAGCCATCAGCATTCAGCTTCGGCAAGGGAGGAAGGGGACGAGGTGGGCGTCGAGCTGTTCGAACTGCTGGCTGAGAGCTGAGAGCTGAGCGCTGAGCGCTGAATGCCGACCGCCCTTTCAACAGATGCGGCCGCGCTTGCCGGCGAGGGAGTGGCCGGGGGGATTCACGCCGACCCAGCGCTCGTCGATCGGCTCGCTCGCGCGCTGGTAGCGCGAGTCGCTGGAGATGCGCAGGCGGTTCTCCGTGCGGTTGTCGAGCGAGGCGTGGACGAGGAACATGCCGAAGGTGAGGAAGTCGCCGGCGCGGAACTCGGTGGTCAGCCAGCGTCCGCCGAACTTGTTGCGGACCATCGGCGGGTTGTGCGAAAGCGTGCCGCTGAAGGTCCACTTGCCCGCCTTGGCGTTCTCGGCGTCCTTGGGCTTGTTCGCGCAGAAGGCGTCCACGTCGCGGTAGACGTAGTGCTCGAGCAGGTCCATGCGGTGGTGCGACTTCTCGAGCACCATCAGGCCGCCGAGCTCGTAGGAGATGTCGCCGTAGGGCAGCCAGCAGGTCATGTGGCGGTGCGTGCCGCGGCCCATGTAGGGCAGGTCGCAGTGCGGGTTCGTGCCCTTGCCCGGGCCGATGGCGCGGAGCCAGGTGAAGTCGTAGTGGCGGATGGGCTCGCCGAAGAGCCGGGCGTAGAAGTCGGTCAGGCGCCCCGAGTAGAGCAGCTCCTGCACCGCCGCATTGCCGTTGGTGATCTCGGGCTTGAAGACGTAGCCGGAGCCGGGCTTGCAGACGCCGTCGACGTGCGGGTGGGCGGGGTCGAGCACGCCGGCCTCGGCCAGCCGCTCCGTCAGGCTCGCGCGCGCCGCGAGGACCTGGTCGCGGTCGAGGTAGCCCTTCAGGTAGAGGTAGCCGTCCTCCGCCACCCGGCGGCGGAGCTCCTCGACGTCGTCGGCCGCGTCGCTGGAGTCGCGGAGCAGGCCGACCTTGTCCTCCGCCATGTCGAGGGCGTGGCCGAACGAATAGAGCTGGGGCAGCGTGGAGGTGGTGCTCATGGGCCCACGCTACACGGGGGCGGACGGGCATTAAATGGTTGAAGTGGGAGAACTCATGGAAAATTTGGGAGCCGTGCCCCTCTTCCCGAAGTACCGCGCGCAGCCGTGGCTGGAGAATCCCCTGCGCACGCCGGCGGGCGACCTCCTCCTCGCCGGCCTGCTCCAAAACGTGCATGGGCTCGACCCCGCGCGCATGCGCACGCTGCGGCACTTCACCCTCATGCTGATGGTCGAGGGCACGGGCTACTACCGCGACGCCCGGGGGCACCAGGCCGACCTCGTGCCGGGCGACGTGGTCGTGGTCTTCCCCGAGATCGCCCACGCCTACGGGCCGTCCGCCAGCGGCGAGTGGACCCAGGTCTACTGCGTGTTCGACGGCCCGCAGTTCGTCCTCTGGCGCCGCGTCGGGCTCCTCGACCCGGGACGCCCGGTGCTCCGGCTCGGGTCGCCCGAGTACTGGAAGCAGCGCCTGTCCGAGGTCTTCACCCGCGACCCGGCGCCGCGGGCGGGCGACGCGCTGCGCGCCTTCGGGCGGTTCCTCCGGGTGGTGTCCGACATGCTCGCGGCCGAGGCGGAGACGGCGCGGGCGGGGCGCGACTCGTGGTTCGACGAGAGCCTGCGCCTGCTCGGCGACCGCAGTCCCACGGGGTGGGTCGCCCCCCAGGACGCGGCGCGCCGGGTCGGCCTGACCTACGAGAACTTCCGCAAGCGCTTCGCGGCGCTGAGCGGCGAGTCGCCCGGCCGCTACCAGAAGCGGCGCCGCCTCGAGTGGGCCTGCGCCTCGATCTTCCACGGCCAGCGCTCGTTCAAGCAGATCGCGGACGAACTCGGGTTCTGCGACGTCTTCCACTTCTCCAAGGCCTTCAAGCAGGAGATCGGCGCCACCCCGTCGGAGTACCGCCGCCGCGTGCGCGGCAAGTGACGGCGGCATCCGCCGCGGACGCTGCCGCGTAGCTCCGGCGATGCACCGCCTCCTGCCCGCCCTCCTGCTCGGCGTCCTCGCCTCCGGCTGCGCGTCCGCGCCGTCCCGTCCGCCGATCCCGACGGTGCCGCGGGTGGACCTGCCGCGCTTCATGGGCGACTGGTACGTGATCGCGCACCTCCCGACCTTCATCGAGCGGAAGGCCTACGACGCGGTGGAGAGCTACGCGCTGGCGGCGGACGGCACGATCGCGACGACGTTCACCTTCCGCGCCGGGGCCCACGACGGGCCGGCCAAGCGCTACACGCCGACGGGCTTCGTGCGCGACCGGGCAACCAACGCGACCTGGGGCATGCAGTTCGTCTGGCCGATCAAGGCGGAGTTCCTCGTCGCGCACCTCGACGCCGGCTACACGCAGACGATCATCGCGCGCAACGCGCGCGACTACGTGTGGATCATGGCGCGCACGCCCACGATCCCCGAGTCCGACTACGCGTCGCACGTCGAGCGCCTGCGGGGCTGGGGCTACGACGTGGCGAAGCTCCGCCGCGTGCCGCACGCGGCGGCGCGCTGAGCCGCGGGCGCGTCAGCCGGTCGTCGCGCTCCAGCCCTCGGGCCACTGGGTGCCCGGGATCGGGCGCCAGTAGATCTCGCGGTCGATGCGCGGCTTGGCGTGGCGGTACTTCTCGGTCAGGCGGAGCTTGGTGCGGAGGTGCTCCACCAGGTTCTCGCCGTAGAGGAACGTGCTCTCGCCGACGCCGGAGAGGACGAGCACCTCGTGGGGCGTCGTCTCGAGCAGCTCGATGAGCCCGCGGATGTTGGCCAGCTCGAGGTCGATGGCGGCCTGCAGCTGGCGCTCGCAGGCGTCCTTCGTCGCCGGATCGGCGGCGTCGAGGTAGCCGTAGACGCACTCGCACCAGGCGCAGACGTTGCGGAGGCTCGTGACCCAGTGGAGGTAGGCGCGCACGCGGTCGCGCAGGTCGGTGAAGACGGTGCGGACGTCGCCGGTGGCGGCGTCGATCGTCGCCTGGAGCGAGGCGAGGAGCGTGCGCAGGCGCGCGAGGACGTGGGTGTCCATGTCGGCCGCCATCTTCCCGCCGGACTCCTTCGTGATGAGGTCGAAGAGCACGTCCTTCCCGAGGTCGTTCAGGCCGGGGTTGTTGTGCTGGAAGCAGCCGTGGCGCTCGTAGTACTCGCGCTCCGCGGCCGGCACGGCCTCGAGGTCCGGCACGAAGGGACGGTCCCACGTGCGCTGCCAGCAGAAGCCGAACGCGCAGTAGAGCCCGACCATCGGCTGCCAGCTGAGGGCCTCCTCGAAGTCGGCCCAGGCGCGGGTCAGCGCGGGCGCGTGCGCGGCGCCGACGAGGCCGGTGGCGAACTCCGTCAGCACGTCCTCGATCGGCTTCTGCGGGAAGAACTGCGCCGCGCGGATGGCGACGGGATTCGGCCAGTACGGCGCCTTCGCCGCGTTGGTCAGTCCGCCGAGGGCGCTGACGCGCGCGAGGCCGGTCTCGCGGACCGCGGTGAGCTTGCGGTGGACCAGGCGCGGGAACGGCAGGCCGAGCAGGGGCTCGTGGTTCATCACGCTCGACGCCGAGTAGTGCAGCACCGGCTCCACCCCGGCGGCGCGCGACGCGACCAGCGTCTCGCGCTCGGCCGGGTCCATCCCCGTGTGGAAGAGCGAGCCCGCGACGGCCCGGTTCTCCGGGTAGCGCGGGTGGGAGTAGGGCACGTCGTAGCCGCGCACGAGGAGGGAGGGGGCCTCCCACGTGACGTGGCCACCCATGCCCTTCTTGATGTGCTCGTGCTCCACCTTGAAGGGCTCGATGCGCAGGATGACGTCGAAGTCCGGGTTGATCTCCGCCGCCGCGGTCTGGAGGTTGCGCAGGTAGCGGCAGATGCTCTCGCCGGCGGCCTGGGCGACCTTGTCGTGGTTGCGCCACTCGCGGATCATGTACGGGCCGCCGTTGCGGCCGACGTAGAGCGACGCGGTGTGCTCGAAGCCCGCGCCGCTGTCGTTCGTCCAGACCGACATGTAGCTCAGGTCCGGGACGGCCCGCATCAGCTTCTGCAGCGCCTCGCGGTAGTGGCGGCGGACGATCGGGTGGTCCTGCGCCATCGTGTAGCGCGGCAGGCGGGAGCGGAACGGGTGGTCGACGCGGGCGCCGCGCAGCGTCGGGTACTTGGCGAAGAACCGCTCCGGCATCGTGCGCGGCTCGAACATGCAGACGCCCGGCTTGAGCCCGTAGCGCCGGCCGGTGTCGGCCAGTTGGCGCAGGTGGTTGAGGTTGGCGTCGAGGTAGAGCGTCGGCCAGAGGCCGCGGGTGAGGGGCGTGTCGACGAAGTGGTTGAAGCCCGGGGCGTAGGTGTAGAACTGCGGGTAGTACTCCCACGCCACGCCGTCCTCGAAGGGCATGTGCGCCTGCAGGCCGTTGACCTCGAGGTGGGTGAAGCCGGTCTCGGCCAGCGCCGCCGCGTAGCGCTCCGGGTCGAAGCCGCGCGCCGACCGCCAGTACTGCGTGTAGCAGGCGTCCCAGTGGGGCCGGTGCCAGCCGAACGAGGCCGGCAGCCAGACGCCCCGCGCGAGCTTCTCGCGGGTCAGGTCGGAGACGCCCGGCGCGAGCAGCCGCACCGCGGCGTAGAGGAACGAGCCGTGCGTGGCGCAGACCTCGCCCGTGCCGTCCTCCGCGAGGCGCAGCCACATCCACGCGAACGAATCCCGGGCCTGCGGGGGGAGGCCCGCGGGCAGGCCGCGGCGCGCGAGGGCGACGGTGACGCCGCGGCCGGCGCCGGCGGCCAGCGCGGCGCCGGTGAGGCGGGCGAGCTCGCGGGCGGCGGTGACCTCGGCGGGTTCGGCCGGCGCGGGGTGGAGGACGGAAGTCAGCCTGGGCGTGGGGGCAGCGGCGGAGGACATGCCGCCCATCGGTGGAAGCCCGCGCGGGGCTGGCAACCGCATTCGCGGCGTCCCGCCAAGGAACACACAACGTTTCCCAAGATTTGCATTTCAGGGGTGGGAGCGGGCCCGTAGTATCGCGCTCCCCGGACGCGAGCGGCGCCGGCGTCCGGCGCCCCCGCGGGTCCGCGGCGCCGGCGGCGCGGCGGCCGGCGGATCCCCCCTCTCCCATGCCGCAGGACCTCCTCCAGATCACCGACCTCGAGCCGCCGATGGGCGACCTCTTCGTGAACCGGCGGCTCGACGCCGGCCGCGCGGTCTGGACGGCCCGCGGCGCGGGCGAGTCGTCTTTGCCCAAAAGACGCATCATCCACCAGCGCGTCGTGCGCCTCCAGGGTCGCGCCCGGCTGCACCGGCTCGGCATCCGCCGCGGTCAGGGCTACCACAAGTGCGGCAGCCGGCAGGACCTGGATTGGGTGACGGGCTTCCGCCTGCTGGCGTGGGTCGGGGGCCGGTGGCGGGAGCTGGCCGCGCGCCGCGGGATGACGGCGAACGTGCCGGGCGCCGTGCAGTGGTTCCGCCTGCCCCGGGTCGAGACGACCGGGGTGATCATCGAGCTGCGCAGCTCGGGGATCGACGGCGGCTGGACGCCCTGGAACCTCGCCCTCTCCGCCTTCGTGCTGGAGGGCGAGCTCGTCGACCCGCTCGCCCCGCGCCACGAGCGCCTGCTGCGCGTCGGCCCCGTCGACCTCGCCCGGCTGCCCGCGGGCGTGACGGCGACGCGGGGGGACGGCGAGGTGCGTTACCGGACGCGGGACTTCGAGGTCGGCTTCTGCCTCTCGCGGCCGGGCTTCTCGTTCCTCGGGCTCGGCAGCGAGGACGCGGCGAACCGGTCCGTAAACGTCCTCAACCTGCGCCCGCCGCTCCACTCCCAGGGCCCGCAGCTGCACGGGCTCGGCGTGCCGCCGGCGCTCGCGCCCGTGGTGCGCTGCGCGCTCGACGGCGAGTGCACGGTGCGCGGCGCGACGGTCACCTACGCCTTCCGCGCCGGCGGCCAGCGCTACCGGCTCGCGTGGCGGGTGGGCCCGCGCGGGCTGACGTGCGCGGTGGAGCGCACCGCGGCCCGCTCCTCCCTCGCCTGGCACAGCGCGGCGTGGACGATCGGCCTGCGCAACAGCGTCACCCCCTCCCACGTCCTCGGCCGCCTCATCGAGGAGGGGGAGGGCGGGGCGGTGCGGCTGCCCGCGCTGCTGACCCTGCCGCGGTTCGGCAGCTGGCGGGTGGACCTCCGGTCGGGCGACGGCCGGGCGCGGAGCGACTGCTTCCGCGCCCACGACCTCAACATCCTCGAGCTCAAGGTCGGCGAGGAGCCGACGCGCGAGGGGCTCCACCGGCTCAAGGCCGGCACGCACCGCGCGGTCTTCGCGCTGCGGCCCGTCCGGCCGCGCCTCGGCCTCAGGCCCGGGACCCCGGCGGTCGTGCGGCGGGCGCTGGCGCGCACGCAGCTGACGGCGCTCACCTTCCGCGCGGACACGGCGACCCTCAGCAACAACGGCGCCTCGATGCACTGCCCGATCTGCCTCGACACGTGGGCGGCCGTGGCGCTGCCCGCGGGGGAGATCCTGCCGGGCTTCCCCGCCCACGAGCTCGTGCGCTACTCGCTCGAGCGCTGGCTCACCGGCGGACCCGGCTACGCGGCGGGGCGCCTTCTGCAGGACGGCGCGTCGCACGACGCCGACGACGAGTACCTGATGACCGGCGCGTCGGCGCTGCGGGGCCTGGGCGACTACCTGACCGACGCGGCGACGGTCCCGTGGTACCGCGAGTTCCGGCCGCACATCCGGCGAAAGCTCGCGGCGGCGCGCGACCGCGACCTCGACGGGGACGGCCTGATCGAGAGCCACCACCGCACCGGGGTCTCGGGCACGTCGCAGTGGAGCACGTGCTGGTTCGACGTCATCTCGTTCGGGTGGAAGGACGCCTTCGCCAACGCCATCCTCTACGGCGCCCTCGGACGGCTCGCGTCCGGCCTGCGCCGGTTCGGCGACGCGGACGAGGCCGCGGCGCTCGAGCGCTGGGCCGCCTGGCTGCACGCCAACTACCGGGGCGCCTTCTGGAACGAGGCCACCGGGTGGCTGGCCGGGTGGCGCTGCCGCGAGAACCGGCTGCACGACTACTGCTTCCTCCCGGTCAACGGCGCGGCGATCGCCGCCGGCCTGCTCGGCGACGACGAGGCGCGCGCCGTGCTGCGCCGGCTCCTCGCGGAGATGGACCGCGTGGGGATGCCCGACCCGGCGCTCGGCATGCCCGGCAACCTCCGGCCCATCCCCGACCACGACCTCGCGGACATCATGCAGGGCTACCCGCTGGGCTACTACCAGAACGGCGGCCGCACCCACGCGCAGGCGCGCCACCTCGTGATGGCGCTCTACCGCTACGGCCTGCGGCGCGAGGCGGACCACCTGCTCGGACGCCTCTGCGTCGGCTTCGCGGAGGCGCGGGTCTTCGGCGGCAACCAGAGCGGCGTCGACTGGCGGTACTGGGACGACCGTCCCTGCGGCTACGAGGGCCTGCTCACCGACCAGTTCGGCGTGCTCGAGGCGATCCACCACCGCTGGGGCCGCCGGCCCGGGCCGCCCGCCACGCGAGCGGGCTGAGGCGCTCCGCCGCGCGGAACGCGCGGTAGAACGTGCTGAGGTCCTCGAAGCCGCACTCGAAGGCGATCGAGGCGACCGAGCGCGGCGTCTCCGCCAGCAGGCGGCGGGCGTGCGCGAGCCGGAGCCGCTGCAGCCGGGCGTGCCACGTCTCGCCGGCGACCTGGCGGAAGACCTGCGTGAAGCGGCGCCGGCTCAGCCCGACGCGCCGGGCGGCGCCGTCGATGCCCTGGGCCGAGAAGAACGTGCGCTCCAGCTCCCGCACGTAGCCGGCGACGCGGGCGGCGGTGACGTCGGCCCCGCCGGCGGCGGGGGCCGCGGGGTCGCCGGCCTGCGCGCGCCGGACCAAGCCCAGCAGCTGCCAGGCGAGGCCGCGCAGGATGAGCTCGTGGCCGGCGCGGCCGAGGGTCTGCTCGTGCAGCAGGTGGCGGAAGAGCTGGCGGACCTCCGCGGCCCACAGCGGGGCGGGGAACCGCCGGAAGCCCCGCGGGCCGTCGGACGCCGGGTCGCGCGCGCAGAGGACGTAGAGGGACAGGGGCCGCGCGCCGTCGTCCTCGAGGTGGTGCGTCTCCCCCGGCGGGACGTACACCACGTCGCCCCGCGCCAGCGGCGTGCGGCGTCCGCCGCGCACGACCCAGCCGGCCCCCGCGGTGGGGTGGAGGACCTTGGCGAAGGCCTCGGCCGTGGGCGCCATGCGGAACGCGCGGTCGTGGTGGCTCTCCAGCACGAAGACGCCGGCGGCGGGGAGGCGGACCGGGACGGGGACGACGGCGCGGGGCTCGAGCATGCCGCGAGGCTGGCCCGGCATTGCCCGAAACGCCAGTGCGCATCGCCCCCGATGCCACGACAGCCGGCGCCGGCCGTGCTAGGCTGGCGGCTCCACGATGCTGACCGAGGACCATGTCGTCTCCATGCTGCGGCGCACCTGGCAGCCGGTGGCCAACGCCCGCGACCTCGCGCCCGGCCGGGTGGCCGGCTACACGCTGCTCGAGACCGAGCTGGTGATTGCCCGATTCGCCACCGGCGAGCTGCTCGCGGCCGACGTCGCCTGCCCGCACAAGGGCGCCCGGCTGTCCGCCGGCTGCGTCCAGGACGGCGCGCTGACCTGCCCCTACCACGGCTGGACCTTCGGGGCCGACGGCTCCTGCCGGTCGATCCCCTCGCTGGTCGAGCCGAACCCCGAGAAGCTGGCGCTCTCCCACCTCCGCACCTACGCGGTGCGGGAGCGCTACGGGATGGTGTGGGTGAAGCTCGACGGCGCGCCGCTCGCGGACGGCACGACGCACGAGCTGCCGGAGGTGCCGGAGTTCGAGGACGCGCGCTGGACGTTCCGCGTCGGGGAGCCGATGCGCTTCGCCGCGGGCTGGCGGCGCGAGGTGGAGAACTACCTCGACATGACCCATTTCGCCTTCGCGCACCGCACGACGCTGGGGAAGTGCGCGGACCCGCGCATCCCGGAGATGGACGTCGAGGCCACGGCCGACGGCGGCTACCGGATGGACGCGCCGTTCCCCGCGCTGCAGACCGGGCACGAGCTGCCGGGCAAGCTCCAGAGCGCGCACCGCCGCACCCAGCGCGGCCACCTGCCGAACTTCACGACCATCCGGCAGTCCTTCCCCGACGGCGACGAGCGGGTGCTGGTCCACATTCCGTCGCCCAACACGCGCGAGAGCTGCACCTGCTTCTGGGCGATCGCGATCTCCCCGGGCTTCGCGGGCCCTCCGCCGGAGGCGCAGATGGAGTTCGCCACGCGGGTCCTCGACGAGGACCGGCGGATGTGCGAGCTGCAGGTGCCCCGCGAGGTGCCGATCAACCCCGGGCGCGGCGGCTGGGGCGTGCTCGTCACGCCCGGCGACACCCTGGCGAACCTGTTCCAGCGTCAGCTGCGCCGGTGGCTGACGGCGGAGACGCGCGCATGACCTCGTGCCCCGGCCCGGCGCCGCGCCCGCGGCCGGCGGGGTCCCCCGCGGACCGGGCTTGCGGCGGCCCCGTCCGCGCTGGCAGTTTGCGTCGGCGTCCACCCTGCGCCGCCGGACATCGCGTCGCGCGGCCGCCTTCCCCTTACCCCCATGTGCGAAAACTGCCTCCCCTCTGAATCGAATTCCAAGAAGCCGGCGCGCGCCCTCGCGGCCGCGGCGGGCCTCCGCCCCGCGGCGGTGAAGTCCAGGCCGGCCGGTCCCGGCCTGCCGAAGTCGCCCCGCATCCTCACGACCACGGTCGGCTCCTACCCGGTGCCGGAGTGGCTGCAGGCGCTGCCGAGCGAGCAGGCGGTGGTGGACGCGACGCGGGTGGTGTTCGACCTCCAGCGCCAGGCCGGCATCGACCTGCCGACCGACGGCGAGCTCTACCGCTTCGACGTCAACCACCCCGACACGAACGGCATGATCGAGTACTTCATCCGCCCGATGGCCGGCATCTCGTCCGTGGTCGGCCGCTCCGTCACGGAGGAGTTCGCGCGGCACTCGCCGATGGGCTTCCGCCGGAAGCCGGCGGGCGTCGTCACCGGTCCGCTCGGCGAGGGTTCGCTCAACCTCCTCGCCGACTGCCAGCGCGCCGCCGCGGTCGCGGGCGGGGCGTTCAAGTTCACGGTGACGAGCCCCTACATGCTCTCCCGCACGCTGCTCGACCACCACTACCGCGACTTCCGCGCGCTGACGCTCGCGATCGCCGACGTGCTGGCGGCGCAGATGCCGGGTCTGCCCGCGGCCTGCGTGCAGGTGGACGAGGCGAACATCCCGGGCAACCCGAAGGACGCGCCGCTCGCCGCCGAGGCGATGAACCGCGTGCTCGACGCGATCGACCCGGGCACGGAGCGCGCCGTGCACTTCTGCTTCGGCAACTACGGCGGCCAGACGATCCAGGCCGGCCGGTGGGCCGCGCTGGTCGAGTTCCTCAACGCCCTGCACTGCGACCACCTCGTCCTCGAGCTGGCGCACCGCCCGGCGTCGGACCTGGACGCGCTCAAGAAGATCGACCGCAGGATCGCGCTCGGCGTCGGCGTCGTGGACATCAAGGTCAACCACATCGAGACCCCCGACGAGATCGCCGCGCGCCTCGAGGCGGTGGAGCGGAAGGTCGGCGCGGGCCGCGTGAAGTGGGTCCATCCCGACTGCGGCTTCTGGATGCTCAAGCGCTCCGTCTCCGACCGGAAGATCGAGGCGCTCGTGCGCGGCCGCGACAAGTACCTCGGCCGCTGACCGCGTGCGCCGCGCGTTCTCCACGCTCGGCTGCCCGGACCTCGGGCTCGACGCGGTGCTCGACCTCGCCGCCGCGCGGGGCGTCGACGGCGTCGAGCTCCGCGCCCTCGAGGGCCGGCTCGACCTGCCCGCCTTGCTGGCGGAGCGCGACGGCACGCCGGCGGCGCTCGCCGCCCGGCTCGGGCCGCGCGCGGGCCGCGTGGCCGTGCTCAGCACCTCGCTGACCCTCGCGACCGCGGGCCCGGCCGAGCGGGAGGAGTTCCTCGCGTTCGTCCCGTGGGCGGAGGGCCTCGGCGTGCGCTGGCTGCGGGTGTTCGACGGGGCGGGGCCCGGCGGGCTCGCGCCGCTGCTCGCGACCATCGGCTGGTGGCGGGAGCGGCGGCGGGCGGAGGGCTGGGGCTGCGACCTGCTCGTGGAGACCCACGACACGCTCTTCACGGGTGCGGCCATCGCGGAGTTCGGCGCGGCGTCGGGCGGCGCGGCGGTGCTCTGGGACACCTTCAACACCTGGCTCAAGGGCGGCGAGGACCCGCGGCGCACGTGGGAGCTGGCGGGCCCGCACGTGCGCCACGTCCACGTGAAGGACGCGGTGCGCCGGCCCTCGGAGCGGTTCCCGTGGACCTACGTCGCGCCCGGCGAGGGCGAGTTCCCGTTCGCCGCGCTGCTGGAGGTGCTCCGCCGCGACGGCTTCGCGGGTCCGGTCAGCCTCGAGTGGGAGCGCCTCTGGCACCCCTACCTCGGGCCGCTCGCGGACGCGCTGACCGCGGCCGAGGCGCAGGGCTGGCGCTGAGGGGTTCCACGGGCGTCAGGCGCCGAGGAGCCGCCGGATCTCGGCCAGGATCTCGGTCAGCGAGGTGGTCTTCGCGACGTAGGCGTCCACGTGCTCCCCGAGGGTCCGGCGGGCCACGCGCGGATCGATCAGCACGCCGGTGAGCAGGATGGTCTTGAGGCCGGGCTGGCGCCCGCGGAACTCGCGGATCATGGCCAACCCGTCGCGGTCGGTCAGCTGCATGTCGGCGATCAGCAGGTCGGGCTGGCGGTCCGCGAGCAGCTTGGCGGCCTCGAGCGCGTCGGCGGCGCCGACCACCTGGTAGCCCTCGTCCTCGAGCGCGGCCTGCAGGACTTCGCGGATTTCGGGTTCGTCGTCGACGTGGAGGATGAGCTTGCTCATGGGCGGGAGGAATCGTGGAGGGAGAGGTGGATGATGGCGATGCCGCCGACGACCTGGTCCTGGTCGCGGAGGGGCACGAGGCTGAGGCGGGTGGGCCGCGGGGGGCCCTGCGGCGGGGTGAGGAGGGAGTCCGCGGAATGCTCGCGGCCGTCGCGCAGGGCGCGCTTCAGCGCCTCCGCGCCTCCGGGGTCGGGGAAGCCGACGAGGCGGGTCAGCGGCTGGCCGAGCACGGATTCCTCGTCGAGGCCGGTGGCGTGCGCCACGGCGGGATTGATGCGGGTGACCGTGAGCTCCTTGGTCAGGACGAAGACCAGGTCGCTCACCGCGTTGACGATGAGCTGGTGGTAGCGGAGCTGGTGCTCCTGCGAGAGGGCGGTCCACTGGCGCGAGCGGTTCTCGGCGGCGAGGCGCTGGTTGGCGGAGGAAAGCTCCGCGGTGCGCTCGCGCACGCGCTGCTCCAGGGAGTCGTTGGCGGCCTGGAGCGCGGCGGCGAGGCGGCGGCGCTGGGCGAGGTCGTCGCGGACGAGCCAGGCGACGCCGACGGCGAGGAGGAGGTTGGCGACCACGCCGGCGCCGAGGACCCAGCGGGTGTCGTGGACCTGCCGGTAGGAGTCGCGGTCGCGCTCGCTCAGGAGCTCGAACTGCCGGTTCCGCAGCCGCTCCACCTCCCGCAGGAACGCCGCCGAGGCGGCGGCGGCCGTGTCGCGCTGGATGAGCGCGCGCAGGTCGCCGGGGGCGGCGGCGGCGCGGGCGGACTCGACGGCGTCCGCGAACTCGAGCCGCCGCCCGGCCGTGCGCTCAAGCGTCGCGAGCGCGTCCGCGGCGGCCGCGTCGTCCTTGAGCACGGCGCGGGCGACGGCGAGGTGGTCGAGGACGGCGCCGAATTCGGCGCGCGCCGCGGCCAGGTCCGGGGCGTCGCCGGTCAGGGCGAAGGTGCGGAGGTGTCCCTCCCCCGAGCGCAGGCTGCCGGCCATGCCGTCGAGTTCGTAGATGAGCCCGTGGGTCTGGTTCACCCAGTCGGCGCCGACCTGCGCGCGGGTGAGCGCGCGCATAGCGGCGAGGGCCACGGCAACGGTGACCGCGAGCATCACCAGGAAGAGGGCGTGGACGCGGCGCAGGAGGGTCTCTTTCGCGGGGTTCATGGCGTCAGGGTGGGGGCGGGGCGGGGCGGTCCGGGTCGCGGGCGGGGTCGTCGGTCTTCACCACCACCCGCACCGTCCGCTTGCGGCGGTCGGCGTAGGAGTAGGTGAACTCGTAGGCGGTGGTCCAGTTGCGCTCGAGGGAAGCGGCGACCTTCTCCGCGATGTCGCGGATGAAGGGCCGGCTGCGCTCGAGGTTGAAGGTGAACCGGCGGTTGTTGTAGTCGAGATAGACCTTCTTCTCGTCCACGTAGCAGACGGCGTGGTCCACGTTCGTGCCGACGAGCCGGATCTGGACGATGCGCGTCGTGAAGCCCTGCCGGCCGAGCACGTGGCTCGCGAGCACCGCGTAGTCGTCGCAGTCGCCGCGCCGGCCGGCGAGGAAGCGCTCCGGAGGCTGGATGTGGGGCAGGTAGAGGAAGTCGAAGTGCTCGAAGAGGTCGGCGAACTGCCCGGGCGTCAGCGTCGCCTCCTCGAGGTCGCGCAGCGTGAACGGTTCCGTCGCCTTCGGGGGCTTGGCGGGCAGCGCGTTGGCGACGAGCAGCGCGCCGAGCAGCCGGACGCCGAGGCGCCGGCGGACCGGAGGTGTCCTCCCGTGCGGCGAACGTGGGCCAAGTGGCGGTTCCTCCGGCATGCGCTGTTTCCCGCGCCACGCCTACCTGCGTCCGCCGGCAGCGTCAAATGATTGGTCGGCAGACGGTAACATTCCCGGTCGTCCCTGGGCGATGGACCCTGTTGCGCCGCCCTCGCCCGAGATGATGGCGGAGTGGGAGGGATTGGTTCGCTCCGTTCGAGGCGGCGCCCCCGATGCCGAGGGCTTCGTCCGGATACCTCCTCGGCGTCCGCGGTGCGGTCGCCCGCGACTTCGTCGAGCCGCCCGCGCCGGTGGCGATGGCGGAGAGAGAGGGATTCGAACCCTCGATAGGGTTTCCCCTATGCAGCTTTAGCAAAGCTGTGCCTTCAGCCACTCGGCCATCTCTCCGGAGGTGAGCCCCGAGAGGAAACGGCCGCCCGGGTGCGGCGCAAGGCATTTTCGGCCCCGGCATGCGCCGGCCGCGGGGGGCGACTCGTCCGCCGCTGAAGGTCTCGCGGAGTTCGGTGCTTCGTCACGCTCTCGGGCCTGTCCTTGGCCACGGATCGCCCGGATGCTTCCCGATCGTACCAATGACGGCGCACAGGGATCCTCTTGGAGCGGTTCGGGCGACGGTTGGGCGCCATCCTCGGGTCCATCCGGCCTTGGTCGTTTTTTCCCTCACGGATAGGACGGATCGAGACGGATCACACGGATTCCATCCGTCTCCATCCGCGTGATCCGTGGCCACGAGGACCGTCGGGCGCGGCAGATGCCCGTTACGGCATGGGGGGCCACGTGCAGAGGCGTCGCGTGCGCAAGTCCAGAGCGTGGGGATCGAGCTGTGGCCCTGCAACCCACCGGGGTCTCATCCCAAGCCAAAACTGGCATCAGGCGGACTCGCTTCATCCGCCTCCATCCGTGATGATCCGTGGGAAGAGAGAACGACCGGAGGTGGCGCGCCTCCCGCGATGGTGGAGGTTCACCTCGTCCTTGCGCTTCGAAGAACGTCGGGTCGGGCCCGGTGACGGGCTCAGATCTCGCCCCGGTAGTACTTGGGCTTGAGGACGCCGATGCAGGGGAGGTTCCGGTAGCGCTCGTTGAAATCGAGGCCGTAGCCGACGACGAACTCGTTGGGGATCTCGAAGCCGACGTACTCCGCCTCGAAGGGCACGACGCGGCGCGCCTTCTTGTCGAGCAGCACGCACGTGCGGACCGAGGCGGCGCCCTTGGCGAGGAGGAGCTGGTGGACGGCGGAGAGGGTGTTGCCGGTGTCGAGGATGTCGTCGACGAGCAGCACGTCGCGCCCGGTCAGGTCGAGCTTGAGGTTGTCCACGACGACCGGCTTGCCGGACGCCGCCGTGCCGGCATGGTAGCTGGCGGCCCGGATGCAGTCGAGGCGCAGGGGGGAACGGAGGCGGCGGAGGAGGTCGGCGGTGAAGATGATGGCGCCGTTGACGATGGCGATGACCGTCAGGTCGCGGCCGCGGTAGGCGCGGTTGATCTCCTCGGCGAGGGCGGAGACGCGGCGGCGGATGGCGGTCTCGCTGACGAGGATGTGGTCGAGGTGCTTGAGTTCCGGGGCGGGCTTGGGTCGGGCCATGCGCGTTTCAACCGGACGCCCGGCGGCTTGGCAACCGTGACGATGCGCGCCGCGGCGGGCTTTCCCTTTGACTTGGCCGGGGGCGGTGGGTTGCCTGCCGGCCTCGCGCGCCCGATGATCTCCATCCAGGTCCAGCAACTGACGAAGCAGTTCGGCAACGTGGTCGCCCTGCACGGTCTCGACCTCACCATCCGCCCCGGCGAACTCTTCTTCCTGCTCGGCCCCAGCGGCTGCGGCAAGACGACGCTGCTGCGGAGCCTCGCCGGGTTCTACATCCCCGAGAAGGGCCGCATCCTCTTCGGCGAGGAGGACGTGACCCGCCTCGAGCCGCACAAGCGCAACACGGGAATGATGTTCCAGAGCTACGCGCTCTGGCCGCACCTGAGCGTGGCGGAGAACGTCGCCTTCGGCCTCCACGAGCGCAAGGTCCCGGCGGACGAGATCCGGCGCCGGGTGGACGAGGCGCTGGCCTCGGTCCGCATGGAGAAGTACGCCGACCGCAAGCCGAACATGCTCTCCGGCGGCCAGCAGCAGCGCGTGGCGCTCGCCCGCGCCCTCGTCATCCGGCCGCGCTGCCTCCTGCTCGACGAGCCGCTCTCCAACCTCGACGCCAAGCTCCGCCTCGAGATGCGCACCGAGATCCGGCGCGTCTGCAAGGAGTTCCAGCTCACGACCGTGTACGTGACCCACGACCAGAAGGAGGCCCTCTCGATCGCCGACCGCATGGCGATCCTCGACCACGGCCACATCCTGCAGGTCGGCACGCCCCGCGAGGTGTACAAGCGCCCGACGCGCCGGATCGTG
This sequence comes from uncultured Opitutaceae bacterium, assembly GCA_964460895.1. Classification (GTDB taxonomy): domain Bacteria; phylum Verrucomicrobiota; class Verrucomicrobiia; order Opitutales; family Opitutaceae; genus Didemnitutus. The sequence goes on from CAYWTK010000043.1 coordinate 25,123, forward strand.
GCGAACTTCATCGGCGAGACGGACTTCGTCCCCGGCACGGTGCTCGGCATCGCCGGCGAGTCGGTCACCGTCGAGACCCCCATCGGCCGCTTCGACGGCATCCTCGGCGACCCGACCAAGCCGCCGGCGGTCGGGGCCGAGGTGACGGTCTCGGTCCGGCCCGAATGCTGGGAGCTGCACCGCGACGCCGAGCCGCGCAACTGCGTGCGGGGCCGCATCGGCGACTCGGTCTATCTCGGCGAGGTGGCGCAGTACGACTTCGTGACCTCGGGCAACGGGACCAAGCTGAAGATATTCGAGCGCAACCCGCGGTTCGTGGACGGCTCCGCGCGCGGCGAGCTCTTCGCCGCGGCCGCGCCCGAGGACGTCGTGGTGCTCACGTCCTGATCCGCGCGCATGAGCCGGGCCCTGATCCTCCTCGCGCTGGTCACGGTGGTGGCGCTGCCGTTCGCCCTCCGCACGGAGCAGCGCACCATCGGCCGCGCCGACGACACGGTCGTCATCATCACGCCCCACAACGAGGCCATCCGCTCCGAGTACGCGCAGGGCTTCGCGGAGTGGTGGCGCGCGCGGACCGGCCGCACGGTGCAGGTGGACTGGCGGGTGATCGGCGGCACGAGCGAGATCACGCGCTTCCTCGAGTCGGAGTACGTGCAGTCCTTCCAGAACCACTGGACCAAGGTGCTGGGCAAGCCCTGGAGCTCCGAGGTGCAGGGCGCGTTCACCAACCACCGGCTCCCGGCCGACGCCCCGGCCGCGGCGCGCGAGGCGCGGCAGGCGTTCCTCGCCTCGGAGGTGGGCTGCGGGATCGACGTCTTCTTCGGCGGCGGCACCTTCGACTTCATCCGGCAGGCCAGCGCCGGGCGCATCGTCGACTCGGGGGTGATGCGCCGGCACCCGGAGTGGTTCAAGGACGAGGTCATCCCCGCGAGCTTCACCGGCGAGCCCTACCTCGACCCGCAGGGCCGCTGGATCGGGGCCGTGCTCAGCAGCTACGGCATGCTCTACAACCACGACTCGCTGGAGCGCCTCGGCATCCGCGAGCCGCCGCGGCACTGGGAGGACATCGCGCACCCGGCCTACGTCGGCGAGGTCGCGCTGTGCGACCCGACCAAGAGCAGCTCCATCGCCAAGGCCTTCGAGAACGTCATCCAGCAGCAGATGTACCTCGAGTGGGAGCGCCTCGCGCGCGAGACCGGGCGCCCGCGGGCCGAGCTGGAGAAGGAGGCCGTGCGCCGCGGCTGGGAGCGCGGCCTGTCGGTCATCCAGCGCATCGGGGCCAACGCGCGCTACTTCACCGACTCCTCGCAGAAGCCGCCCATCGACGTGCTCAACGGCAACTCCGCCGTCGGCATGTGCATCGACTTCTACGGCCGCTACCAGGAGGAGAGCGCGAGCGCGCGGAGCGGGCGCAAGCGCCTCGGCTACTACTCGCCGCCCGACGGCACCGTGCTCTCGCCCGACCCGATCGCGCTGCTCCGCGGCGCGCCCAACCGCGCGGTGGGCGAGGCGTTCATCGACTACGTGCTCTCGCTCGAGGGCCAGAAGCTCTGGAACTTCAAGGTCGGCGCCGAGGGCGGCCCCCAGCGCTTCGCGCTGCGGCGCCTGCCCATCCGGCGCGACTTCTACGCGCGCGAGGAGTGGCGCGCCAAGCGGTCCGACCCCGACGTCGCGCCCTACGAGGGCGACAACCCGCTCGTCTACAATCCCGCCTGGACCGGCGGCGACACCTTCCGGGCGATGGCCTTCGTCATCCGCGTGATGTGCCTCGACACCCACCCGGAGCTGGTCGCCGCCTGGCGGGAGATCATCGCCGCCGGCAACCCGCCCGAGGCCCTCGCCGTGCTGGGCGACCTGTCGTCCGTCTCCTACGACGCCGTGCAGGGCCGCATCCGCCAGGCGCTGACCTCCCGCAGCAAGGTCGAGGAGATCCGCCTCGCCAGCGAGCTGGCCAACGGCTTCCGGCGCCAGTACGAGCGCGCCGGCGAGGTCGCGCGGCAGTCGCGCCGCTGAGGGGCGCGGGGAGTCGTCGCGGAGTCCACCGCGGCTTCGAGCGCGGGCGGAGTCGAGCGCGGGCGGAGTCGAGCGCCGAATGCCGAGGGTCGAGGGGGCACCCCTGCGGGGAGCATCCGGGCTACCCGCTTGGCCGGCGGTCGCGAATCGTAGCGGAAATCGTGAGATTTTCGCCGACCGGCGGATAAAGGGGGGGGCGCGGAACTTGTGGGATGACCGTGCGGCCGAGCGACCGAAGCCTCACGGCTTCAGCCACAGAGTCATGGCGCTGCGCAGGGTAGCCGGCGACCTCCGGGCGCCGGGGTTGGGGTGCGGGAGCGCGTCGCG
>CAYWTK010000044.1:0-2066 GCA_964460895.1 uncultured Opitutaceae bacterium
CGGGTCTTAGAAGCCCGTGCCGCAAGGCGTGTGGGTTCGAGTCCCACCCCGAGCACCAGCCTTCGCCAAGAGGGGCGTGGGTTTGCTGGCGGGAGCGGGGCGTCCGTGGCGATGATCGGACCGCGACGTCACCAGCCGTTCACCCGCGGCCACTCGCCGAGGACCGCGGGCGAGCCGTCGACCACGAAGTAGCGGTCGTGGGCGGCGGCGGTGGGGCAGGCGTGGTTGGGGATGATCCGGACGCGGTCGCCGATGCGGAAGCGCGAGGGGTCGAGCGGGGCCGGGGCGGCGACGAGGCCGTGTTCCTGCCAGACGCGCGTGACGCGCAGGCCGGGCAGGACGCGGCCGTCGAGGTCGCAGACGAGGCCGTAGCCGGCGTCCTTCTCCGCGCCGAGCGCGGCGGTCGAGATGTCCTTCGAGAGCGCGAAGGCGCCGGCGTCGACGAGGAACTCGTTCGGCCGCGCCGACGGCCGGCCGATGACCTCGGCGAGCACGGTGAGGGCGACATCCTCGAGGCCGCAGGCGCCGATCCCGGCCTGGAAGGCGTCCCAGAACATGTAGACGCCGGCGCGGACCTCCGTGACGCCGTTCAGGTCGGTCGCCGCCAGCGCGGTCGGGCTCGAGCCGAGGCTGAGGATCTCGCTGGGGAATCCGGCCGCGTGCAGCCGCACCGCGGCGGCGCGGAGCGCGGCGACTTCGTCGGCGGCGACGACGGCGAACGCCTCCTTGCCGCGCGCGGCGTAGGATTGGCCGCCGTGCGTGGCGACTCCGGCGAAATGCGGGCCGAGCGCGCGGGCGGTCGCGAGGAGTTCGTCGCTGTCCGGCGGCAGGCCGCCTCGCCGCTCGCCGCAGTCCACCTCGATCACGGTGTGGAACCGCAGGTCCGCGCGTCCGGCGAACGCGGCGAGCGCGTCCGCGGCTTCCGGGTGATCGAGCATCGTCACGAGCCGCACGCCCTGCCGGAGCAGCGCCGCGGCGCGCGCGAACTTGCCCGGGGAGAGGCCGACGGCGAGGAACACGTCGGTCCAGCCGTGGTGGGCGAAGTACTCGGCCTCGCGCAGCGTCGAGACGGCGATCGCGCCATCGGGCGGCGGCGCGGCGAGGCGGGCGACGTCGGCGGATTTGGCGGTCTTGAGGTGCGGCCGGAGACGCGCGCCGCGGCCGCGGACGGCGGCGTCCATTCTGCCCAGGTTGCGCTCCAGGCGTCCGCGCTCGAGGACGAGGCAGGGCGTCGGCAGGTCGGCGAGCGAGGCGGCGGGGCGGGCGGGGAAGACGGAGCTCACAAGGTCAGGGTTTCTGCCAGGGCAGGCGGTCGAGGTCGACGTTGCCGCCGGTGAGGATGATGCCGACGTTCCGGCCGCGCACGTCGAGGCGGCCGGATTGGATGGCGGCGTAGGGCACGGCGCAGGACGGCTCGATCACGACCTTGAGCTCCTCCCAGAGCGTGCGCATGGCGGTGACGATCGCGTCCTCGGTCACGGTCACGATGTCGTCCACGTGCGCCAGCAGCAGCGGCAGGTTGCGTTCCCCGACGCAGTTGGTGCGGAGCCCGTCGGCGATGGTGTCGATCGCGGGCCAGTTGACGCGCTCGCGGCGCCGGAACGACTCGGCCGCGTCGCCGCCGCCGGCCGGCTCGACGCCGACGACGCGGGCCGAGGGGCGCAGGGCCTTGGTCGCGACGGCGGTGCCGGCGAGCAGGCCGCCGCCGCCGATGGGTGCGAGCACGAGGTCGAGGTCGGGGTGGTCCTGCAGCAGCTCGAGGGTGGCGGTGCCCTGTCCGGCGATGACCGCGTCGTCGTCGAACGGATGCACCAGCCGCGCGCCCGTCTCGGCGCCGATGCGCGCGCACTCGGCCTCGCGGGCGGCGAGGTTGGGCGCGCAGAAGACGATGCGGCCGCCGTGGCGCTCGACGTTGGCGACCTTGGAGCGCGGCGCGTTGTGCGGCATGACCACCCAGCCGGCGATCCCGCGCAGGCGGGCGGCGCGGGCGACGGCGGCGCCGTGGTTGCCCGAGCTGTGGGTCACGACCCCGCGCGCGGCTTCGGCGTCGGACAGGGAGAACACCG
>CAYWTK010000044.1:2166-27453 GCA_964460895.1 uncultured Opitutaceae bacterium
GAGCTGTGGGTCACGACCCCGCGCGCGGCTTCGGCGTCGGACAGGGAGAACACCGCGTTGGCGGCCCCGCGGGCCTTGAACGCGCCCATCACCTGGAGGTTCTCGGCCTTGAAGACCAGCCGCGCGCCGTGGAGGGCGTCGAGGTGCTCGCTGGCGACCACCGGCGTGCGCCGGACGTGCGGGGCGATGCGCGCGGCGGCGGCGGTGATGTCGGCGAGGGTCAGCGACATGGGGCGGGCGGGAGGATTGGCCGGCGGCCGGCCGCTGGCAAGAGGCGAGGGGGGCGTTGACTTGGTCGGCGCGGCGCGCAGCTTGGCCGGCCGTGACCGCCGTGCCGCCGCCCCCCCCCCGACGACCCGACCTCGACCGCCCCCGACTGGGAGATCTGGCGCCCGCGGTTGACTGTCCCCGAGTGGCTGCGGAACAACCCGGGACTGGTGTTCTCCGCGACCTACCTGGTGCTTTCGGTCGTCGGGCTCACTTACCAGTTGATGTTCTACCGGCGCTTCCGGCTGAACGTGATCGAGCTCAGTGACGCGACCGACTTCCTGATGGTCGTCGTGCGGGAGCCGCTCGTGGTGGCGATGGCGTCCCTCGGCCTCGGCTTCTACTACGTCTACATGCGCGGCTCGCTGGCAGTCGCCGGCTGGTGCTACCGGCGGTTCCCGCGCCTGGTGCGGGATCCGGCCAAGCTCGCCGCCTCCCGGGAGAAGGCGCGCCGCATCGCCCCCGGCATGCAGCTGGCGTTCATCGTCACCTACGCCGGGGTCTTCACGATGCTCTACTCGCTGTGGCAAGCGAAGCGGGCGCGTGCCGGGGACTTCCCGCAGGTCACGGTCGAATACAAGACGGGGGCGCTGACGGAGGCCCCGCGCGTGGCGACGCTCCTCGGTTCGACCTCGCGATTCGTCCTGCTCTACGACGCCGAGGCGCGGCGCGCGCAGGCGGTGCCGGCGGATTCGATCGCGCGGCTCTCGTGGGACGCGCGGTCGCGGCGGGAGCGCGAGAAGGACGCCGCGGCCGCGGCGACGCCCGCCCCGGCGGCTCCGTGAGAGAGCGCGTTTGCGTTCCGGACGCGCGCACCTAGGGTCCGCGCATGGCCGTCAAGAAGCTCCTCCACACCCGCCTGCGGGTGAACGACATCGAGCGCAGCGTGCGCTTCTACGAGCAGGCCCTCGGCCTGACCGTCAGCCGCCGCCACACCTCGCCCCGAGGGGCGCAGCTGGTGTTCCTCGCCACGCCGAACAGCGACGAGGAGATCGAGCTCTGCCAGATGCCGCCGGGCGCGCCGGCTGTGCAGGTGCAGCCCGACCTCATGCACCTCGCGTTCGCGGTGGACGACCTCGCGGCCTTCGCCGCCGAGTTGACGCGGAAGGGCTTCGCGCTGAGCGACGGCCCGACCACGACCGGCAGCGGCTCGGTCATCGCCTTCATCGACGCGCCCGAAGGCTACGAGGTCGAACTCATCCAGCGTGCGAAGTGACCCGCCGCGGCCGCCGTCCGCGACCCTCCGGGCGGCCGGGAACAACCGGCCCGCCCCGCCACTCGTAGTGAAAGCATGAAGCGTCGTTTCCCCCTCCTCGCCGCCCTCGCGGCCCTCCTTCTCATGACCACGAACTCCTCCTCCGCGGCCGCGTCGGGCGGCCAGACCGAGACCGCCGTCTTCGGCTCCGGCTGCTTCTGGTGCACCGAGGCCGTCTTCGAGCACGTCCCCGGCGTGAAGCGGGTCGTCAGCGGCTACACCGGCGGCCACGTGCCGAACCCGACCTACCAGCAGATCACGCAGGGCGACACCGGCCACGCCGAGGTCACGCGCATCGAGTTCGATCCGGCGGTGGTCAGCTTCGCCCGCCTCCTTGAGGTCTTCTTCGAGTCGCACGACCCGACCACGCTCAACCGCCAAGGCGCGGACGAGGGTCCGCAGTACCGCTCGGCCATCTTCTACGCCAACGACGCGCAGAAGGCCGCGGCCGAGGCCGCGAAGCGGGCCGCGCAGAAGGACTTCGACGACCCCATCGTCACCGAGATCACGCCGCTCGGGAAATTCTACGAGGCCGAGGCCTACCATCAGGACTACTTCAAGAACAACCCCGGCGCCGGCTACTGCTCCTTCGTCATCCGGCCCAAGGTGAAGAAGCTCCAGCAGAAGGGCACGATCTCCACCGAGCGCACCGCGCGCTGAGCCCCGTCTCCGCTGCCGGTAACCCGGCCTCTCCGAGGACGGGTCGCCGCATGTCGGACGTGCGCCCCTCGCCGTACGCGGGATAGGCCGAACGCGGGATTGCTGCGGGCGACGGCGCCCGGCTAGCGTCCGCCCATGCCCCTCGTCTCCGTCGTGATGCCCGCCCGCAACGCCGGCGCCACCGTGGCCCGCGCGGTCGCGAGCATCCAGGGCCAGACCTTCCGCGACTGGGAGCTGGTGGCGCTCGACGACGGCTCGAAGGATGCCACGCGCTTCATCCTCATCGAGATGGCGCAAAGCGACCCGCGCATCCGGGTGCTGCGGACCAAGGCCGGCCTCGTCGGCGCGCTCAACGCCGGCCTCGCGGCGGCGTCCGGGGAGTTCGTCGCGCGGATGGACTCCGACGACGACTCCTTCCCCGAGCGGCTCGCCCGCCAGGCGGCGTTCCTGCAGGCGCGGCCCGACATCGGGCTGGTCGGCTGCCAGGTCGAGTTCGGCGGCGACCGCGCCGCGGCGGAGGGGTACGCGTTGCACGTGGACTGGGTGAACGGGCTGGTCAGCCCCGAGGAGATCGAGCTGAACCGGTTCGTCGAGTCGCCCTTCGCCCACCCGAGCGTGATGTTCCGCCGGCACCTGGTGGACGACCACGGCGGCTACCGGGAGGGCGATTTCCCCGAGGACTACGAGCTGTGGCTGCGGTGGATGGACGCGGGCGTGCGCATGGCGAAGGTTCCGGAGGTCCTGCTCCGCTGGCACGACGACCCCGGGCGGCTCTCGCGCACGGACCCGCGCTACGCGCCCGAGGCGTTCTACCGGCTCAAGGCGCTGTGGCTGGCGGAATGGCTCAAGCGCGAGGTGGAGCCGCCGCGGCGCGTCTGGATCTGGGGCGCGGGCCGGCCCACGCGGCAGCGGGCCGCGCACCTCGCGGCGCACGGCGTCGCGTTCGCCGGGTACGTGGACGTGGACGCGAAGAAGACCGGCCGCGCCGTCGGCGGACTGCCGGTCGTCGGCCCCGACGCGCTGCCGCCGCGCGAGGAGAGCTTCGTGCTCGGCTACGTCGGCACGCGCGGCGCGCGCGACCTAATCCGCGCGGCGCTGCTCGCGACGGGCCGCTCCGAGGGGCGCGACTTCCTGATGTGCGCCTGAGGGCGCGCGCCGCGCCATGTCCGCCGTGACGGCACCGCCGCCGGGGGCCGGCCGCCCGGGGGAGGCCCGGGGCGAGACCGCGGCGCACCGCCGGCTCAAGGCGCTGGCCGTCGCCTGGGTCCGCGCGCGGGGCTGGGACTTCGCGGCCGAGGAGGTGCCGATTCCCCGCAGCGGCCGCCGGGCCGACGTCGCAGCCGCCGCCGACGGCGGCACGGTCATCCTCGAGTGCAAGCAGGCGCGGGCCGACCTGCGGCGGGACGCGCACGCGGAGGAGGCGGTGCGCGCGGAGCTCGCGGCCCTGGAGGCGCGGCGCGGCGCGCTGGCCGCGCTGCTCGCGACCCACCGGCCCGACCTGCGGCGGGGCGAGGCGCTCTGGCCGGAGTACGACGGCTGGGACGGCGACGCCGCCGGGCACCGGACCTACCGCGGCGTGGTGCGCCGGCTCGCGGCGCTGCGGCGGCGCGCGGCCGACGGCACGAAGTTCTCCCGCCTGCTCCGCTGGCGCAGCGCCGACCGCCTCTACCTCGTGGTCGAACCCGACCTCGCCGGCGCCGCGTCCGCCCCGGCGGGGTGGGGCGTGCTGGCGCGCGCGGGCGACGCGCTCGTCGAGGTCCGGCCGGCGCCCGAACTCGGGGCCTCCCCGGCGCAGCGGGCCGCGCTGCGCGCGGCGGTCGCCCGCCGCCTCGCCGGACCGCCGGCGCCGCCGGAGCCCGGCTTGCTTTTGCCCGGATTCGCCTAGACTGCGCGCCATGTCCGAGCCCAGCGCCGATTCCGCCTCCGGGGCGGAGGTCACCGTCGATTTCGTCCGCCACCGCAACGTCCTGCTCGTGCAGGGCGACTTCGGCCCGCTGCTCGTGGACTACCACCTCCACCTCGCGGACCACGGCCTGCGGCCCGACCCGGCGCACGGCGCGCTGCTGCGCGACCTGCTCGTGGCGTTCACCCTCCATTGCGCGGGCCGGCCGCGGTTCGAGCACCTCGCGTGGACCGTCGGCCTGCAGGAGCCGCGGCTCAACCTCTTCGTCACGGGCGACAACGAGGACTGCACCGTCGCGGGCCGGCTCTTCACCGAGAACGTGCGGGTCGCGGAGCGGAACCTCTTCTTCGCCGACCTCGTGCCGCGGCGCGGGGCGGAGCGCCGGCGGAGCGCGGTGGAGTTCGCGGGGGCCGACCTCGCCCGGGCGGTCGAGACCTACTACGCGACCAGCGAGCAGCGGGTCGCGCGGCTCTTCGACCTGTGGGAGGACCGCCACGCGCTCCTCCTCTCGCACCCCGACTGCGACGAGGCGTGGCTGCGGGCGGTGGGCGCCGCGGACGTGCGGACGCTGGGGGAGCGCGAGTTCCTCGCGCGCATCGAGCGGCGGCTCTACCGGTGGCATTGCGGGTGCGACCAGGCGAAGATCCTCGGCGCGCTCGCGCCGGCGGCGCGGGACGACTTCGCGGCGCTGTTCGGGGGCGACGAGTCGATCCACGTGCAGTGCCCGCGCTGCGCGGCCGGCCACGTCGTCACGCGCGAGGCGATGGAGGCCTACCTCGCCCGCACCCCGGAGAAGGGCCCATGAATCCGTGGGAGGTCGCCGGCACGGCGCTCGGCGTGCTCGGCGTCTGGCTGATGATCCGGCAGAACCTCTGGGGCTGGCCGGTCGGCATCGTGCAGGTGTCGGTGTACGCGTGGGTCTTCTTCGGGGCCAAGCTGTATTCCGACGCCCTGCTCCAATTGGTCTTCCTCGGGCTGCAGGCCTACGGCTGGGCGCACTGGCGGCGCCACGGCCGCGCCGGCGCGCGCAGCGACCTGCCCGTCGGCCGCCTGTCCGGACCGGCCGCCGCCGGCTGGGTCGCGGCGGGCGCCGCGGCCACGGCGGGCTGGGGGACCCTGATGCACCGGCTGACCGACGCGGCGCTGCCGTACGGCGACGCCTTCGTGCTCATGTTCAGCCTCGTGGCGCAGTGGCTGCAGGCGCGCAAGGTGCGCGAGTGCTGGATCGGCTGGATGGTCGTGAACACGGTCGCGGTCGGCGTCTTCTGGCTCAAGGGGCTCCACCTCACCGCGGGGCTGTACGTCGTCTTCTGGCTGCTGGCCCTCTGGGGCTGGCGCGCGTGGGGCGCCGCGTCGGGGGAGGGCCGGGCGTGAGCGCGGCGCGGCGCATCGCGGTCTTCGGACCGGAGTCGACCGGCAAGACCCGGCTCGCGGAGTTCCTCGCCGCGCGGCTCGGGGCGCCGCTGGTCCGCGAGTACGCGCGGGAGTACTGGGACGCGCACGGCGCGATCGCGCTCGGCGACATCCCCGCGGTCGCGCGGGAGCAGTGGCGGCGCGAGGACGCGGCGGCCGCCTCCGGCGCCCCGCTCGTCGTCTGCGACACCGACGCGCTCACGACCGTGCTGTGGAGCGACCTCCTGTACGGCACGACGCCCGCCGACGTGCGGCGCGAGGCGGAGCGGCGCTGCCGGGGGTACGCGCTGTACCTGCTCCTCGACGTGGACGTGCCCTTCGCGCCGGATCCGCAGCGCTGCTTTCCGGAGGAGGAGGACCGCCTCCGGTGCCGGCGGATCTGGCACGGCGCGCTCGAGCGGCGCGGCCTGCCCCACGTCTGGATCCGCGGCGACTGGGCCGCGCGCGAGCGCGCCGCGCTGGCCGCAGTCGCGGACCTGCCGCCCGGTCCCGGCCCGCGCCTGTCCGACTGAGCGAGGGCGCCGGCGGCGGGCCGGCGGGGCTTCGGGCTTGAGGCGCCGTGGAGGTTCGCTAGGTCCGTGCGGCCCCATGAACACCCCCGCCCGCCTCCCCGTCGCGCGCGTCCTTTTCGCCTGCGCCGCCGTCCTGCTGCTCCTCCTCCCGACCGCCGCGCCCGCCCAGGAGAAGGCGAAGGCCCCGGTCGACGTCGCCTGGGAGGCGTTCGCGAAGCTCCGGGACGACAAGGACGCCCCCGTCACCGCCGAGCGCCTCGCCGCGATGCTCGAGGCGGGGCTCCAGCTGGTCGCGGCGCACCCGACCCACTGGCGCGCGGCGTCGACCATCACCGCGCTGGCGACCCACGGGGGCAAGCTGCGGGACAAGAAGCAGGCGCCGCTGCGCGAGTACTGGACCGCGCAGGTCCGCTACCAGGTCGTGAACCGCCGCACGGCCCGCGACCAGACGGACGAGCAGCGGGCGGCGTGGGCGGCGCTGGACGCCGCGCTGGCGGGCTTCGAGGCGCGGCAGGCGCCCGGGCGCGAGAGCCTGGAGGCCTTCCGCGAGAAGCTCGACCGGCTGGCGGAGCAGCCGCGCGCGGACCTGTTCCTGGCCGCGCAGGAGAGGGACCACCTCGTGCTCCTCTTCGACCTCGGCCGGGAGGCGGAGGCGGAGGCTCACGCCAAGAAGCTCGCCGGGCACAAGGACCGCAAGGTCGCCGACATGGCGCGGGACGAACTCGCCTACCTCGCGGCGCGCCGGCAGCCCCTGGCGCTCGCCGCCCCGGCGCTCGACGGCGCGGCCTTCGACCTCGCGTCGCTCCGCGGGCGCCCGGTGCTGCTCGTGTTCTGGTCCCACAAGACGCCGAAGTTCGACGAGCAGCTGAACACGCTGAAGGAGCTCTCGGTGCGCGCGCGCGACCTGGCGGTCGTGATGGTCTGCGGCGACAAGGAGGCCGACCGGGCCGCGGTCGAGGAGTTCGTCAGGAAGCAGCGCGTGCGCTGGCCGGTGCTGTTCGACGGCGACGGCCTCGTCGGTGAGCCGGCCGCCCGGCTCAACGTCCGGGCGATGCCGGCCGCGTTCCTCCTCGACGGCGAGGGCCGCCTGGCGAGCCGCTCGATCCGCGTCGGCGACGTCGAGTGGGAGCTGAGGAAGCTGGCCGCGCGCAAGTGACCGCGCGCGCGGCCGCTCACTCCGCGCGCAGGGCGGCGAGGGCGTCGATGCGGGCGGCGCGGCGGGCGGGCAGCCAGCACGCGAGCGCGGCCACGGCCAGCAGGAAGACGGTCGCGCCGGCGAGGATGAGCGGGCCGTTGGCCCGGACGCCCGGGTAGTTCGCCGCCAGGATCCGCGCGACGCCGACCGCGCCGAGCAGCCCGAGCAGGGCGCCGACCGCGGCGAGGCGCGCGCCGGAGGCGAAGACGTGGCGGGCGACCTCGCGCGCGCTGGCGCCGAGGGCGAGCCGGATGGCGAACTCGCCGGTGCGCTGCGCCATGGTGCGGGCCAGCACGCCGTAGATGCCCATCGCGGCGAGCGCGAGGCCGAGCAGCCCGAACGCGGCCAGCATGTCGCGCAGGACGCCGAGCTGGTAGAGCGAGCGCCCGATCGAGGTCTGCGCGGGACGCAGGGCGCGGATCGGAAGGTCGGGGTCGATCGCCGCGACGGCCGCGCGGACGTCGGGCACCAGGGTGGAGGGGGCGACCCCCTGCGCGCGCACGAAGAGCTCGAAGGACCGGCGGGGGTGCTGCCGGCTCGAGCGATAGACCTGATGCGGCACCTGGTTGGCGTCGGGTTCGACGTTCTCGGCGTCGGCGACCACGCCGACGACCACGCCCCACACCGGCGCGCCGTCGGTCGCGGGCGCGAGGCGTCGGCCGACCGCGTTCCCGTCCGCGAACAGCGCCTGCGCGGTCGACCGGCTCACCACGTAGGCGGGCGTGGAGGCGGGCGTGTCCTCGGCGCCGAAGAGCCGGCCCGCCACCAGCGGCGTGCCCACGGTGACGAAGTAGTCGGGCTCGACCGTGTTGACGCGCGCGGCCGGTTCCCGGCCGGGCGCGGGGCGCGGCTGGCCGTCGACCTGGAACTTCATGATCTCCGACCAGAAGAAGTAGGGCGCGAAGGAGGCGAGGGACGCGCTCGCGACGCCGGGCAGCGCGCGCAACCGCTCCAGCGCGAGGCGCTGGAAGGCGAGGACGGCCTCGTCGTCGCGGTAGGCGGCGGCGGGCAGCACGACCGTGCCGGTGACGAGGGGCGCCGCGTCCCAGCCGCCCTGGCGCCGGTGGAGTTCGTCCAGTCCGCGGATGAAGATCGCGGCGCCCGAGAGGAGGACGAGGGCGAGGGCGAACTGCCCGACGACCAGCAGGCGCCGCACCAGCTGGGTGCCGCGGCCGCCGGTCGCGCCGCGCCCGCCGCTCTTGAGCGTCTCGTTCAGGTCCACGCGCCGCGCCTGCAGGGCGGGCAGCAGCCCGAAGGCGAGGGCGGTGAGCAGCGAGGCGCCGAGCGTCCAGGCCAGGACCCGCGGGTCGAGGACGAACGAGACCTGCTCGCCGTTGTCGCCGGTGGAGCGGACGCGCGCCCAGTCATGGAACGCCTGGATCACGAGCAGGGCGAGGCCGCCGCCGGCGGCGGAGAGGAGGAACGACTCGGCGAGGAGCGGCCGGACGAGCTGCAGGCGCGAGGCGCCGAGGGCGGCGCGGACCGCGAACTCGCGGGTGCGGCCGAGGGTGCGCACCAGGTAGAGGTTTGCGAGGTTGGCGCAGGCGAGGGCGAGCACGAAGCCCGACAGCGCGATCAGCAGCATCAGCGTGGCGGGGGAACCGTAGGAGGCGATGATCAGGTCCTCGCTCCACCAGGCGACGCCGGCGTTCTCCGTCGGGAAGGCCTGCGCCTGGCGGGCGGCGAGATCGGCGAGGAAGGCGGCCGTGCGGGGCGCGTCGACGCCGGGCGCGCGGAGGCCGATGACGCGCAGGTTCAGCTCCTGCCGGTCGGAGGCCTGGGCGGGCGTCAGCGCGAGCGGCCGGAAGAAGTCGATGCCGCCGAGGTGGCGCCAGTCGTTGAACGACACCGGCAGCACGCCGACGACCTCGTGGGGCTCCCCGTCGATGCGGACGGTCTGGCCGAGGATGTCGGCGCGCGCGCCGTAGCGGTTGCGCCAGACGCGCTGGCTGAGGACGACGACCTTGTCCCGTCCGACCGTGTCCTCGCCCTCCCGGAAGCCGCGGCCGAGCTCCATGTTCACCCCGAGCAGCGCGAAGAAGTTCGCGGTGGCGAGGGCGGACGACGCGAGCTCCGCGGGGGCGGCCGGGTCGGAGAGGCTCGCGGCGCGCACGCGGTAGGCGGCGAAGTCGCCGTAGGCGCCGGCGGCCTCGCGCAGCACGCCGACGTCGGCGGCGGAGAAGTTGCCCTCGCGGAACTGCGGGGTCGCGCGCCAGACGCGTTCGAGGCGCTCGTGGTTGGCGTAGGGCAGCGGCTTCAGCATGATGCCGTTGGTGATGCTGAACATCGCGGTGTTGGCGCCGATGCCGAGGCCGAGGGTGAGCGCCGCCAGCAGGGTGAAGCCCGGCGAGCGCCACAGCTGGCGCGCGGCGAAGCGCAGGTCCTGACCGAGGCGCTCGAGGGCGCCCCAGCCGAAGGTGTCGCGCGCCTGCTCCTGCAGCGCGGCCGTGTTGCCGAAGCGGCGCTGCGCGGCGAGGCGCGCCTCGTCCGGCGGCAGGCCGTCGGCGGCGAACTCGGCGGCGCGGCGCTCGAGGTGGGCGCGCATCTCCTCGGCCATCTCGGCCTCGAGGTCGCGGCGGCGGAACAGGGAACGGAGGCGGCGGGGGAGGTTCATGGGAGGACGGGCGGGGACGCGGGAGAAGCGGAGGTCGGACGCGGGCCGGCGGAATCAGGGAGCGGCGGCCGGCCCCGCCGGGGGAGGCGGTCGGGCACGATGAGCCAGGCGACGCTGCCGCCGCGGATCGCGTCCCCGTAGCCCCCGGCGAGCAGGATGCCGCCCTGCCCGCTGCGGGCGGTCGCGGCGTAGCTCTCCGCCCCGGCCAGCAGCGCGGCGGGCAGCGGTTCGAAGCGGTCGGGGGCGGGGAGGAAGCGCTCCGGCCGGTCGGCGCCGCCGAGGACCAAGGCGGTCCCGTCGTCCAGCGCGACGGACGTCCCGGCGTGCTTGAAGCGGGCGCGCCCGAGGCGGGGGCCGGCGGAGAACGTGCCGCGCGCCGGATCGAAGAACTCGGTCGTGTCGCCGGGAGCGTCGTCGCCCCCGGCCCCGCCGGTGACCAGCACGCGACCGTCGCCGAGCCGCACGGCGTCGTGCTTGTGGCGGCGGAAAAGGAGCGGGCCGGCGGGCGAGAAGCGTCCGGAGACGGGGTCGAACACCTCCGCGGAGGCGAGGACCCGCCGGGTCGCCCGGTTCCCGTGGTGACCGCCGCACACCAGCACCCGTCCGTCCGCGAGCCGGACGGCCGCGTGGTTCTCGCGGGGCTCGGTCATGCGTCCCGCGGGCGAGAACCGGCCGGTGCGCGGATCGAAGGTCTCGGCGGTCGCGCGGTGCTCCCGTCCGGGCCCCACGCCGCCGATCAGCAGCACGCGTCCGTCGGCGAGCCCGACCGCGACGTGGCCGGCGCGGGCCTCGCCCATCGGCGGCAGCGGACGGAACCGGCCGGTGGCGGGATCGAAGCGCTCGGCGGCCGCGAGCACGGCGCCGGCACCGTCCCAGCCGCCGGCGACGAGCACCGTGCCGTCGGGGAGGGGCGAGGCGGTGTGGCCGAAGCGCGGCGCGAGCATCGCGCCCGTCGCGTGGAACCCGCCGTCGGCGGGGTCGAAGACCTCCGCGACGGCGACGGGCCGGGGTTGGACGGAGAATCCGCCCGTGACCAGGAACCGTCCGTCGGGGAGAGCCGTGATGGCGTGGGCCGCCCGTCCGAACCGGAGGTCGGGCAGGCGCCGGAGGCCCTCCGCGGCGGCGCCGGCCGCGACCGCCGTCGCCGCGACCAGGCCCAGCGCCGCCCGGCGGAGGCGCGGGGCTCCGGGCCGGGGTCGGAGGGCGGGGGAGGGGACCGGGCTCATCGGACGGGGCCGGCTCAGGCGGTCTGGAGCACCGTCGTGATGATGGCGCTCATCCGCTCCCAGAGCTCCTGCTCCTTCTCGAGCTGCCTCCGGCCGGCGCGGGTGAGGGCGTAGTACTTGGCGCGGCGGTTGTTCTCGGTCTGCCGCCACTCGGCCTCGATCCAGCCCTTGTCCTCCATGCGGTAGAGGGCCGGGTAGAGCGAGCCCTCGTCCACCTGCAGGGCGCGGGCGGAGAGCTGCTCGAGGCGCTGGGTGATCCCCCAGCCGTGGAGCTCGCCGCGCGCGAGCACGCGGAGGACGAGCAGGTCGAGGGTGCCGGGGAGGAGTTCGCTCTTGGCCGTGGGCATGGCGACTCTCCTAGATAATCTAAGGCAAGGAAGGCAAGCCCTTACCTAGACAATCTAAGGCAGCCGCCCGCGCGGCCCCGCGGCCGGTCCGCCGCGGCGGGGTCAGACGTACTGCGGGTAGACGGGGTCGAACATCGCGGCGCGCACGTGCGCGGAGAGGTCGGCGGGCCGGAGCATGCGGGTGAGCCCGCGGGCGAACGCCACCTCGGCCACGGCGGTGCCGATCGCGAGCGAGACCTCGCGGATCCGCCCGAGCTCCGGGTAGAGCCGGCCGACGCCGAGGTCGGCGGACGTGACGAGCCCGGCGAGCGTGCGGGCGGCGACGCCGAACATCTCGTCGGTCACGCGGGTGGACCCGCTGGCGATGACCCCGAGGCCGACGCCGGGGAAGATGTAGCTGTTGTTGCCCTGGCCGGGGACGTGGGTGACGCCTCCGAGCGTGACCGGCGCGAACGGGCTGCCGCTGGCGAAGATCCCGCGGCCCTCCGTCCACGCGTAGCACTGCTCGGCCGTGCATTCGGCCTTGGAGGTCGGATTGGACAGGGCGAAGACGACGGGCCGGGGGTTGATCCGCGCCATCGCGCGCACCACCGGCTCGGTGAAGGTCTGCGGCATGCCGGACACGCCGATGAGCGCGGTCGGCCGCAGCTGCTCGACGGCCTCGAGGAGGGAGGCGAGCGGCGCGTGGTCGTGCGCGAAGCGGAGCTTGTGCTCGACGAGGTCGGTGCGGCTGCGGACGACCAGCCCCTTCGAGTCCACGAACCAGCACTGCCGCCGCGCGTCCGCCTCCGGCGTGCCGCCGAGGCGGAGCGCGTCGACGATGAGGTCGCCGATGCCGATGCCGGCCTCGCCCGCGCCGAGGAAGAGCAGGCGCTGGCGCGCGAGCGGCAGCCCGGTGAGCGCCTCGGAGGCGAGCAGCCCGGCGAGCGTCACGCCGGCGGTGCCCTGGATGTCGTCGTTGAACGTGCAGGCCCGGTCGCGGTAGCGGTGGAGGAGGCGGAAGGCGTTGGCGTTGCCGAAGTCCTCGAACTGGATGCACGCCCGCGGGAAGACGGCCTGCGTGGCGCCGACGAACTCCTCGACCAGCTCGTCGTACTCCGGCCCGCGCAGGCGGCGCTCGGCCGTGCCGAGGTAGAGCGGGTCGGCGAGGAACGTCTCGTTGTTCGTGCCGACGTCGAGCATGATGGGCAGGCACTGGGCCGGCGGAATCCCGGCGCAGGCGGTGTAGAGGGAGAGCTTGCCGACCGGGATGCCCATGCCGTGGGCGCCGAGGTCGCCGAGGCCGAGGATGCGCTCGCCGTCGGTGATGACGATGATGCGGACGTCCGCCTGCGGCCAGTTCTGCAGGATGGTCCGGATGCGGCCGCGGTCGCGGCGCGTGAGGTAGAGCCCGCGGGGCCGGCGGAAGATGTGGCCGTACCGCTGGCAGGCGAGGCCGACCGTCGGCGTGTAGATGATGGGCATCATCTCGTCCAGGTTCTCGGTCACCAGCCGGTAGAAGAGCGTCTCGTTCCGCTCCTGCAGGGAGACGAGGTAGATGTACTTCTCCAGCGGGCTCTCCTTGCGGCGGTAGTTCTCGAGCACGCGGGCGACCTGCTGCTCGGGCGTCGCCACCCGGGGAGGCAGCAGGCCGCGGAGGCCGAGGGCGTCGCGTTCGGCCTCGGTGAAGGCCGTGCCCTTGTTGAGGAGCGGGTCGTGCAGCAGCTCGACGCCGCGCTTGCCGTGCAGGTGCAGCGCTGGGGTGTTCATCGGTGATTCCTTCCGTTGCGGCGCACGCTACCTCCGGCGGGCGACCGTCTGAAGGGCGCAGCGGGCCGGTCCGGCCGGCAGCAGCGGGGATTTCCGCGGCGGGCAGCGCGGCTACTGCCTCCGCGGCGGCGAGCCTTCGCCAAGATACGGTTGGCGCCGCGCCGGCTTCGCGCTTGCGCGCGGCGCGGCGGCCCGGCTTGGCTTCCGCGGTGGAACCGACCGACGACTACGCCGCCCGCTTCGGCGCCCTCGGGCGCCTCTACGGCGCCGCCGCGCTGCCGCGTCTGGCCGCGGCCCACGTCGCCGTCGTCGGGCTCGGGGGCGTCGGCTCGTGGGTCGTCGAGGGGCTCGCCCGCTCGGGCGTGGGCGCGCTGACGCTCGTCGACCTCGACGACGTCTGCGTGACCAACACCAACCGCCAGGCCCACGCGCTGGCCGGCACGGTCGGACGCCCCAAGGTCGCGGTGCTGGCGGAGCGCGCGCGCGCGATCCATCCGGCGTGCCGCGTCACGGAGGTGGCGGAGTACTTCACCGCGGCGACCGCGGACCGGCTGCTGGCCGCGCCGTTCGACTGGCTCGTGGACGCGATCGACGGCATGTCGAACAAGGCCCTGCTCATCGCGCGCTGCGCCGCCCGCGGGCAGCGGCTCGTCACCGTCGGCGGCGCCGGCGGACGGCGCGACCCCACGCGCCTCCGCGTCGGCGACCTCGGCGAGGCGCAGGGCGACGACCTGCTGCGGCTCGTGCGCAAGAAGCTGCGGCGCGACCACGGCTTCGCGCGCGGCGAGGGCCACACGTACGGCATCCCCGCCGTCTACTCGAACGAGCGTCCGCTCTACCCCTGGGCCGACGGCACCTGCTCGATCGAGCCCGAGCCGGGCACGAGCCTGAAGCTCGACTGCGCGAGCGGGTTCGGCACCGCGGTGTTCGTCACCGGCGCCTTCGGCTTCGCCGCGGCCGGCGAGGTGGTGCGGCGGATCGCGGCGGGCGCCGGTCCCGGTTCCGCGGACGCCGGTGGCGTCGCTCCGCCGCGCTGACCGCCGGAGCCGGGACGCCCACGTCCCGGTCCGACGGGAATCCCGGAGGGTGGCGTCACTTCCCGAAAGCTACCTGCGCCGCGCCGCGCCGAAAAGGCGCCCGAAGTTCTCCGCCACCTGCGCCTCGAGGACGTCGCGCGCCACGCCGCGGATCTCGGCCAGTCCGGCGTAGGCCGCCGCGAGGTTGGCGGGGTGGTTGACGCTGGAGCCGTCGGGCGCCGGCGGCAGGGCGTGGGTCGCGCGCTCCGGCGGCAGCGGCATGGCGGGCGCGTCGGTCTCGACCAGCAGCCGGTCGGCCGGCACCCGCCGGAAGGCCTCGCGCCGCGCGGCGTGCCGGGCCGCGAGGAAGGAGCCGTTGAACGAGAAGTAGGCGCCGCGCTCCGCGAACGCCGGCACGAGCTCGGCGGGACCGCCGTAGGCGTGCAGCAGGAATCCGCGCGCCGGCGTGTTCACGTGCCGCAGCAGGCCCTCGAGCGCGCCGAACGCCTGCAGGCAGTGGATCGTGACGGGTCGGTCCTCGGCCGCGGCGAGCGCGAGCTGCTTGAGGAAGACCTCGCCCTGCTCCTCCAGCGGGGCGCGGCGCAGGCCGGCGAGCCGGGGGTCGTCCGGGCGGGCGCCGTCGAGGATCCAGCGGTCGAGGCCGATCTCGCCCACGGCCGCTCCGGGCTCGGCCGCGAGGCGGGCGCGCAGCGCGTCGAGCCAGCCGGACGTGCGGTTGCCGGCGTCCCACGGGTGGAGCCCGTAGCTCGCGCGCGCCCACGGGAAGCGCCGGGCGAAGTCGGCCACCACCGGCCAGTCGGCCTCGCAGGTGCCGTTGACCACGGCGGCCTGCAGCCCGATCGCGCGCAGGTCCGCGTCGACGCGCGCGGCGTGCGGCTCGAGCCAGGCGTCGTGCGCGTGGTTGTGGGCGTCGAAGAGCGGCATGGCGGCTCAGCCCGCGGCCGCCGCCAGCGCGCGGAGGCGCGCCTGCACGCTGCGCAGGCCGTTGAGGCGGGTGGGGGAGAGCTGGCGGTCGAGGCCGAGCCGGGCGACGCAGTCCGTCGCCGAGGCGAGCACCTCCGCCGCGCCGGCGCCGCTGTGCAGGTCGCAGAGCAGGAGCACGAGGCCGCGCACGAGGGGGGAGTCGGCGTCGCCCCGGAAGCTCGCGCGGCCGTCCTGCCATTCCACCGTGACCCATGCCGCGGAGATGCAGCCGGCGACGCGGTTGGCCTCGGTGCGCTCCGCGGCCCCGAGGGGCGGGCGGCTGCGGCCGCGGTCCACGATCGCGGCGAGGCGCTCCTGCGCGTCCTCGATCAGCAGGAGGTCCTCGATCATCCGGTGCTGCCGGTCGGCCAGGTCCATCGGCCGGAGGCTGCGCCGGCGGGGAGCGGCTGGCAAGCCGGCCGGCCGGCTTGCCAGCTCCGGAGCGGGCGGCTTTCGTCGGCCGCGTGAACGTGTTCCTCCTCGGTTGGTTCTGGCGCGGCCTGCGGGGCCACAGCGTGACGTTCTCGCTGCTGTTCGCGACGTTCCTCCTCGGGGTCTCGCTCAGCGGCGGGGTGAAGCGCCTGCTCGCGCTGCTGGGCGTGCACTGGCTCTACGTGCTGATCCTGCCGGTCGTGCTGTTCTCCTGGCTCAATTCGCGCGAGCCGCGCTGGATTCCCGACGAGGCGAAGCGCCGCCGGATCGCCCGCGCGCTGCTGTTCGGCTCGATCGCGCTGGCGGTCGCGATCAACCAGGTGAGGACGTGACCGCGGCCCTCGCGCGCGCCTGGACCGGCCTCGACGCGGCGTTGGCCCGGCGTCCGGTGCCGGCGCTGCTCCTCGCGGCGGTCGGGCTGCTGTACGTCTGGGCCTACTTCGCCGACCCGATGAACCCGGGCGGCTCGCCGCCCGAGCAGCGGGTCGGGTGGTGGAGCTGGTTCGACCAGTACCGGTACCTCCAGTCGGCCGCCGACCTCGCGCGCGGCCGGATCGCGCCCGAGACGTACCACTATCCCCTCGGGTACCCGCTGCTGGGCGCGCTCGGCGGCCGCGTCGTCCCCGGGCATCCCTTCCTGCTGCCGAACCTCGCGCTGGTGCTCGCCTCGGCGTTCTTCGGGTGGCGCCTGGCGCGGCGCTGGTTCGGACCGGCGGCCTCGCTCCTGCTCGGGGCGGCGTTCATCGCCGCCCACGCCGCGCTGATCCGCCTCACGATGGTCATCCCGTGGAACACGCTGCCCCTGCAGGCGGCGTTCCTGGGTGGTCTCTGGCTGACGCTCGAAGGTCGCGGCCGACGGTCGCTGCTCGCGCTCGCGGGCCTCGCGTCGGCCGCGTACTGGGTGCGCCCGAGCGACGCCGCGTGCTTCGCGCCGCTGCTGGTCTTCGCCACGCTGCGGCTGCCGGACTGGCGCGCGCGGATCGGGGGCGGCTTGGCGGGAGCGGCGCTGGTGGCCGCGTCGGTGGCCGCGGTCGCGGCCATCAACCAGTCGGTCTTCGGCGACTGGCGCACGCCCTACGAGCGGATGTCGCTCGCGAACATCGGCTTCCTCTCCTACCCGACGACGTACAAGCTCTATTGGACGTTCGTGGACGGGGAGACGTTCTTCGGCGAGTACGGCGCCGCGCTGCTCTTCCGCTACCCGTGGCTCTTCGCCGCGCTCCCGGGGCTCGTCTGGTGGCTGCGCCGCGACGGCGCGGCCGCGGTCGCGGCGGTGGCCGCGGTGCTCCTCAACCTGGCGCTCTACGTCTCGTACAACGACTTCCTGCCCTCCGGCCTGTTCCGCTTCAGCCTCGTCCACTACATCTCCTGGACCTTCGTGCCGCTGTGGCTGGTCGCGGCCGGAGCCCTCGCGGCCGGCTGGCGCGACCGGGCGGTGGGAGCGGGTTGGGCCGTGGCGGTGGCGGTCTTCGCGCTCGCGATCGGGCTCAAGCTCAAGGAACCGCCCCTCCCGGCCGAGGTCGGCCCCGGCGCGGCGCGGCTGCCCGCCCAGCGTCCGCTGTGGGTCGAGTTCCCGGGCGAACCACCGGAGAGCATCCGGCACCTGCGGTTGGACGGGCGGCCGGTCGAGGGATGGGACGCGGTGCAGGTGCCGTACGTGCCCGGTCCGCTTCGCCTGCTCCTGAACGAACGCGCGCCGGGCGCCGTCCTCGCGGCCGAGCCAGCCGGATCGGTCCGCGCCACCCCGCGGGTCGGCGACTTCCGCTGGTCGTGGTGGCCGCGCTGGCGGCGCCTCCAGCCGCCGCGCGACTGACGCGGCTCAGGCGGTCGCCATCGCCGGCGCCGGGCAGTCGAACGTCGCGGCGACGGCGCGGTAGAGCTCCGCCTCCGGCACCGTGACGGTGCCGTCGGACCCCAGGGTGTGGACCAGCGCGCCGAGCACGGCTTGGCGGATGGGCAGGGAGCTGCCGGCGAGCCGGTCGAGGGCGGAGTCGAGGCGCTCGACGCCGACCGCGGAGCGGTCGAGCAGGGCGAGTCCGGGCAGGAGCTTGAGCCGGGCGGCGCCGGCCGCGAAGGCGTGCGCCGCCGCCGCGGGCGACGCGCCGGCGGCCCCCGCGTGCGCGACGGCCGAGAGCACGAGCGCGATGTCCCCGGCGACCGGATGGAACGAGTGGAACTCCACGGCACGGGCCGGCCGCCGGAAGCGGTCGAGCTGGTGCAGCAGCATCTTCTGGAGCACGAACTCGAAGAGGCCCACCTCACCGTCGGCGTGGACCAGCTCGTCGAGCGTCGCGACGAAGCGCTCGAAGGCGACCGCCTCGAGCGCGCGCAGGGCGGGGAGGCCCAGCTGGAGCAGGGGAAGCTTGGCCGCGGGATCCAGCGCCGCGACCGCGGGCAGCAGCGCGCGCGTGCGGTCGGCGTCGGTCTCCGACGCGTGCCGCCGGACGAGCGCGAGGGCGGGGTCGGACGGCGCCGGCGCGGCGGCGATCACCAGGGCGTACACCACCGCGGGGGCGGCGGCCGGGTCATGCGCGGCCGCCGAGAGTTCCTCCGGGATCGCGGCGAGGCGCTGGCCGGCGGCGCGCACCTGCTCGCCGCCGAGGGCGCCGATGGCCGCCAGGACGACGGCGGGCTGGAAGGGCACGCGGGCCGGCGCCGCGGGCGCGGCGGCGCGCGCCGCACCCGCGGCGGAGAGCGGCTCGCGCTCGACGTCCACGAGCGTCGGCGGCTCGAAGAACCGGCCGTCCCAGCGGGGTTCGACCGCGCGGATGCGCTCGTCGACCGGCGGATGGGTGGCCCACAGGCCCCCGAAGGTCGAGCGCAGCCCCTGGGCGAAGAAGAAGTGGCCGATCTCGGCCGCGTTGCCGGCGAGCAGCCTCGACCCCAGGGCGTAGCCGCCGATCTTCTTCAGGGCGCCGCCGATCCCGGCGGGATTGCGCGTGAACTGCACGGCCGAGGCGTCGGCGAGGAACTCGCGCTGCCGCGAGACCGCGGCCTGGATGAGGCGTCCGAAGAAGAAGCCGACGTAGCCGATGACGAGGAGCGCGACGCCTACCGCGACGACGAGCGCCACGCCGCCGCCCTTGTTCCGTCCGCCCCCGCGGACCCGGCCGCGCCCGAGCGAGCGGAGGATGCCGCGGCCGATCAGGCCGAGGGCGAGGATGCCGAAGACGATGGCGGTGATCCTCACGTTGAGCCGCATGTCGCCGTTGAGGATGTGGCTGAACTCGTGCGCGACGACGCCCTGCAGCTCGTCGCGGCTGAGCTTCTCCAGGGTGCCGCGCGTGACGGCGACGACGGCGTCGGACGTGGTCAGGCCGGCCGCGAACGCGTTGATGCCCGGTTCCTCGTCGAGGACGAAGACGGCCGGCACGGGCGTGCCGGAGGCGATGGCCATCTCCTCGACGACGTTGAGCAGGCGGCGTTCGTGCAGGTTGGTGGTGTGGGGGTCGACCCGGCGCCCGCCGACCATCGCCGCGACGGCCGCGCCGCCGTGGCGCATCTGCGACCACTTGTAGAGGGAGGCCACCGCGACCACCGCGACGGTCGCGCCCGCGACCGCGGCGAAGAGCTGGGGGTCCCAGACGAACCACGCCGGCGACCCGAACGGGAAGTCGAGCCGGTCGCCGCCCCCGAGGTGCGACCGGATCAGCTGCGCCACGAAGTAGCTGGCCGCGATGGTGCCGAGGACGGCGAGGACGAAGAGCAGCACGAGCCGCTGCGTGCGGCGGCGGGCGCGGTCCTGGGCCTCGAAGAAGTCCATGGCGACGGGGGACCCTCGGCCGCCGGTCCCCCGCGGCGCCTCCGCGGGGGCGGGGGGCCGGGAACCGGGTGCCGCGGACTCAGGAGAACTTCACCTGCGGCGCGCTGCGCTCGGCGGCGCTGTCCACCTGGAAGAGGGCGGCCTCGGCGAAGTTGAACAGGCCGGCGATGAGGTTGGTCGGGAAGACCTCGCGCCGGGTGTTGTAGGCGGTCACCGCGTCGTTGTAGGCCTGCCGCGCGAACGAGATCTTGTTCTCCGTCGAGGTCAGCTCCTCGGTGAGCTGCATCATGTTCTGGTTCGCCTTCAGGTCCGGGTAGGCCTCGGACACGACCATGAGGCGGGAGAGCGCGCCGGCCAGGCCGGCCTCCGCGCCGAGCAGCCCGCGCACGGCGCCGGCGTCGGCGGGATTGGCCGCCGCCGCCTGGGCGGCCGCCGCGGCGATGTTGCGGGCCTTGATCACGGCCTCGAGGGTCTCCCGCTCGTGCTTGAGGTAGCCCTTCGCGGTCTCGACGAGGTTGGGGATGAGGTCGTAGCGGCGCTTCAGCTGGACGTCGATCTGGGCGAACGCGTTCTTGAAGCGGTTGCGCAGCGTGACGAGCGAGTTGTACGAGCCGGCGACCCACAGGAGCACGGCGGCGCCGAGCGCGGCGAGGACGAGGAGCAGGACGATCATGGGCAACGGGGGACGGAGGTTGGCGGGAAGATGGTCGACGCGGCGCGCGCGGGCGAGTGGAAACCGTGGCGCGGATGCCGGGCTTGCCAGGGTGGAGGGCGGGACGCACCATCCGCCGGTTGATGAATCCCGTCGTCCGACTCCTCTGCGTCTTCGCGTCGCTCGCGGGCGCCGTCGGAGCCCAGCTCGCGGACCCGAGCCCGCTGGCGCGCGAGTCCGCCGCGGCCGCGGCGGCACCCGGCGGCTGGATCGTGGCGGAGAGCCGCGCGCAGGGCGCGCTGCAGTCGGGATTCCCGGCGATCGCGGCGGTGCTGTACGGCGCCCTCCTCGCGGACCCGGCCGTGCCTGGCGACGCCCGCGCGCGCCTGCAGCAGGCGCGCCTCTCCGCGCTGCTCGACGCGGGCGACCTCGTCGAGGCCGAGCGCGCGCTCGCCGCCTACGACGGGCCGAAGGACAGCCCCTACCGCCTGCGGGCCGGCCTGCTCGCCGCGAACCAGCGCGTGGCGGCGGCCGCGCGCGCGGAGCTCGCGGAGATCAACGCCGACGACCTGCCGGCGGCGGACCGCGGGTGGTGGCATCTCCTCCAGGCGCAGATCGCGGACCTCGAGGGCGACGTGGCGCGCGCGAACGCGCAGTACGACGCGGCGGTCCAGGCCGCGGTCTCCGAGCGGCAGCGCGCCCGCTTCCTCCTCGGGCAGGCGCAGGCCCAGCTGCGGACGCAGGCGCCCGACGAGGCGCGGCTCGCGGCGATGCGCGCGAACGTCGAGCAGTTCCAGGGCACGCGGGCCGGCCACGTGTGGGTCCGCACCTACGCGACCGCGCTGCACGTGCTCCAGCGCGGCGCGGAGGCCCGCGCGGTGCTGCAGCGTCAGCTGGCGGCGCTGCCCCCGGCGGAGCGCGAGACCGCCGACCAGTTCCGCCTGCTGCTCGGCCTGATCGCGGGCGAGGAGACGTCCGAGGGCCGGCGCGCCTTCCGGGAGCTCCTGCGCGACGGCCAGCGGCCGGAGACGCAGCGCACCGCGCTTTACGCGCTCAACCGCGGCACGCGCACCGCGGCGGACCGCGAGCGGCTGCGGCGGGAGCTGACCGAGCTGATCTCCGGCCCCCGGCTCCACCCGATCATCGAGGACCTCCTGCTGGTCCGCGCGCAGGCGGCCCTGGAGGACCGGCAGTTCAACGTCGCGGAGGAGGACGCCCGGCTGCTGCTCGACCGCTTCCCCGGCTCGCCCCTCAAGCCCGCGGCGCTCGGCGTGCGGCTCGCCGTGGCCTGGGAGGCGCGCCTGTACCGGACGGCGGCCGACCTCGCCACGCAGCTGCGCGCGGTCGTGCCGCCGGGCCGCGAGCGCTCGGAGCTCGGGGTGCTGCTGGCGGAGGCGTTCTTCCGTTCGGGCGACTTCGCCAGCGCGGCCGACGCCTACGACGCCGCGCTGCGCGAGGCGCCGCAGGTCGTGCCGGCCGGAAGGCTCATCTTCCAGCGCGTGCTGGCCGACGTGCGCGCCGACCGGCTCGACGCGGCGGCGCGGCTGCTGGACGAGATGGCGGCCAATCCCGCCTTCGACGCCGAGAACCGCTGGCAGGCCGAGTGGAACCTCGTGCGCGAGATGCAGGCGAGGGGCCGCGTGGCCGACGCCCGCGCCCGCGTCGAGCGCCTGGCGGCGGCGGGGGCCGCGCCGGTGGCCGACGAGCTGCGCGTGCGGCTCCTGTGGCTCCGCGCGAAGCTGGCCTTCGACGACGGCGACGCCTCCGCCGCGGTGGACCGCGCGGGCGAGCTCCTGGCCGGCCTCCCCGGCGCGCGCCTCGACGCCGCCCTGACCTCCGAGGTCGCGGCGACCGCGCTCCTGCTCCAGGCGCAGGCGTCGCTCGAGCTCGGGCGGGAGGCGGAGGGCGCGGCCCTGCTGGCGCGGCTCCGGTCGGAGCACCGCGCGACCCAGGTCGCGGTCTACTCCTTCATCGTCGAGGCCTCGCGGCAGGCGCGGCGCGGCGAGCTGGCGGCGGCGCAGAAGACCCTCGTCGACCTGGTCGACGCCCACCCGCGGAGCGAGTACGCGCCGTTCGCGCTCTACGAGGCGGCGGTCTACGCCGAGCGCCAGGGCCTGGACGCGAACCTCCGCTACGCCTACGAGCGGCTCGAGCAGCTCGTCACGCGCTACCCGTCCGACGACCTCGTCTTCTACGCGCGGCTGAAGCAGGGCGACCTCCTGCGCCGCCTCAACGACTTCGGCGCCGCGCGGCTCGTCTACGAGGACCTGATCAACAACCGCGCCTCGCATCCCGACGTGCTGCTCGCCCAGGCGGCGCTCGCGGCGACGTTCTTCTCCCAGGGGGCGAACAATCCCGGGAGCTACGACTCGGCCGCCGCGATCTACGAGCGCATCCGCGAGCTGCCCTCCGCGCCGACCGACCTGCGGGTGGAGGCCGGCTACATGTGGGGCTACGCGCAGCAGCGGCGCGGCCAGACGGCGGCCGCCCTGGCCATCTACTGGGGGCTGGCCGACGATTTCCTGCTGGAGGCCGGGGCCGGCGCGCGGCTCGGGTCCACCGGCCGCTACTGGATGGCGCGCACGCTGCTCGAGCTGGGCGAGGCGCTCGAGACGGCCGGACGGCTCGACGAGGCGCAGCGCGCCTACCAGCTCGTGCTCGACCACGACCTCGGCGCCTCCGCGCAGGCCCGGGCGAAGCTCGCGCGCTTCCGCGTCGCGGCGGAGGCCACGCCGTGACCGCGGCCGTTTCGGATTTACGCCCCCGGCGGCCGGCGCATGCTCCGGCGCTTTCCGCATGAGCCTCCTGAGTCCCAGCGTCCTGGCCCAAGGCGGCCCCGTGATGTGGCTGCTCCTGGTCGTCGGCGTCGCGGCCGCGGTCATCTTCGTGGAGCGCGCGCTGCACCTGCACCGCGGGCAAATCCGGTCGAACGAGTTCCTCAACGGCATCAAGAACCTGCTGGAGAAGGACCGGCTCATGGAGGCGCTCACCCTCTGCGAGGAGACGCCCGGGCCGGTCGCCGCGGTCGTGAAGGCGGGCCTGCGCCATGCCGGCGACGACGAGCAGGGGCTCCGCTTCGCCGTGCAGGAGGCCGCGCTGACGGAGATCCCCGGCCTCGAGCGGCGCATCGGCGCGCTGGCGGCGATCGCGCAGATCGCCCCGCTGCTCGGCCTGCTGGGCACGCTGCTCGGGATGATCCGCACGTTCTGGCTCTTCAACCAGGGCGGCAACTACGCCACGCCCGCCGTGCTCGCGGGCGGCATGTGGGAGGCGCTCCTGGCGGCGGCGGCGGGGCTGGCCGTCGCGATCCCGACGCACCTCGCCCGTCATTTCCTCAACGGCCGCGTGCGCGCCCTGGTGCACGACATGGAGTGGGTGGGGAACGAGCTGATGCGGTACCTGCTGCGCGAGCACCGCGCCGCCCGGGGGAAGGAGCCGCGTCCATGACCACGCAGCCGCTCGGCCTGCGGGACCGGCTGGCGCCGCCGCCGCGGGACCTGGACGTCCTCTTCTGGGTGAACGCCGGACTCATCGCGCTGTTCTTCTCGCTGCTCGGCTCGCGGTTCGTGCTCGCGCCGGGCCTGCCCGTGGGCGTCGCGGGCGGACTCGAGCTGCCGCGCACGGGCACCGTCTCGCCGCGCGCGGCGGAGGTCGTGGTGAGCTACCGGCGGGACAACATGATCCTGTTCGAGGGCGGCGTGTACGAGCTGGCGAACTTCCGCGGCGTGCTCGAACGCTACGCCCGGTCCAACCGCGGGGCGGCGATGATCGTCCGCGTGGACCGGCAGGTGTCGATGCAGGGTTTCGTGGACCTGTGCGAGATCGCGCGGGCCGCGGGTTTCGCCTACGTGCAGGTCGCGGCCGAGCCGGCGGGCGCGTCCGGTCCGGACTTCGTGCCGGCGCGGCGCTAGGGGAGGGGAGATGTCGCGCCCGCGCCTGCTCCGCCGCCGCGTCTACGCCGCCGCATTCCTGCTCGTCGCGGGCGCGGCGGGCTGGTGGCTGTGGTCGCAGCGGGTGACGCGGGCGGCGGTCCCGGTCCCGGCCGGCCCGGAGCCGTTCGTGCGCGTCGGCTCGCCGGTCGGTCGGGAGGACCAGGTCGTGCGCGAGCGGGCGGACATCTTCGATCCGGCGCCGCTCTTCGTGCCGACCGTGCGCAACTTCGCGCAGCAGGGCCTGCCCGCGGCGCTGGCGAAGCAGCCGGGGCGCGTCTTCGGCGACTTCGGCGCCAAGCTCAGCTTCGACGAGGGCGGGCTCGCACCGTTCGCCGCCGAGTCGCCGCTGGCGGTGGAGAGCCTGCCCGAGATCCTGGCCCGCAACAACGAGGCGCCCTTCTCGGGCTTGGGCGAGGTCGCCCGGCAGGGGCGCGCCTCGCCGGCCCGAGGCGCGGCCGTGTCGATCAAGCTGATGGGTTCGAGCGAGATAAGGCAGCTGGAGGTGGGGCCGGCCGCGCTGCCCCGCGCCGATTTTCCGCCGCTCGAGTTCCTCGTCGCGGTCGGTCCCGCCGGCCTCATCGGCGAACCGGTGATCGCGCTGAGTTCCGGCTTCGAGGAGGTGGACGGGTTCTTCATGGAGTTCCTCGTGCGGACGGCGCGCCTCGGGTCCGTCCTGGGACCGGGACGCTACCGCGTGGTGGTCGGCCCCTAGGAATTCTCGCGGGGTCGCAAGAATTCAGTTGACGGGATTTTTGCCCGGCCATTCCCTCTCCGTTCTCTTTGTTTTTTCCGATGTCTTGGTCTGCCCAGATAGCTCAGTTGGCAGAGCACGTCCTTGGTAAGGACGAGGTCGCCGGTTCGAATCCGGTTCTGGGCTCCAGGGCACCCGTCGGAGACTTCCGACGTTAATCAAGGTCAACAACTTCAACCACCAAAACCTACCTCCACATGGCTAAAGGAACATTCGAACGCAAGAAGCCGCACGTCAACGTGGGCACGATCGGCCACATTGACCACGGCAAGACGACCACGACGGCCGCCATCTTGGCCGTGCAGGCCCGCAAGGGTCTCGCCGAGGTCAAGGCGTACTCCGACATCGCGAAGGGCGGCACCGTCCGCGACGCGACGAAGACCGTCACGATCTCCGTGGCCCACGTGGAGTACGAGACCGCCAAGCGCCACTACGCGCACGTCGACTGCCCCGGCCACGCCGACTTCGTCAAGAACATGATCACCGGCGCCGCCCAGATGGACGGCGCGATCCTCGTGGTCAGCGCGGCCGACGGCCCGATGCCCCAGACCAAGGAGCACGTCCTCCTCGCCCGCCAGGTCGGCGTGCCGAAGATCGTCGTCTTCCTGAACAAGGT
>CAYWTK010000045.1:0-27082 GCA_964460895.1 uncultured Opitutaceae bacterium
TGCTCGGGGTGGGACTCGAACCCACACGCCTTGCGGCACGGGCTTCTAAGACCCGCATGTCTGCCATTCCATCACCCGAGCGGGGGCGCCCGCAGGGTGTCGGACTTCCGGCCGCGGGACGCAAGCGGGGAGTGACTCCGGGACGCCTCCGCCGCGGCGGAAGTCCGGCCCTCGGCACCGGCCGCGCGCCTCAGCGCGTCGCCGCGCCGAGGCGCTCGCCCATCTTCGCGTAGACCTCGACCTGGTTCGCGGAGGATTCGACGAGGTCCGCGTCGAACTTGATCCGTCCCGGCGGGAAGATCGTGACGACGCAGGAGCCGCCGAACTTGAACAGGCCCTTCTCCTCGCCCTTGGCGACCGGCCGGCCCGCGATGTGGGTCTGGACGATGCTGCCGACCATGGTCGCGCCGATCTCGCAGACCGCGACGCGGCCGAAGGCGGGGGAGTCGACGAGCGTGACCGCGCGCTTGTTCTCCCAGAGGTAGGCGAGGTTGCGGCGCAGGGCGATGGGCGAGACCGAGTAGAGCCAGCCGTTGACGAGCCGGGGTTCGGCCGGCGTGCCCGCGACCGGGAAATGGAAGCGGTGGTAGTCGACCGGGCAGAGCCGCGAGATGAGGAGGGAGCCGCCGGCATAGGACCGCGCCAGCTCGGCGTCGCCGAGGAAGGCCGCGAGGTCGAAGCGCTGGCCCTTGGCGTAGAATCCGGCCGCCGCGTCCACGTCCTGGAACGCCAGGTGCCGGCCGTCGGCGGGCAGCACGGCGAAGCGGTCGTCCCCCGGCGCCGCGATCGGCCGCGCGCCGGGCTTGAGGGCGCGGTAGAAGAAATCGTTGAAGGACTTGAACACGAACGGGCTCTTGGCGAACTCGTCCACGTCCAGCCCGTAGTCGACGATGAAGGGCAGCACGCGGCGGGCGCTGGAAGCCTGGGACATCTTCCAACCCCAGTAGCGCGAGAGCGCGGCGCGCCGGATGACGGCGCCGAGCGCGAAGCGGCCGGGCGCGGTCTCGTAGGTCCAGCGCAGCCACTTCTCGCCGTAGACCGCCTCGGTCTCGAGCTGACGCGTGGCGCGGTGGAGGAAGCGGATGGGGGCGGAGGCGGACATGGGGCCGAAACGTCGCGCAGAAACGGACGGAGGCAAAGGAAGAAGTGGCCGGTTCGGGCTGGTGCCCGCGGCCGGGGGGCGCTGCCATCGGGCATGGATGCCACCTTCGCCCGCCCGTGGCTGCGCCTCGAAGGGCTCGCCGCCTTCGCGCTCGCCCTGGCCCTTCACTGGCACTGGGGACTGTCGTGGGGCTGGTTCGCCGCGCTGTTCCTCGTCCCCGACCTCTCGATGCTCGGCTACTTCGCCGGCCCCCGGGTCGGCGCCGTCGCCTCCAACCTCGCGCACAGCTACGTGGTCGCGGCCCTCCCGCTCCTCGCCGCGCTGGCGCCCGGCGCGGGCGGCGCCGCGGCGGACCCGCGCCTGCTCGGGGCGGGGCTCGTCTGGTGCGCCCACATCGGCTTCGACCGCGCGCTCGGCTACGGCCTCAAGTCGTCCGCCGGCTTCACCACCACCCACCTCGGGCCGATCGGCCGCCGGTCCTGACCGGCGATTGGGGGTTGCCCTGACCCGGGGCCGCGCCCGTAGCATGCCGCCATGAGTCTCTGCCCGTGCGGTTCCGGCAAGGAATTCGACGCCTGCTGCGGTCCCCTGCTCGCCGGGGGGCACGCCTCCACGCCCGAGGCGCTGATGCGCTCGCGCTACACCGCGCACGTGAAGGGCGACATCGCCCACCTCGCGCGCACGCTGAGCGCGGAGCAGCGCAAGACGTTCGACGAGGACGCGGCGCGCCGGTGGTCGCGGGAGTCGGAGTGGCTCGGCCTGACCGTCTCGCGCACCGAGGGCGGCGGGCCCGACGACCAGACCGGCCTGGTGGAGTTCACCGCGCGCTTCCGGGTCGAGGGCAAGGAGCAGGAGCATTTCGAGCAGGCGCTCTTCGGCCGCGAGGACGGCCGCTGGGTCTACACCGGCCAGGTCGGCGGCCCCGGCGTCACCGTCCGCCGCGAGACCCCCAAGGTCGGCCGCAACGACCCCTGCACCTGCGGCTCCGGCAAGAAGTACAAGAAGTGCTGCGGCGCCGCAGCGTAAGCCGCCGCGCCCAAGGTGGCGCGGATCGCCCCCGATCCGCTCCGGGCGCGTTGAGGTCAACGCGCCCCACCGGCGTCGCCTCCGATCGAGTGGTGGCGGCCGAGGTTGCTCATCAATATGCGGACGGTGATCATCAGGCGACAGAGCGGCCCGGAGCGTCGGCGGAGCAGCGGTCGTCGGGGACCTTCTTCGGCGGGGCCGCCAAATCGGCCGGGTAGGTCTCACCAGGAGACGGTGAGAGGAACCTAACTTCCAACCGCGGCTGGTACCCGTCAGGGACCGGCCAGCATTTCTCGCGCTCCGAGCCGGCCAATCCATCCTCCCAACAACGCGTGTATGGGCACCATTCTCCGCATGTTTTTCGTTGGTCTTGCCGTCGTATTGGGCGGCTGCGCGCGGCACGAGAGAACCGATTTCACCCGGCCTTTCGTTCATTCGGCTCCAGAGGAGCAGCCGTCCGACGCAGCGACGCTCGTCGGCCGCGACGTCATTCGGGCCCCGGGACCGCAGGAATCTCTTTCCGGATCCGCGGCGGCCGCACTCCGTCTCGGGCCGGAAAACTCGGTTTCCCTGTTGCGCGCCGGGGAACCGACCTGGCGCGACCTGCCTACGTTAGGACCGGGCCGGCGCCCGCACTTGGCAGCATTCCACGGGGGAGTCGTCTACGTCATCGCGGAGCACGGCTCCGCAACGCGGTTGCTGACCCTCAAGGTGGACGGCGGAGAATGGAACGATCGCGGCGCGGTACCCGTGGAGCTCAAGTCGGCGGTCGCCCTTGCGATTCAGACGCGCCACGGTCGGGCCCAGCCCTTCCTCTTCTCCGAATCCGATGGCACCCTCGGCGTCGCGGCCTTCGATCCGCAATCGTCCTCATGGACGATCGGCCCGCGCACCGTGGCCATCGAGGGCGGCGTGCTGGCGACGCCCAGCGGCCTTTCGAACATCGTCGTCATCCCCCGCCGGGGTGGTCCCGCGCTCACGGCGCTGAATACGACCACGCTCGCGTGGCTGCCGCGCCAGGTGATGACCTGGCCCGGCGAGGTCCGCGCGATCAGCATGGAGCAGACGACCTTCCGCGCGCTCTCGGTCGACGGAGATGGCAGGATCTGGCTCACCCGGTCCGACTATCGACCGCGCGCCAGCGGCCTCCACCCCGCCGATTACGCGGTGATCGTGGGCTGCGCAGTGCTGCTGGTGGGCATCGCGCTCTTGAACTCCCGCCGCTACCGCTCCGCCGAGAGCTACTTCCGCGGCGGCAAGCAGATCCCCTGGCTGGCAGCCGGTCTCAGTGTCGTGGCCACCGGCCAGAGCGCCACGTCATTCATTTCGCTACCCGCGCGCGCGTTCTCGACCGCCTGGCAGTTCGGCCTGGTGCCCCTGACCAACGTGTTCGGCGCGCTCATCATGAGCCGCTTCTTCGTCCGGTTCTTCGTGCGGCTGAACATCACGAGCGCCTACGAATACCTCGAGGTGCGCTTCAGTCCGCTCGTACGGACGATCGGCAGCATCAACTATCTCGCCTACGAGCTCGCGCGCATCAGCCTGCTCATCCTCGTCCCGGCGGTCGCAATCTCGGCCGTGACGCGGCTCGATCTCACGGTCGCGATCATGATGATCGGCGCGGTCGCCACAATCTACACGACGTCCGGCGGACTCGAGGGCGTGGTGTGGGCGGACGTCGTGCAGGTGTCGCTGAAGATCGCCGCCATCATCGCGGTGATCGTGATCATCTTTTCCCGGCTCGAAGGCTCCTTCACCGAGCTCGGCGCGCTCGCGTGGCGCGAGGGCAAGCTGCGGATGGTCGACTGGTCCTTCGACCTCACGCGGGAGAGCATCGGGGCGATCCTGCTCTTCTGGCTGACCGACGGGCTGAAGAGCTACGTGGCGAATCAGACGATCATCCAGCGGTTCGTGAGCACGCGGGACGAGCGCGCCGCGCAGCGCAGCATCGGCGCCTCGGCGGTCGCCGGCACGCTCATCTTCTGGACCTTCCTGCTCGCGGGCACCGGTCTCTATCTTTTCTACCTGCAGAATCCGGGCCGCTTCGACCTGGCGATGGACAAGACCGACGCCGTGTTCCCCTGGTTCATCGTGTTCGAGCTGCCGCCCGGCGTGGCCGGCCTGCTGATCACGGCGCTTCTCGGGGCCGCGCTCTCGAGCCTGTACGGCGCCCTGAACAGCACGAGCACCGTGATGGTCACGGACTTCTACCGGCGGTTCGCCGCCGCGACCACCGACGCCGGCGCGCTGCGCCTCGGCCGCGGACTGACCCTCGCGGTCGGCGTCGTCGCCACGGCACTCTCGCTCGTCCTGTCCGGGCTCGCATCGCGCTCGCTGGTCGAACAGACCCTCAGCTTCATCGGTTTGTTCGGGGGCGGGCTCGGCGGACTCTTCCTCGCCGGCATGCTGACGACGCGCGTGAGCGCTCGGAGCGCGCTCGTCGGATTCGTCGTCAGCGGGATCGTCCAGTACTTCGTCAGCCGCCACACCTCGCTCAGCTGGCTGACCTACATGTTCACCGGCATGGGCTCGTGCATCGCCGCGGCATGGCTCGCGAGCTTCGTCTGGCGGGAGGAGAAGCCGCTGGACGGGCTGACGGTCCACACGTGCGAGCGCTGACTTTCCCATGTCGTACGATTGCGACGCTCTGGTGATTGGCGGCGGCGTCGGCGGCGTCGCCGCCGCGCTCGCCCTCGCGAAGGCCGCCAAGAAGGTGACTCTCACCGAGGAGCACCGCTGGATCGGCGGTCAATTCACCTCCCAGTCGGTCCCACCCGACGAGCACGGGTGGATCGAGCGCTTCGGCTGCACCGCCTCCTACCGCGAGTTCCGCGAGGGCGTGCGGCGGCACTACCGCCAGCACTACCCCCTCGTGCCCGAGGTGCGCGACCGCGCGAACCTCAACCCCGGCAACGGCTGGGTGTCGCCCCTCTGCCACGAACCGCGCGTCGCCCTCGCCGTGCTCCGCGCGATGCTGGCCCCGTACGTCACGGCCGGCCGGATCGACGTGCGACTGTGCCACCGCCCGGTCGGCGCGGAGCGCCGGCCGGAGAATCCGATCGAGTCGGTGACGTTCCGTGATCTCCGACGGGGGCGGGACGTGACTCTGAGAGCGCGC
Organism: uncultured Opitutaceae bacterium; assembly: GCA_964460895.1. Classification (GTDB taxonomy): domain Bacteria; phylum Verrucomicrobiota; class Verrucomicrobiia; order Opitutales; family Opitutaceae; genus Didemnitutus. The sequence goes on from CAYWTK010000045.1 coordinate 5,247, forward strand.
TACTATCTCGACGCCACGGAGAACGGCGACGTCCTGCCTCTCGCGGGTGTGGAGCATGTCACGGGCAGCGAGGCGCGGTCCGACACCGGCGAGCCGTCCGCCGGAGAGGCCGCACGGCCGGACAACGTGCAGGCGTTCTCCGTCTGCTTCATCCTCGAGGAGGACGCCCGGGCCTCCCACGTCATCGCGCCCCCGCCGAACTACGACTACTGGCGGGACTACGTGCCGCGCCTCACCCCGCCGTGGCCCGGACGGCTGCTGGGCTGGGACGGCCTGAATCCGCGCACGATGCAGCGGATGCGGTACAACTTCGATCCGCACCGGGAGAAGCCCGGGCTGTTCTCCGGACTCTGGGCGTTCCGCCGGATCATCGACCGCAGCCAGTTCGCCCCGGACTTCTTCCCGAGCGACCTGTGCCTCGTGAACTGGCCGATGATCGACTACATGGAGGGCAACCTGCTCACGAGCCCGCCGACGGAGCGTGCGGTCCACCTCGCCCGCGCCAAGGAGCTCAGCCTGGCTATGGTGCGCTGGCTGCAGACGGAGGCGCCGCGGCCGGACGGCGGAACAGGCTGGCCGGGGCTGCGGCTGCGTGGAGACCTGCTGGGCACGGACGACGGGCTCGCCATGGCGCCCTACATCCGCGAATCCCGCCGTATCCGCGCCTTGCGGACGATCCGCGAGCAGGACGTGTCGGCAACCTACCGGCCCGGAGACACCCTAGCTGAGCGCTACGACGACAGCGTGGGCATCGGCTACTACCGTATCGACCTGCATCCCTCCACCGGCGGCGACAATTACGTGGACGTGCCCTCGCTGCCATTCCGGATTCCCCTCGGCGCGCTGGTCCCGGTCAGCACCGACAACCTGCTTGCGGCCGCCAAGAACATCGGCACGACACATCTCACGAACGGCTGCTATCGCCTGCATCCGGTGGAATGGAATGTCGGCGAGGCGGCCGGGGCGCTCGCCGCCTTTTGCCTCGAGCACGCGGTCGCGCCGCCCCGGGTGCAGGCCGACGCCGGATGGCGAGAGAGGTTCCAGGCGGAACTGATGACGCGCGGAGTTGAACTCGCTTGGCCGGAGGACCTGGTTCTGGATGAGGGCGACCCGCATGCCCACGCCCGCTAAGCCCTCCCCTCCGCCGCAGGTCTACGCCTCGCTCGTCGAGCAGGTCGCGCATCGCATCGTGCAGGAGATCGAAGGGGAGACCTGGGTGGACTGGCTGCCGGGCGAACGCAGTGTCGCCGAGACGCTGCAGGTCAGCCGCAAGACCGTGCGCAAGGCGCTCGGTGTCCTCCAGTCGCAAGGCGCGATCCGCACCGTGCAGGGCCGCGGCCACGAGATCGCCGCCCGGCCCCGGACGCGCACCCGTCCGGCCAGCCTCACGGTCGGCCTGCTCACGCCCGATTCGCTCGAGCAGCTCCGTCCCTTCACCGCGCTCTGGGTGGATGTGCTGCGGTCGCTGCTGATCCAGGGCGGCTTCCGGCTGGCGACCTTCTCGGGCCACCGCTACTTCACCCAACGACCGGAGAAGGCGCTCGCCCGTCTGGTGAGCCAGAATCCCCAATCGTGCTGGGTCCTCGCGCATTCGAACGAGCGGGTGCAGCAATGGTTCCAGGACGCCGGCAAGCCGTGCGTGATCGCCGGGTCCTCGCACGCCGGGCTGGCGCTGCCGAGCGTCGACCTCGACTACTTCGCCACCTGCCGCCACGCGGTCGGGTCGATGCTCCGGCATGGCCACCGCCACGTCGCTCTCCTCACCAAGCATTCACAGCGCGCGGGCGACCTCGAGAGCGAGGCGGGCTTCTCCGCGGGAGCGCGCCAGCCCGGGTACGGGGAAATCGTCTCGCATGTGCTCCGGCACGACGGGACTGTCGCCGGGGTCGATCGCATGCTCAGCCGGATGTTCGAGCTGAGGTCGCCGCCCACGGCGATCCTCGTCGTGAACCCCGCCTACTACCTCACGACCGTGACCTTCCTCGCGCAGCGCCGGCTGCGCGTGCCGCAGGACGTCTCGCTCGTGTCCCGCGACGACGACCCGTTCCTGGCGTACCTCAATCCCTCCCCGGCCCGCTACACGTGCCATCCACGCACGTTCGCCAAGCGGCTCCTGCAGCCCCTCCTGCTGCAGCTGCGCGACGAAAGGCTCGGTCAGACCGCGTACCGCATCGAGCCGAAGTACGTGCCGGGCGATTCGCTAGCGACCATTGGTCGCGGCGCGGCCTGAGGCCGCCGCCGCGCCGTCGGGCCGGAAGACCCGCGCCAGCTCACGCAGGCCGAGGTTCATCACGCGGACGTCGCCTCCCGGGCTGATGAATGACGCGCCCATCGCCCGGACCTTGCCGTACATCTCGTCGCCGATGCCGAGCGTGCCCCAGAACTTGCCGTGGCGGCGGCAGGAGGCGGAGACCTGCTCCATCGCCACGATGACATCCTCGTGCAACAGCTGGCCGAGCCGGCCGATGCGGTGCGCGTAGTCGCCCGGACCGAAGAAGATCCCGTCCACGCCGCGCACGGCGACGATCTCGTCGACCCGGGACAGCGCCGCCTCCGTCTCAATCTGGCAGAGAATGGCGGTCTCGCGATTCTGGTGCGCCACGTAGACGGCCGCCGGCATCGTGCCATACCGGCCGTCGACCCCGCCGGCGTTCCATCCGCGCTGCCCGACCGTTTCGCCGTCGCCCGGTGCCGGATTGTTGAAGCGCGCCCAACGGACGATTTCCCGCGCCTCCTCCGCGGAGTCCACCATGGAGCAGATGATGCCGCCAACGCCGGACTCGAGCACCTGCATGACGGTCTTGTAGTCGGTCGCCCGCAGGCGGGCGAGGGTCGTCACCGGATAGGCCCGCGCGACCATGTTGAGCACGGCGAGCGTGTTGACGGGAATGTCGAAGTGCTCGAGGTCGAACCACAGCGTGTCGAACAGCCCGCTGTTGCACACGAGGTCGACGTGGCGCGGGATGGCGTGGTTGCCGATGCTGTAGAGGTGTTCGAGCTTCCCGGCGCGCATGTTCGCCAGGAACTGGTTCGGGCGCGTGACTTGCATTGGGGCGCAGCCTCCGCCATCCGCCCGGCCCGGGCAAACTCCCACGACTGGTCTCCGCCGGATTCCACCCTTCCGGCCCTTGCCCCCGGCCGCGACCGGCGGTTGCCTTGCGCCATGAGGCTCGCCCTTCCGCTCGCCATGCTTGCCCTCGGTCGGGTCGTCGCGGCGCAGGAGACGAGGATCCTCATCGTCGCAGGGCAATCGAACGTGCTCAACTGGCACGCAGCGGCCGCCGAGCTACCCGCCGCGGAGACCGATGCCTCGATTCCGTTCTTCTTCGTCACCGGCGCCCCGCCCGGGCGCGGTTTCGCCACGCCGGAGAATTCCACGTCCGGCGACCGCTGGACCACGCTGGGCCCGCAGCGCCAGGAGCCCTACGTCCGGTACGAGCGCGAATTCTTCGGACCCGAGGTGACGCTCGCCCGCGAGCTGGGCCGGGACGGACCCGTGGCTGTGGTCAAGGTGGCCTTCTTCGGCACCAGCCTCGCGCAGCACTGGAATCCGGCGGACCCCGCGGCCGGCCTTTACGCGCGGCTGATTGACGTCTGCCGCCGCGCCCGTGACCGGCTGCCCGCCGGGACCCACCCGCGCTTCGCCGGGTTCTTCTGGATGCAGGGGGAGACCGATGCCGACACGCTCGAGCACGCGCAGGCTTACGGGGCCCATCTCGGGCAGTTCGTGCGCCGGCTGCGGGCCGACCTCGCGGCCCCCGACCTCCCGGTCGTCGTCGCGCGCATCGGCCCCACGCCCCCGACGCGCTACCCCCACACGCCGCTCGTTCGGGCCGCGCAGGAACGCGCGGCGGAGATCGCGCCGCCGGCCGTCTGGGTGGACACGGACGACCTGCCGCGCAACACCGACGGCGTCCACCTCCTCGCGGCCGGCGTGCGCGAACTCGGGCGCCGCTGGGCCGAGGCTTGGCGCACGCTGGCTCGGTGTCCGCGGGAGTCCAGCACCCCACCCTCGCCATCCCCAACCACACCTTCCTCGTAGCCACACCCTATGTCCGCATCTCCCCAGTTCGATCTCGTCGTCGTCGGCGCCACTCCCGGCGGCATCGCGTGCGCCATCCGCGCCGCGCGCCGCGGACTGCGCGTGCTGCTCACTCAGTACGATCACCACATCGGCGGACTCTGGAGCAACGGCCTCGGCGCCACCGACACCCAGTACGCGGGTCAGCGCGCGCCGCTGTACTCTGAATTCTGCGACCGGCTGCTGGCGTCCTACCGCGAGCGGTACGGCCGGGATTCCGCCCAGTACCGCGCCTGCCTCGCGAAGACCCATTCCCGGTACTCCGAGAAGGGCCCCGCCTCGGCGGCCGACACGCACGGCGCCGGGGAGCAGCCGGCCCCGCGCGCCGACCAGTACTACGGCAAGTTCAACTTCGAGCCGCACCGGGCGGAGCAGGTCCTCAACGCGATGGTGGCGGCGGAGAGCCGGCTCACGCTCTGGCTGAACGCCTGGCCGGTCGCCTGCGCCCAAGAGGCCCGGCAGATCCGGTCCGTGACGTTCCGCTTCTCCGACGGGCGGGCCGACGCCGCGGTCGGCGCGGCCGTCTTCGCCGACTGCACCTACGAAGGGGACCTCTTCGCGCTCGCGGGAGCCCCGTACCGCGTCGGCCGCGAGGCGCGGGGCGAGTTCGGCGAGCCGCATGCCGGGCGCATCTTCACGGCGCTGCATTTCGCGACGCCGGAGGAGGTTGGCTACCCCCGCGAGGCGGTCGAGGGCCGGCTGAATCTCGAGCCGTACGAGGCGATCTCGCAGCAGATCTACGCCGGCAGCACCGGCGAAGGCGACCGCAAGGTCCAGGCCTACACCTTCCGGCTCTGCCTTTCGAACGATCCGGCCAACCGCGTGATGCCGGAGAAGCCGGCCGGCTACGACCGCGGGATCTTCCTCCGCATGCGCAATCGCTGGAGCCTCGGTTCCGCGATCCCGAACGGGAAGCTGAAGTGGAACACCTCGAACCTACCGGGCGGCAACTGGGAGTACCCGGAAGCCGACTGGCCGCGACGCCGGGAGATCCTCCAGCGCCACCGCGACCACGCCCTCGGCTTCCTCTGGTTCCTCCAGCACGACGAGGCGGTGCCCGAAAGCCTGCGGTTCAGGGCGCGGGAATACGGCCTGGCGAAGGACGAGTTCACCGACAACGGGCACGTGCCGTGGGAGATGTACGTCCGCGAGGCGCGCCGCCTCGACGGACGCTATGTCTTCCGCGAACAGGACGGCACCCTCGGCCCTGGGCTGCGGCGCGCGCCGATCCACCGCGACAGCATCGCGATCACCGAATGGGGCATGGACTCGCACTCGGTCAGCATGGAGATCGTCCCGGGGAGCCGCCGCGAGGGGAAGATTCTGCTGACCGAGCTCACCCGCCCCGGCCAGGTGCCGTGGCGCTGCCTGCTGCCGCCCAAGCACGACAATCTGCTCGTGCCCGTCTGCCTCTCCTCCACCCACGTCGGCTGGGGCACGATCCGCCTGGAGCCCACCTGGATGCACATCGCCGAGTCCGCCGCGATCGCGGCGGCGCTCGCCGTGCGGGAGGGGGTCGTCCCCGCGCAGCTGAAGGTGTCGCGACTGCAGCGGGAACTCGTGGAGCACGGAATCATGATCTCGTTCTTCAACGAGTTCGACATGGCGACCAAGGAGCCCTGGGTGCCGGCCGTGCAGTTCTTCGGCGCGAAGTGGTTCTTCGCCAGCTACGACGCGCGCCCGCGCGAGGCGCTCGACCAGGAGACGGCGCGGCGGTGGGCGGGAATCGCCGCCGACATGCTTACCGGCAAGCATGCCCATCTGGAGGAGGCCCGCTGGGCCGAGATCTATCCGGAGCCGGGTGCCGTGCCGGCCGTCACCGACGCCGAGTTCCGCGATTGCGTGACGGCCGCGCTGCTTCAACGTCGGCTGACCACAGCCCGGATCGCCCCGCTTTGGACCAAACTGGCTCCGTCGGACGGGTGCTGGTCGCGCGGTCTGGCCTGCCTGCTGTTCTACCGCCTGCTGGCGCCCTAACCGCTGGACTGCCGCTTCGATGAACGTACTGCTATTCCGCGAAATCCCTGAGCCGGACCTCGCGCAGCTCCGCGCCGAGTTTCCCCTCTGCTCGTTCCGGAGCACGTCGCAACCCACTCAGATGGAAGCGTGGCTGGACTGGCCCGAGGTGGTGTTCGGGAACGCTCCTGCGGCCCTCCTCGCGCGCGCTCCGCGGCTGCGTTGGGTGCAAATCGTGTCCTCGGGCTTCGACGATTACCGCTGTCTCGAAAGTTCCCCGGCCGTCGTCACCACCGCGCACGGCCTGCATGCCGCTGTCATCGCGCAGCATGTGCTGCTGATGTTCCTCCTCTTCGTGCGCGGTCAGCTTCACTTTCTGGACTGCCAGCGTCGGCGGACCTGGGACAGGCGACCCTCCATTCCGCAGGACCCGGCCGCGCTGACCGTCGGCTTCGTCGGCTTCGGCGCCGTCGGCCGCGAGTCGGCGAAGCTGCTGCGCCCACTCGGCCCCCGACTCATCGCCGCCAAGCGGACGCCGTCGGCAAAGCCGGCGGAGCTCGACGACCTCCTTCCTTGGAATCGGCTCGACGAGCTCCTCACCGCCGCCGACCACGTCGTCCTTGCGCTTCCTCTCACCCCCGCCACCGAAAGGGTCCTGAACGCGGAGCGGCTGGCGCGGATGAGACCCGGAGCGGTCCTGCACAACGTCGGACGCGGCCCACTCGTCGATGAGGCGGCGGTCGTCGCCCAGCTTCGGGCGGGTCGGCTGGCCGGAGCCGCGCTCGATGTGTTCGCGGAGGAGCCGTTGCCGGCAACCAGCACGCTCTGGGAGATGCCGGGCGTAGTGGTCACGCCTCATCTCGCCGGGCACCACCGCGGCCTCGGCCGCGAGTTGCTCCAGCGATTCCGCGTGAACCTTGGGCGACTCCTGCGGGGCGAACCCCTGCAACACGTCGCCGAGTTCGCCCGAGGCTACTGAACTCCCATGAAGATCGCCACACTCACCACCCGTTTGTTGCAGGTCGACTCAGCCCCCCGCTATAAAGACGGAGTCGTCCCGCCCGGCCGGCCCGCCCACTGGCACTTTCCCCTCGTGACGCTGCGCACGGACGAGGGACTCGAGGGCAACTCGATGATCTATGGACCGCACGGCGATGGGGCGGCGCTGGCGGACATCCTCCACGAAAGCTACTGGCCCCAGCTGGCCGGAGGCGACCCCCTGCGGAGCGAAGCGCTGTGGCAGCGTCTCCGCGAGCGGCAACGCCACCTGTACAACCAGACCGACACGCTTCTCGGTGTTCTCGACGTCGCCATCTGGGACCTTCGCGGCAAGGCCGCAAACCTGCCGATCGCCGCCCTACTTGGTCAGCAAGTCGATCGCATGCCGGCTTACCAGACCGCCACCAGCGAGCACTTCTCCGAGGAGGAAGTCGCTCAGGAAGCGTCGCGGGTGAAGCAATCGGGTTTTCACGGCTACAAGCTTCAACTCCGCGCGGGCCCGGCCCGCGATATCCCGCGACTGCGCGCCGCCCGCGAAGCTGTCGGTGCGGATTTCCGCCTGATGCAGGACCCCAACTCAGGTTACTCCCTGCCGGACGCCTTGACCGTGGGACGCGCCTTGGACGAGATGCAGTACCATTGGTACGAGGAGCCGCTGCCCGAGGCGCGAGTGGACCACTACCGGCGGCTGGTCAGCGCCCTGCGGACGCCGGTACTGGCCGCGGAGACCGTGCCATTGGCCGGACTGCCGGAGTTTCTCACCGGTCACGCCATGACCATGGCGCGGGGCGATGTGTTGATCAAAGGCGGCGTGACCGGTCTGCACAAGGCGATGGCTGCCTGCGAACTGTTCGGCTTCAACCTCGAGATCCACACGGCCAACACCCCGTTGCTCGACGTCGCCAATCTCCACGTCGCCTGCGCGGCCCGGAACACGACGATGGTCGAAGTCCATCACCCGGTGTTCCGCTTCGGCCTGAAGCGTCATCCGTTCCAACCCGATGCCGAGGGGTTCGTGCATCTTCCGCAAGGACCCGGGATCGGCGTCGAGCTCGACCTCGATTGGATCGAGAATCACACGGTCGGACTGAGACAAAGCGCGAGGTCGACCGTCTAAGCGCAGGTCTCCCTCGGTGACCAGCCCTCCGTCCTTGCTGGATCGCGGCACTCGCCCTCACTGCACGCGCCGGTGGACGACAGTTGCCCAACAGCCCGCCCCGAACCACCCGCTGCCCCCTCATGATTCGCTCCCATTCGTGCCTCATTCGGGTCCCGCTTCACGTCGGCCTCATCCTCGCGGCAACAGCGCTGTCGACGGTGCGCGCCAGCTCCACCCCGCCCGACACGCCGGAAGTCATCCCCATCTGGTCCGACCCGGCGGAAGACGGGGTCCACTATTATCACATTCCTCAGCTGCTTGTGACCCGTGCTGGCGCGCTCCTCGCGTGTGCAGAGGCCCGCTATGCCCACGGCGACGGGGAGAAAACCGACGTCGTCCTGCGCCGGAGTACGGACGGCGGGCGCACCTGGTCGGCGAGCCAGGTCCTCGCCCGTGCCACCGACGGTGGAAACCACGTGCTCCCGGTCCTGGTGCAGGAGCGTCGGACCGGGCGGATATTCTTCTTCTGCGCGGTGCGTGACGAGGGCATCGGGGATCTCACCACCACCAACTACTTTCGCACGAGCGACGATGATGGCCTGACTTGGTCCGCCCCGGTGGACGTCACCGAGACCCTCGTCCGTGCCGACCGCGAGCTGCAGCAAGCCATCCGCGAAGGTCGGGCCGGACCGGAGTTCGCCGGGGAAGCCGCCGAGCTCTACGGCCGCGGACTCTTCTTCACGGGACCGGGGCGACCGATTCAGTTGTCCGCGCAGCACCCGACCCATCCGCATCGGCTCGCGATTCCCTTGCTGGTGATCAAGGACCGCAACTTTCCCCATCGCAACCGGCGCGGTTACGGCAACGCGCTGCTGGTGAGCGACGATTCCGGCACCACTTGGCACGTCGCCGGCACCGCTCCGATCGGGGACATCGCCGCCAGTGAGCCCAGCTTGGTCGAATTGCCCGACGGACGCCTGCTGCTCAACAGTCGCGAAACTCCCGGCCGCGACTTCCTCGCGGCTCCGGCACGGCGGACGCTCACCTACAGCGCGGATGGCGGACGCACTTGGACTCGTCCCGTGGCGGACGATTCCGGTCTGCCTCCCTATCACGAAACCCATTCCGGCCTGCTCCGGCTTTCGGACCCCCGGACCGACCCGCGAGGCGTCTCTCGCATCCTATTCAGCTTCCCGGCCGGGCCCAAGCGGACGCGGGGCTCCCTGATGATCAGCTATGACGACCACCGCTCTTGGAGCGCCCCGAAGCTGCTCGTGCCATCGGAGTTCGGCTACAGCAATCTCGACCGCCTGCCCGATGGCACGCTTCTGCTCATCCACGAGAACGGCAACGGGACCTCCAGCGAGATTCCCAGCCGCATCCACCTCATCCGCTTCAGCCTGGAGTGGCTGACCGACGGGCGCGACCCGCTGCCTCCGCCGCTTCGCATCATGCCGGTGGGAGACAGCATCACTCGGGGCACCTATTTCGCCCGCTACCTTGAAGGACCGAGAGTGGGCCAAGCCATCGGGCGACCCAACCCGCTGGGCGGAGGCTGGCGCAAGATCCTTCAAGACCAGCTCCGCGCCGCGCAGGTGGGCTGCGATTTCGTCGGAGAACTCGACTGCCATGCGTATGGGCATGATGGGGTCGTGGACCCGGACTTCGATCCCCACCACCACGGGCTGGCCGGCTTCAGCAACCGCAAGCTCATTGAGGGAGGCATCGTACCAACGCTGCCCGACGTGCTCGCCGCGGCCGGGACCGACTCCAGGACAGTGCCGGGAATCGAATCCGTGCTCTCCCGCCACCAGCCGGAGGTCATCCTGCTGCTTTCCGGCGCCAACGGTTTCGATGCTCCCAGCCGGGACGAGTTGATCCGGTTGATCAACGCGCGGTCGCGGGCCCACGTCTTCGTCGCATCGATTCTGCCGCAGCGTGCCCCTCGCACGGACTGGAACCGGGTTGACGACTACAACGCGAGCCTGCGCGCGGTTGTCGCCGCGCAGCAGGCGGCCGGGCACCGGGTGACGCTGGTTCCGATGCACGAGGCCGTCGGAGCCGACGACCTGCAGCCCGACGGTGTACACCCCAATCAGGCAGGCGAACGTAAGATCGCCGCCACATGGTTCCGCGCCCTGCAGGACGCGGGCTTTGTTCCCTACCTCTCCCGCCCTGCGCCCGCTGCTGTTACCTCCTCCCGATGAAGTCCCTTGCACCCCTGCTGCTCCTCGCCGGTTTCGGCGTGCTGGCCCAATCCGGCCACTGCGCATCCGTCCCCTCCCCGGAGTCGCACGTCGTCTGGTCCGGCGGTGAGGACGGCATCAACATCTACACGATCCCGGGCCTGCTCGTCACCAACGCCGGCTCGGTGCTAGCCTACGCCGAGGCCCGTGACCATCGCGGTGACGGCGGCAAGGTGGACATGGTCATCAAGCGCAGCACCGACGGAGGACGAAGCTGGTCGAAGAGCCTCTTCATCGAACGTGCCCGGGGGACCGAGAACTACGTGCTCGCGACGCTCGTTCAGGACCGGGTCAGCGGCCGTGTCTTCTTCTTCACCGCGCTGCGCGACGCCGGCCTCGCCGACCGCTCCACGACCAATCACTATCGGTTCAGCGACGACGATGGCCAGACCTGGTCGGCGCCGCAGGATATCACGCAACTGCTCCACGCCGCCGATCGGGACATCCAGCAGAAGCTGCGGACGGGCCGGGCCGGACCGGAATTCAACGGTGATGACCCGGAGCTGTACGGCCGCGAACTCGTGTTCTTCGGGCCCGGACGTTCGATCCAGCTGTCCGCGAGGCACACCCGGTTCCCCCATCGCCTCGTGGTTCCGCTCTTCTACATCAAGGACCGCGTGATCATTCCCCGCGCGAAACGAGGCTATGGCAACGCGGTGCTGGTGAGCGACGACGGTGGGCGCTCCTGGAGCGTCCCCGGCACCGTGCCTCTGGGGGAGTACGGGTCGAGCGAGATCAGCATCGTCGAACTCGCGGACGGGCGCATCGCGATGAACGCGCGGGGCGCCCCGCCCGAGTCGCGCGGCATGTCGGTGGCCGGACGCACCGTCGCCTTCAGCGCCGACGGCGGCGCGACCTGGACGCGGCCCATGCCGGACACCTCCGGAATCCCCGACTACATCGAGACCAGTTCCGGGCTGTTGCGCCTTTCGCATCCGGCAAGCGATCCGGCCGGCCGCTCCAGAATCCTTTTCAGCTTTCCCCACAGTCTGCCGCCGGCGGACACATCCGGCCTGCGCAGCCTCAGCCAGGTTCGCGCCAACGGCACGATCCTCCTCAGCTACGACGAGGGCAGGAGCTGGCCCGTGCGCAAGGTGCTCGTTCCGGGATCCTTCGGCTACAGCAACCTCGACCTGCTGCCCGACGGGACCATCCTCGCGCTGCACGAAAACGCGACCGGGACGGTCGTGCAGGTGACGCGCTTCACGCTGGAATGGCTGACCGATGGCAAGGACGGTCTCGGCCAGGAGCCGCACTGAGGGGTTCCCAATGCCACCACGAATTCTACCCGGCCTGTTTCCGTTCCTGTTCGCGGCCGCCGTCGCGACGACCCCGGACACCATCCAGGCGGTGCGGACCGCCGACGCGGCGCGGCAGGCGGCGCTCGTCGCCGGCGACATCGGCGCGCTCCGCGAGTGGATCGATCCCGACTGCGTCTACACGCACGGGAGCGGTCGGACGCAATCCGGCGAGGATTTTCTCGCCCTGTTGGCCGGCGGGGAGCTGCGCTACGAGGCGATGCGCTACGAGTTCCCGCCGCTCGTGCGGCTGGTCGGACCCGAGACCGCCCTCGTGAGCGGCCGGGTCCGGCTCACGGCCCGCTCCCGCGACGGGGCGCCCAACGAGCGGATCATGGCCGCGACGGCCGCCTATCGGCACGACGGCAACCGGTGGCGCCTCGTCTCGTACCAATCGACCCCGGCACCGGCGGCGCCGACCGTCAGCGTGGTCTCCCACCGGGTCGCCGTCGAGGACGTCTGCGCCTGGCCCAAGTTGACGCTGCTCGCCGACGGCACGGTCGTGGCCGCCCTCTACGACCAGCCGTCCCACGGACTGTTGCCCGGGGACGTAGCGAGCTGGGCAAGTCGCGACGGCGGCGAGACCTGGGAGCGGCGCGGCAACGCGACGCGCCACGAGGGCAACAGCGCCTGGTTCAATCACGCCCTCGGCCAAGACCGGCACGGCGGCCTCGTCGTCGCCTCGAGCGGCTGGTCCTACCACGCGGACGGCGGCAAGACGGACGTGCCGCTCCCCACGCGGGTCAGCGGCTCGTCCGACGGTGGCCGCACGTGGCGGGAGCTCGGCCGCTTTCCCGCCTCGCCGAAGGCCGGCGAGGCGCTGATCCCGTTCGGCAACATCGAACTCGCGGCGGACGGCTCGCTGCGCGTCGCCGCCTTCAGCTACGCGCGCAACAAGCCCGGTCGGCGCGAGGACGCCGGCTACATGCTCGTGAGCCGTGACGAAGGCGCGACCTGGTCGATCCACGGGCAGATCGATTCCGTCGCGACGAACGAGACCGACGTGCTCCCGGTCGGTCCCGGCCGGTGGCTCGCCGCCGCCCGCAATCTCGAGGCCCCGCATGGGCAGCGCGCGCACAGCATCGACCTCTGGCGCTCCGAAGACGATGGCATCACCTGGCGCCGGCAGCAGCGCCTCACGGCTCCCGACTGCCATCCGGGCGACCTCCTGCGCCTGCGGGACGGGCGCATCCTGCTCACCTACGGTGATCGGCGCGGCCCCGACTTCGGTGTCAACGGCCGGCTGAGCGCGGACGACGGGCGGACCTGGACGCCCGAATTCCGCGTGCTCGGCGGCTTCCGCTCCCGCGACTCCGGCTACCCTTCGAGCGTGGAACTGGCCGACGGCACCATCGTGACGGCCTACTATGCCCGCGGCTCGGACCTGCACGACGGCTACCACCTCGGCATCGCCCGCTGGCGGCTGGAGTGATCCGATCGCCGGGATCACCCGCGCAGCCGTTCGAACAGCGCCACGGCGGCCCGGCCATCCTCCCCCGAAACGGGAGGTGGACGACCTCCGACCACACTGTCCACGAAGGCCTGCAACAGGTCCCGGAACGCCTCGAGCCGTACCGGATCGGTCGAAGCCCGCGGATCGAACGCCGGCTGGGTCCACAGGACGCGTGATCCGACATCGTCGTGGACCCGCAGTTCACCCAGTCCATCGACTTCGAACCGCGCGCGCTCCGTCTCCACCACCGTGCGGAACAGTTCGGCCCGACCCATCTCCGCGGGAAGATCGATGGCGACGCGCACCCGCGCCTCGACGCCATTGGCGAACGCCAGGCGGGCGTTCAGTTCGCCTTCGCGCACCGGCGCGACACCGGCGGTGACCGCCCCGCTGACTTCGGTCACCTCAGCACCGGCCAGGCAGCGCACCCAATCCAGGTTGTGCACGGCCCATCCCATGAGCAGTCCGCCGCCGCCCGGGGTGAGATAGAACGGCTTGGCCTCGAGCGTGGCCAGCGACGAGGCGCGCGCCACCAACGTCGAATTTTCGATCCGGCGGATCGCCCCGCAGGCACCGCTCCGGAGCTGCTCGCGCAGGCGGCGCGACGTGCCGCGGAACCGCCAGTGCTTGACGACCATCAGGGTCACGCCCGCGAGCCGCGCCGCATCGATGATCGCATCGCAGGCGGCGAGCGAAGGTGCCAGGGGCTTTTCGACAAGGACGTGACGGCCGCGTTGCGCGGCCGCGACCGCATACTCCGCATGCGCAGTCTCCGGCGTGGCGATGATCACCGCCCCGACGTCGGGGTGTCCGATCACCTCAGCGGCGGTCAGCGCGGGCACGCCGGCCGAGGCCGCCAGTTGTGGCGCGCGGCTGCCACCCCCAATCGCCACCAGCCGCGCCCCGGAGGCGCGCGCGAGGCACGCCACATAGGCTCGCGCCATGGCTCCGGAACCGATGAGACCGATGCCAAGGTTGGCGGACATGCGGCCATCAGGGGACGGCCGCCAACGGGAGCAATCCCGTGTCGGCGGTCGCCTGGGGTGACCAGCAGTCCGCGTTCGGCCCGGGTCGGCGGGGGAGAGAGCGTTCGGCCATGCCCCTCGTCCCCGCACCCCGACTCGAACGGATCATTGCCGGCATCTTCCGGGCCGCCCTGGCGCGCGAGGAATCGGCCGTCGTGGTCGCACGCTCGCTGGTCGAGAGCGAGCTGTGCGGGCTCAGCTCCCACGGCGTGATGCGCGTGGCGCGGTACCTGGGACGGATCAAGGACGGCACGCTGCGTCCCGCGGCTGTGCCGCGCGTCGCGCGCGAGGACGCCAGCTGCGCCGTCGTCGACGGCGGATGGGGTTTCGGCCAGGTGGCGGCGCACTTCGGCGCGGAGGTCGCGATCGGGCGCTGCGGCCGGCATGGGTCGGCGGTCGTGTCGGTCGCCCAGGCCCACCACGTCGGCCGCATCGGCGAGTACGCGGAGTCCCTAGCCCGGGCAGGCCTCGCCGCGATCGTCATGAGCGCCGGAGGCGAGCGCGGCGGCTCCATGGTGGTCCATGGATCCCGCGAGCGGCTGCTCGGCACCAACCCGCTGGCGATCGCGCTGCCGACTCCCGCCGGTCACCCTCCGCTGGTGCTGGATTACGCGACGGCCGCCATGGCCGAGGGCCGCGTCGCCGTGGCCGCGACGCTCGGCCAACCGCTGCCTCCCGGCATTCTGATCGACGCCGACGGTCGTCCGACCACCGAAGCCGCGGCGTTCCGCCGGGGCGGTGCGCTCCTGCCGTTCGGCGGACACAAGGGATCGGCCCTGGCGCTGATGATCGAGCTGCTGGCCACCACCCTCGCTGGCTCCGTCCCAATCGCCCTACCCGGCTACAGGATGGGCAATCCCACGCTGATCCTGGCATGGTCGGTCGATCGCTTCTGCGCACCGACCGCGTACCTGCCGGTCGTCGAGGCGCTGCTCGCCCGGATCAAGGCGTCGGCCCCGGCCGAGGAGGGCCGCGAGGTGCTGCTGCCGGGCGAATTGGAGGCACGCTGTCGCGCCGACCGCCTCGCCCATGGCATTCCGGTCGCGGATGCGCTCTGGGATGAGCTGCGCGGGGCGGCCGCCGACGTCGGCTTCGACCTGGCCGCGGCGTCGGCCGGCTGAAGGCGACCCCGTCACTCCGGAGCGGCCACGGAAGCGCGGAGCGCGCGGACGAAGTAATAGTCGCCGAAGACGATGTCGCTCACCACGCCCTGGCGCTTGCGGAGCGACTTGCAGGCGTTCGTCACCAGCCCGCGCGGGACGCCGTCGCCTTCCGGGGCCAGGTGACGGTCGATCAGCGGAGCCAGCAGCCGGCGGGCGCCGTCGCGCCAGCGCCCCGCGTCGGCCGCCTCGGGCGCGGCACGGGCGAGGATCAGCAGGCCCATCGCCGCAATCGCCTGCGCCGAGGTGTCCTTCGGCACGCCGGGAATCGCGGGATCGTCGAGGTCGTGGAAGACCACGCCGTCGTCCGGCACCCGGGAGAGGAAGTAATGCGCCATCCGCTCCGCCACCGTCCGCCAGCGGGCGTCGCGGGTCCCCTCGGCGAGCTCGGCGAATCCATGGATGCCCCATGCCTGCCCTCGCGCCCAGCAGGAATCGATCGAGGCTGCCATCACGGCTTCGCGCCGGACGGTCCGGCCGTTGGCCGGATCGAGCCAGAGCACCTGACATGACGAGCCGTCCGGCCGCACATGCTCGCGGACGATCGTCTCCGCCGTGCGCACCGCCGCCGCAGCGAGCGCCTCGTCCGGCGCCCGCGCGGCCGCCCAGAGCAGCAACCGAAGATTCATCGCGGTGTCGATGATCGCGAAACCCGCCTGCGGACCGTCCTTCGGGCCATGTGCCGGAATGTAGCGTCCATCCTCCCGGTAGCGCCGCGCCAGACGCCGCGCGGCCTCCAAGGCGTGACGCCGCAGGAGTTCGTCTCCGGTCGCGGCAAAGCCGAGCACGCAAGACGGATAGTACAGGAATCCGAGGTCGTGATCGTCCATCGTCGCCTTCTCCGCAATCACCCGTTCGGTCGCCTGGCGGGCGGCGGCCGCAAGGCGGGGATCGCCGGAATGTCCGGCGAGCTCCCAACAAAGCCCCGGCCAGAAACCTTCGGTCCAAAATCCGTCGAACCGCCACGCGCCGTCCGCCACGTCGTAGTAGTCCGGCAGCCGGTCGCCGACCCAGTGCGCCAGCCGCGCCGTCCGCTCCGCGAGCCGGTCGAGCAGGTTGCGCGCGTCCGTCCTCGTCAGCATGGATTCGAGCCCAGCTGCTCCCGGACGAACGGGTCGACCGCGATCGGCTTCCCGCTCCGCGCCGACTCCACGGCCGCGAGCACCACGGCGAGATTGCGGAGACCGGTCCGGCCATCGACCTCCGGAACCGCCTCGCCCCGGATGCAGCGGGCGAAGTCGTCGACCTCCTCGGCGAGCATGTGGGAAAGGATGCGCTCCGGATCGGGGGGCGCGGGCTTCACCGTCGTCGGGGCGCCGCGCGCCGGGATGAGGCTCAGACTGCCGTCGTCGCCGAAGTGCGCCGCCGCGGCCTCCCCCGTCAGGCGGATCCAGCGCGTCCGCGCGGCCGCGTATCCGCTGCCCAGATAGCCCGACGCCCCGGCGAAGCGGAGCAGGGTCGCCGTGGAATCGACCGGCATCGGCCCCCGACCGACCTTGGTGAAGGTCGCGAGCACCTCTTCGACGGGACCGACGAGGTGCTGGAAGTTGTCGATGTAGTGGATGCCGAGCTGCAGCAGGGGCCCGCCGGGACATTCGCCGGGATCGGCCCGCCAGGCAGCGGACCCCAGCTGTAGGCCGGTGGGCGACGAGGTGTTCCCTTCGATGGCCCGGATCGGACCGAGGGCCCCGGCCGCCACCATCCGCCGCAGCTCGCGCAGCGCCGGGTGCCGGCGGCTCTGGTGCCCGACGCAGAGAATCCGTCCGCATTCCCGGGCGACCCGAATCATCTCCGCGGCGTCCGGCAGGCTTGACGCCACCGGTTTGGTAACGAGCACGTGTTTCCCCGCCCGGAGCGCCGCGACCGCCAGCTCGCGGTGCGTCCGATTGGGCGTCATGAGCACGACTCCCGCCAAGGTCGCGTCGGCGAGCAGGTCCTCGTACCGGGCATGGGTCGGGACGCCGAACTCGCGGGAGAACAGACCGCGAGCGTCCGCCGACCGGGCGTGGCCCGCCGCGAAACGGACGCGCGGCAGCGGGCGGACGGCCGCCGCGACGCGACTCCCCCAGCCCAGGCCGACGAGCCCGAGCCGGGTCGCGCCCGCGGGGTCCTCAGAAGCGGTAACGGGCACCGAGCTTGACGTAGCGCGGCGGGCCGCTGCGCATGAACTGCTGGGCGGTGGACCCGGCGACGTACCATTCGTCCGTGGCGTTCTCCACGTTCGCCTGGAAACGCCAGTCGCGCCACTGGTACGAGATCAAGCCGCCGACCAGGTCGTAGCCCGGCAGGAAGTAGGTGTTGTTCGCGTCACCGGCCCGGCGATCGTTGATGTGCTCGTAACTGACGCCGAAACTGAGGCCCTTGAGGGCGCCGGAGCTGAAGCCGTACTTGGCCATCGCCTTGTACGTGGTTCCCTGCGGCACGCCGCGCACGGCCAGTCCGCTCTGCGTCTTGGCGTCGATCCATTGGTAGGCGACCAGCAGGGTGAGGTTCTCCGTCGCCTGGGCGGCGAGGTCGATCTCGTAGCCCTTGGTGATGCTCTTCGGCACCTGGACGAAGTCGAAGGAGCCGTCCGGGGCGATGACCCGGAGGAAGGTGTTCTCCTGCGACATGTCGAAGTACGAGCCGGTCAGGACCAGCCGGCTTTGCAGGAGGTCGAACTTCACGCCGAACTCGTCGTTGTCACCGATCAACGGACGCAAGCGCTGGCCGGCCGAGTTCACGCCGCCCTGCGGCTGGAAGGTCTCGGAGTGGTTGTAGAACACCGAGACCCCGGCGATCGGCTTGCCGACGACGCCGTAGGTCGGAGTCCAGTTGGACGTGGCTTCGTTCGGCAGGACGGTGTTGGTGAAATAGTCGATCACGCCCGTGCTGCCGTGGTCATAGCGCATGGCGCCGACCAGGATGAGCCGGTTGTCGAGCAGACTGATGTTGTCCTGCACGGCGAAGTTCTGGCGCTTGGTCCTCGTGCGGTTCCATTCACCCGCGAGCGTCTGCGAGACCGGGCTGAGCACCGAGTCGGGCGGAAGCTCCGTCCGAGTGAAGACGCTGGGGCGCGCCGCCGTCCAGGCGCGGCGGGAGCGGAAGAGAAACGTGTTGTCGTCGCTGAGGCCGCCGTAGACGAGCACGCGGTGGCGCGTGGCCCCGAGGTCGAACTCGCCGGTGATGTCGAGGTTGAGCGAACTGCTCAGGCTGTCGCCCGAGCGGATGTCGCGCCGGAGGATGTTCTCGCGGATGTCGTCGAAGCCCGCGGCAGCCGCCTGCACCCACGTCGCGTTGTTCGTCGTCATGTCCGCGTTCCCCACTCGCAGGGGCACGCCGTTCCGAAAGAAGATGCTGCCCGATGAGATGTAGGTACGGCGCTGCTGGGTGATGTCGTTGCGTCGTCCGAGCAGGCGGGCGTTCCAGGTGGTCCCGAGGACCTCGAAGGCCTGCGTGGCGCCGAACTCCAGGGCGGTGGTCGCGCCGAAGTCGACCTGGTCGTCGGCGTAGAAGTTGCCGACGTACGCGTTGCGCGGCAGGTAGCCGAAGGGCATGTTGCGCTGGCTGTCCGTCCACAGGTCCTGCGCGGCGAAGATGCGGTCGCGGGCGCGGCGGACGCGGAGCCACACGGCGGTTGCCGACCAGGGACGGTACTCGAGCGTCCCGACGAGCGTCTGCTTCTTGAACATGCCGTGCGTGTGGTTGGTGCCGTCCTGATATCCGGCGATCACGCGGTAGAGGAGCTTGTTCCGTCCGTCGACCGGACCCGTCGCATCGAGCGTGGTGCGGTAGTACCCCTCGCTGTTGCTGTAGGCGGTGTATTCCCCGGCGAGCTCGGCGCGCCGCTGCTCCAGCGGGCGCTTGCTCACGCGGTTGATGACGCCGCCGAAGCCATGCGAGCCGTAGAGCACACCGGCCGGCCCCTTGATCACCTCAAGGCGCTCGACCTCGATGGGATCCGGCAGGGTGATGCCCGTGTTGGTGTTGATGTTCAGGCTGTCGGCGATGCCGTCGCGGAAGCCGATCGCCTGGGTGGTCACGCCGCGGATGGAGACGTCGCCGATGTATTCTCCCTCCGTCTTGCTGATGCCGCTCACGAACCGGAGCACGTCCGCGAAGTTGGTCGGATTGACGTCGCGGAGGAATTCCTGGTTCAGGGACACGATGGTCTGCGGGGTGTCCGCGATCGGCGTGTTGATGCGGGTGGCACCCATCGCATTGGCGGTCGCGTAACCCTTGGTGCCCTTGTCCGAGAGCACCTCGAACGGCGCCAGGGTGACGACCGAGCTCTTCTCATCCAACGGAGCGACCGCGGGGGCGGCCTGCGGCAGGGCCTTCGTCACGAGCAACAGCAAGACGGCGCCGCCGAGACTGCAGGCGCGAACCGCGAACGAACGGATAGGGGAATCCATGGGTGGTGGGGAGTTGGGGCAGGGAGGACACGGAAACCGCACCTGCTTGGGGCCGTCATTTGTTTCCCTGCCGCCCGCCATCCTCAAAAAATTTGTGGAGGTATCCACCGGAAACCAGTCCGTCGCCCGCCGCGCCGCCGGAGGCGACACCCCAGAATTCGGCCGCGACTGACCCGTGCCCCTGCGGCAGCGGCAAGAAACACAAGAAGTGCTGCGGCGCCTGATTCCACCCCGAGCGGTTAGTAACGTATTACGTTACTAACCGGATCGACCGGTGCCCGCGGCTCCGCCGGCCGAAGCTCATCCGACAAGCTGGAGGTGCGGCGCCCTCGCCGCGTCCCGCCCGCGGACCCGGGACGAGGGCGTCCCGGCTCCAGCGCGTGTCCCGGCTCCAACGGGCGACAAGCTCCAGCGGACGCGGCGGCAACGCGGGGGCTCAGGCGCGCACGAGGGCGTCGCCCTTGACCCGGAACGCGACGGCCGCGCCTTCGGCGACGTCGCCGGCGATGAGCGCGCGGGCGAGCGGGGTCTCGAGGTGGCGCTGGAGGAAGCGCTTGAGGGGCCGGGCGCCGAAGACGGGATCGTAGCCCTTCTCGGCGACCCATTCCTTCGCCTTGGCGTCGAGCGCGACCGTCACGCGCCGGTCGGCGAGGCGGCGGTTGATGTCGGCGAGGAGCAGGTCGACGATCCGCTCGATCTCCTCCAGCGCGAGCGGCTTGAAGAGCACGGTCTCGTCCACGCGGTTGAGGAACTCGGGCCGGAACGCGGCCCGCAGGTCGGCGAGCACGCTCTCGCGCACGCGCTCGGGGATCTCCGTCCCGGTGACGCCCTCGAGCAGGTGGCGGCTGCCGAGGTTGGAGGTCATGATGAGGACGGTGTTCTTGAAGTCCACGGTGCGGCCCTGCGCGTCCGTGATGCGGCCGTCGTCGAGCACCTGGAGGAGGACGTTGAACACGTCGGGGTGGGCCTTCTCGACCTCGTCGAAGAGCACGACGGCGTACGGCTTGCGCCGCACGGCCTCGGTGAGCTGGCCGCCCTCGTCGTAGCCGACGTAGCCCGGGGGAGCGCCGATCATGCGCGCGACGCTGTGCTTCTCCATGTACTCGGACATGTCGAGGCGGACGAGGTTGGCCTCGGTGTCGAAGAGCTGCTCGGCCAGGGCCTTGGCCAGCTCGGTCTTGCCGACGCCGGTGGGGCCGAGGAAGAGGAAGCTGCCGATCGGGCGGCGCGGGTCCTTGATGCCGGCGCGGGCGCGGAGGATGGCCTCGCTCACGAGGCGCACGCCCTCGTCCTGGCCGATGACGCGGCGGTGGAGCTCGTCCTCCAGCCGGAGGAGCTTCTCCTTTTCGCCCTCCATCAGCCGGGTCACGGGGATGTGGGTCCACTTCGAGATGATCTCGGCGATCTCCTCGGCGGAGACCTCCTCCTTCACCAGCGTGGTGGCCGGCGCGCCGGACTTCTCGACCTTGGCGAGCTCGCGCTCCAGCTGCGGGATGCGGCCGTGGCGGAGCTCGGCGATGCGGTTGAGGTCGTAGGCGCGCTCGGCCGAGGCCATCTCGAGGCGGGCGGCCTCGAGCTCCTCGCGGACCTTCTGCACGCGGCCGAGGGCGTCCTTCTCCTTCTGCCAGGTGGCGCGCAGGGCGGTCGCCTGCTCGCGGGCGCCGGCCAGCTCCGCGCGCAGCGCCTCGAGGCGGCGCTTGGAGGCGTCGTCCTTCTCCTTCTGCAGCGCGGTCTCCTCGATCTCCAGCTGCAGGACGCGGCGCTGGAGCTCGTCGAGCTCCGTCGGCAGCGAGTCGATCTCGGTGCGGATCATCGCGCAGGCCTCGTCCACAAGGTCGATCGCCTTGTCTGGCAGGAAGCGGTCGGAGATATAGCGATGCGAGAGGACCGCGGCCGAGACGAGGGCGTTGTCCTGGATGCGCACGCCGTGGTGCAGCTCGAAGCGCTCGCGCAGGCCGCGGAGGATGGAGATGGCGTCCTCGACCGAGGGCTCCTCGACGAGGATGGGCTGGAAGCGGCGCTCGAGGGCCGGGTCCTTCTCGATGTGCTTGCGGTACTCGTCGAGCGTGGTGGCGCCGATGCAGTGCAGCTCGCCGCGGGCGAGCATGGGCTTGAGGAGGTTGCC
>CAYWTK010000046.1:0-26923 GCA_964460895.1 uncultured Opitutaceae bacterium
GAACGCGCCCCGCGGCAGCAGGGGCGCGGGCCCCGGGGCCGGCGACGGGGCGCCGGGGACGCGCTGCAGGGACGGCGTGCCCGCCCCCGGCGCGGTGGGAAACGGGCTCGGCGGCTTCGGCAGGCGGGGAATCTGCGGCTGGTCCAAAGGTCGGTCCCTCAGCCTCGTCCGAAGAGCCGCGCGAAGAATCCGCCCTTCTTGGCGCCGGAGGCGTCCGCGGCGACGGCCTTGGCGACCTTGCGCCCGTTGGCCTGCAGGAAGAACCGGGCCGCGATCGCCTCGCGCACCGGGTCGCCGATGACGACGAGCTGCCGCTCGAGCGAGGTGCCGCCCTCGACCGCCTTCAGCATGGCGGCCTTCTCCTCCTTGAACCACTCCAGCGCGCCGGCGACGGCGGCCTGGATGCGGGCCTCGAGCTTCGCCTGCTGCTCGGGGGAGAGCGTCGTGACGACGGCCGTGTCCGTGCCGGAGAGCTTGGCCCCGTAGGACTGGGCGAGCGCGACCTGCTCGGGCCGGGCGAGGTTCGCCGAGGCAAGCCCGAGCGCCTCCGGCAGGTGCAGCCCGGAGAAGCCCTTGCGGAACGGCAGGAACTGGCCGATGCCGGCCTCGTCGCCGTGCGAGAGCGCGTTAAGCAGCGCGCGGAAGTCGCCGCCGATGACCACGCGGGTCGACATCTGCTGCGCGAGGTTGGCGAACTCGCCGATGGTCTTGACGCCCTCGGAGGCGCAGACCGTGCGCGTGCCCTCGGAGACGTTGACCAGCGCCAGCGGGTAGCCCTCGGGGATGCCGAGCCGGGCCAGGGTCTTGAGGACGGGGTTCTCCTTCGACGTGGACTCCTCGACCTGCGCGACCATCTCGCCGAACGGGTCGTCGAACGCCAGCGTCTCCTTCAGGATGCCGATGAGGTGGTCGGCGCGGTCGGCGCTGCCCGCGATCTCGGGAAGCATGAGCAGCTCGTCGTAGTTGAACTCGATGTACTTCGACGGCTTCTCGTCCTCCCCGCTGATGGGCCACTCCTTCGTGTCCAGGTTCTGGGCCAGGCTGACGAGCGAGGTGTCGGCCATGATCGAGTTCCGGAACTTCTTCCGGATCTCCTCCCATTCGGCGGCGGTGAACTTCGGCATGGTGGAAAGCGGGGTCAGATCTGGGGCGCGTGCTCGATGATCTCGGCGGCGAGCTGGCGGTAGTCGTTGGCCACGCTGTCCTGCTCGGTGGCCTCGGTCCCGACGAGCGAGACGGGCAGGCCGAGCGTGACGGCGCGGCGGACGACGATCGCGTCGCGGATCTGGGTGTTGAAGATCTTGGCCGAGGGCGCGCACCCGCGCTTCTGCGTCTTGAACTGGTTCAGGCGAAGCTGCATCCGCATCTTCGGCACCTCGATGTCGGTGTTGGCCTTGATCGAGTTGAAGATGATCCCGTACACCTGCGCGGCCGGCCCCATCGGCGTCGTGCGGAAGCTGGCCGAGCTCTGCTGGAAGCGCATCAGCTTCTCGATGAGCAGCGTGAAGCCGATGAGCGAGAGCGCGTCGGGGTTCGACGGGACGTAGATTTCGTTCGCGCTGAAGATGCCGTTCTGCGAGGCGCGCAGGATGTTGGGCGGGCAGTCGAAGAGGATCATGTCGTAGTCCTTCTCCACCTCGGCCAGCTGCTCCTGGAAAATCGCGTACGACGGGCGCTTGGGGTCGGCCTTGTACTCCCCCTCGAGGTCCACGAGGTTGAAGGTCGTCGGCACCAGGTCGAGGCCCGGGAGGAGCTTCTGGCCCTCCTTGCCCTCCACGACGTCCTTGATGATCAGGTCCTTCACCCGCGACACGCCGGGGTCGAAGATCGAGTAGATCGCGCCGGCCCCGCTGGCGTTGATCTTGTTCCAGCGCTCCAGCTTCAGGAGCCAGATGCTCGCGTTGGATTGCGTGTCGAAATCGAAGAGCAGGACCCGCAGGCCGCGCTGGGCCAGGGCGGCGGCCGTGTTGACGATGAGCGAGGTCTTGCCGACACCGCCCTTGTAATTGATGAAAGCGATCTTGCGCGCCATTGCGGGGAGTACGAAACCGCCAAACGATTGCGCAGGGGCCGTCTCCAGCGCGAGTTAAAAATCTCACGAATCCCGCGGCGGCGGGTTGCACTTTGGGGTCGTTTCGCCCGCCGCGCCCGCCCAACGTTCCGCCATGGAACCGGCGTCCCTCCAGGAGACCTTCTCGCCCCGCAGCATCTGCTTCGGCTGCGGCCCCGCCAACCCGCAGGGGCTCCACGTCCGCAGCCACGTGCGGGGCGACCGCGTCGTCGCGACCTGGCGCCCGGCCCCGCACCACCAGGCCTTCCCCGGGGTCCTCAACGGCGGCATCATCGGCTCGCTCCTGGACTGCCACTGCAACTGGACCGCCGCCTGGCACCTGATGCAGGCCGGCCGGCTCGACCACCCGCCCTGCACCGTGACGGCCGACTACGCGATCAAGCTCCTGCGGCCGTGCCCGGTGGACGTCGACCTCGAGCTCGAGGCGCGCGTGGTCGGCGCGGAAGGGGACCGCGCCACCGTCGAGGGCGTGATCGTCGCCGCCGGCAAGCCGCGCGCGACGTGCCGCGGGACCTTCGTCGCCGTCGGACCCGGCCACCCCGCCTACCACCGCTGGTGACGGCGGGATTTCGCCCGATCGTCACCGGACCGACGCCGTCCCGTGACCGGCGCGCGCGACCGTGGGGCATGCCCGCCGCCCACGTCCTCGTCGTCGACGACGAACCCGCGATCGCCGAGCTCGAGCGCCACCACCTCGCGCGCGCCGGGCACCGCGTGACGACCGCCGCGAACGGCTGGGAGGCGCTCGCGGTGGCGCGCGACGACCGGCCGGACCTCATCCTGCTGGACCTGATGCTGCCCGACCTCGACGGCTTCGGCGTCTGCGAGATCCTGCGCCGCGAGCCCGCGACCGCCACCATCCCGATCGTCATCGTCTCGGCCTGGGCCTCGGGCGACTCGCGCCACCTCGGGCTCGAGCTCGGCGCGCTGGACTACGTGACCAAGCCGTTCAGCCCGGCCGAGCTGGTCGAGCGCGTCCAGCGGCTGCTCGCCGCGCGGGACGGCGGGCCGGCCCGGACGGACTGAGCGGCCGGCCGTTCCGCGATTGCGTCGGGCGCGGGCGGCGCCGTTCATCGGACGCGTGAAGCCCACCGACCTCGCCCTCAGCCGCGCCCTCGGCCTGGCGGAAGCCCCGGCCGGCGCCGACCACCTGCTGGAGCTGCCGCTCGGCGAGGCCAGCCGCAACCACGTCGGCACCATGCACGCCGCCGCGCAGTTCGCCCTGGCCGAGGCGGCCAGCGCCGCCTGCCTCCAGCGCGAGTTCCCCGCGCTCGAGGCGCGCGTCCTCGCCGTGGTCCGCGCCGCCCGGATCAAGTACCGCCGCCCCGGGACCGGGACGCTGCGGGCGTTCGGGCGCCTCGCGGAAGACGCGCGCGCGCGGCTGGCGGCCGACCTCGAGGCGCGCTCGCGCACGGCCACCACGGTGGACGTCGAACTGCGCGACGCCACGGGCGAGGTCGTGTTCGCGGGGGAGTTCGACTGGTTCATCGCCCGCCGGGAGCCCGCGCCGTGAGGATGCTCCGCCTCCTCGCCGGCCTCGCGGCCGCCGCCGCCGCCGCGTCGGAACCGCCGCCGCACGTCGCGGCCGCGCTCGCGCAGCTCGGCTCCGAGTCCCCGCGCGGCTGGGCCTACACGCTCACCCTCACGCGCGCCGACGGCTCGTCGCGCGAGCGCTTCGACCCGTCGCGTCCCGCCGGGACGCAGTGGACCCTGCTCGAGCGCGACGGCCGGCCCGCGACCGCGGAGGAGCGGACCCGCCACCTGCGCTACCGGGCGACCAGCGCCCCCGGCGTCGCGCCC
Source organism: uncultured Opitutaceae bacterium (assembly GCA_964460895.1). Lineage (GTDB taxonomy): Bacteria > Verrucomicrobiota > Verrucomicrobiia > Opitutales > Opitutaceae > Didemnitutus. The sequence goes on from CAYWTK010000046.1 coordinate 3,872, forward strand.
CCGACCTTCCAGCGCGGCGACCTCGACCTGTCCACGCTCGCGCGGATCGACGCCGCGGCGGGCGCGGAGGTGTGGCGCGCGCGGTTCCGGCCCGACGCCGGCTCGCCCGTCCTCGCGCACTGCGCCGTCGACCTCGTCGTGCCGCTCGACCCGCCGGCGCGCGTCGCCCGCACCGTGCTGCGCGCGGTCGCCCCGTTCTCGCCCGCGCTCGGCGTGCGCCTCGACGAGCTGGAGTTCACCGTCGACTACCTCCCGCCCGGCGAGGGCCGCCCGGCGCTGCCGGCCGCCTCCCGTTCCCGGGTGCGGGGCCGCGTCTTCTTCGTGCTCCGGATCGACGAGGACGTCGCCGCGACCTACGCCGACTACGCGCCGACCGGCGCGCGCTGACGCGGCGGCGGAAGACGCGTTTGACACCCCTTCCCACGGGGGCTAACCCGCTGGGGCAATCCCCCATCACCCAACGTGATTCGGCTCCCGTTCCGCTGGAAACTCACCCTGCTCATCACGCTCGTCAGCGGAGTCACCCTCGCGCTCTCGATGGCGGGACTCTACATCCACGACCTCTACGAGTTCCGGTCGGAGGTGGAGCGGCGGCTCAACGCCACGCAGTCCGTCATCGTCGACCAGGTCGCGAGCGAGCTGCGCGCCGGCTCCCGCTCGCTCGTGCTGCCCGAGGCCTCGCTCCTCGCCGACCCGCAGATCGTCGCGGCCGCGATCTACGGGCCCGACAACCGCCTGCTCGCCCGGTACGTGCGGCCGGACAGCGAGGAGTTCATCCCCACCCCGTCCCGCATGAACCAGGCGCTCTCGACCGACCGCGGCGTGGTCCTGAGCCCGATCCGGGTCGACGGGCAGGTCGCCGGCACGCTCTACCTCAAGGCGCAGCTCACGCAGGCCGACCAGGAGCGCACGGCCAACCTCCTCAAGGGTTCGGCCAGCATCTTCCTCATCTCGATCCTCATCTCGTTCGCCGCCGCCTACTCGCTGCAGAGCTCCATCTCCGGTCCGGTCACGACCCTGGCCCAGGCGGCCGACACGATCTCCAAGGAGGGCAACTACGACGTGCGCCTCGAGATCGCCGCGGGCGGCGAGATCGGCGCGCTCGTGGCGGCGTTCAACCAGATGCTCGCGACCACCAGCCAGCGCACCTCGGAGATGCGCAAGGCGCGGGCCAACGCCGAGGAGGCCCGCGAGCAGCTGCACCGGATGAACCTCGAGCTGGAGGAGATCAACCACAGCCTGGAGGCGCGCGTCGCCGAGCGCACGCGCGAGCTCGCCGCCGCCGTCCGCGCGGCCGAGGAGGCCAACACCGCCAAGAGCGCCTTCCTCGCCAAGATGAGCCACGAGCTGCGCACGCCGCTCAACGCCATCATCGGCTACAGCGAGATCCTGATGGAGGACGCGCAGGACGAGGGCAACACGGGGGCTGTCGCCGACCTCGACAAGATCCTCACCGCCGCCCGCTACCTCCTCGGCCTCATCAACGACGTGCTCGACATCTCGAAGATCGAGGCCGGCAAGATGGAGCTCTACATCGAGACCTTCGAGGTCGCGAAGCTCGTGCAGGAGGTCGCCACCATGGCCCAGCCGCTCGTGGCCAAGAAGACCAACACCCTCTACCTCGAGGTCGCGCCGGACGTGGGCGACATGCAGGCCGACTCGACGAAGGTGCGGCAGATGCTCTTCAACCTCCTGAGCAACGCCAGCAAGTTCACCGAGAAGGGCGGCATCACCCTCGCGGTGTCGCGCGACACCGACGGGCAGCACATCCTGATGAAGGTCTCCGACACCGGCATCGGCATGACCCCGGAGCAGACCAGGAAGCTCTTCAAGGCCTTCAGCCAGGCCGACGCTTCGACCACCAAGCAGTTCGGCGGCACCGGCCTCGGCCTCGCCATCTCGCGCCAGTTCGCCCGGATGATGGGCGGCGACATCACTGTCGAAAGCACCCTCAACGTGGGCACCACCTTCACGGTCCGCCTCCCCCTCCAGGTCCAGCAGATCGCCCACCGGCTCGTCACCGTCGACCCGGACACGGTGCCGATGAACACCGTGCCCCCCTTCCCCAAGACGCTGCCGATGCCGGCCCCGGACAACTCCCCGTTCGACGTGCTCCTCGTCGAGGACGACCCCCCGACCCGCGACATGATGGCCCGCATCCTCGAGCGCGAGGGCTGGCGCGTGCGCTCGGCCGCCAACGGACGCCTCGCCCTCCACATCGTCGAGCAGGTCATCCCCGCCGCCGTCGTGCTCGACCTGAAGATGCCCATCATGAACGGATTCCAGTTCATGGAGGCGATGCAGACCCGGCCCGACTGGAAGAAGGTGCCCGTCTTCGTGTTCACCTCGATGGACATCACGCAGGAGGTCCGCGAGCGGCTCAGCGGGACCGCGGCCGGCATCTTCCAGAAGGGCAACTACTCGCGCGAGGAGCTCATCCACCGCGTGCAGGAGGCGGTCAACGCCCACCTCAACACCCAACTCCGTTCCTGACTCCCATGGCCAAGATCCTCCTCGTCGAAGACAATGAGATGAACCGCGACATGCTCTCGCGCCGGCTCGAGAAGCGCGGGCACGCCGTCAGCGTGGCGGTCGACGGCGCCGAGGGCGTCGCCAAGGCGCGCGCCGAGGCGCCCGAGCTCATCCTGATGGACATGAGCCTGCCCGTCCTCGACGGCTGGGAGGCCAGCCGGCAGCTCAAGGCCGACGCCGCCACCGCCGGCATCCCCATCATCGCCCTCACCGCCCACGCGATGGAGAGCGACCGCGCCAAGGCCCTCGCCGCGGGCTGCGACGACTTCGACACCAAGCCGGTCGAGCTGCAGCGCCTGCTCGCGAAGATCGACGACCAGCTGAAGCGCCGCGCCGCGCCGCCCCCGGCATGAGCGAAGGCCAGACCACGCCGCCGGCCGACGAGCGGACCCAGGCGCCGGAGTCGCTGACTCCGTTCCTGCGCGCCGTCCAGACCCGCGACATGCAGGCCATCGGCCGCATGCGCCACTCCCTGCGCACGCCGCTCAACCAGATCATCGGCTACAGCGAGATGCTGCTCGAGAACCGGCCGGACGACACCACGTCGCCCCTCGCCCGCGACCTGAAGCGCATCCACGCGTCCGCCGGCCACCTCCTCTCGATCATCAACGACGGCCTCGCCTCCTGGAAGGTCGAGTCCGGCGCCGTCGACCTCGCCGACCTCCGCACCGAGATCCGCAGCCCGCTCGACGCGATCATCGGCTACGCGGACCTCTGCCTCGACACCCCCGAGGCCTCGAAGGACGCCGAGCTCTCCGCCGACCTCGGCCGCATCCTCCAGGCCGCGCAGAACCTCCACCAGCTCTTCCTCAACCCCGCCCTCGAGGCGACGCTCTTCGCGCCCAAGACGGGCACCACCCGGCCGCCCATGCTCGTCACGCCGAGCCGCAGCCCGGGCGACTACTTCGACCCGCGCCCCCTCGACACGACCGGCCGGCTGCTCGTGGTGGACGACGACGCCGCCAACCGCGACATGCTGTCGCGCCGGCTGCAGCGCCTGGGCTACGAGGTGAAGCAGGCCGCCAACGGCCGCGAGGCGCTGGAGCGCCTGCGGCGCGAGCCGGCCGAGCTCGTCCTGCTCGACCTGCTCATGCCCGAGCTCGACGGCCTGCAGACGCTCCAGGTGATGCGGACCGAGCCCGCGCTGCGCGACATCCCCGTCATCATGCTCACCGCGCTCGACGACGTGGAGAGCACCGTGCGCTGCATCGAGGTCGGCGCCGTCGACTTCGTCCCGAAGCCCTTCAACCCGGTCATCCTCCGCGCCCGCATCAACGCCGCCCTCGAGCGGCAGCGCTTCCACGCCCGCGAACGGTCCCACACCGAGCAGATCAGCCGCGAGCGCGCCAAGTCCGACCGGCTCCTGCTCAACGTGCTCCCCCACGCCATCGCCGACCGCCTCAAGCAGGGCGAGCACACCATCGTTGACAGCTTCCCCGCCGCCACCGTGGTGTTCGCGGACATCGTCGGCTTCTCCAGCTTCAGCGCGCAGATGTCCCCGGCCCGCACGGTGCAGCTGCTCAACGACCTGTTCTCCGCCTTCGACCGCATCGCCGAGCACCTCCTCCTCGAGAAGATCAAGACCATCGGCGACGCCTACATGCTGGTCGGCGGCGTGCCGGTCGCGCGCGACGACCACGCCGCCGCGTGCTGCCTCGCCGCCCTCGAGATGCGCGAGGCGGTCCGCGTCTTCAACCGCCGGCACGGCACGGACTGGGCCATCCGCATCGGCCTGAACTCCGGCCCCGTGGTCGCCGGCATCATCGGCACCCGCAAGTTCTCGTACGACCTCTGGGGCGACACGGTCAACGTCGCGAGCCGCATGGAGTCCCACGGTCAGCCCGGCCGCATCCAGATCAGCGAGCGCACCCGCGCCCTGCTGCCCCCCGGCTTCAAGGTCGAGCCCTGCGGCGTCATCCACCTCAAGAACGTGGGCGACATGCAGACCTTCTTCCTCGAGGGGAAGGACTGAGCCCGCGTCCCCCGATCCGCCGCACCGGCGGCGCGTGCCGGCTCAGCGCGGCTCGTCCCCGGCCGCGCGCCGGCGGTCGGCCCACCAGGCGGCGCCGATGAGGACCGCGCCGACGCCGAGGGCCGCCGCGGCGCGGAAGAGGAGGTCGCGGTTGGAGAGGTCGTAGGCCAGCAGCTTGAGCGCGGCGACGGCGAGCCAGACGTAGCCGGCCAGCCGCAGGACCCGCGCCCGCGCGGGGTCGGCCTCGTAGGCCACGCCCCGCAGCCACTGCGCGGCGCCGGCCCCGGCGTAGGTCAGCGTCGCCAGCAGCGCCCCCACCGGCAGGCGGCCCTCGGCGCCGGTCCACACCGGCACCCGGCGCGCCAGCTCCCAGGCGACCGCGTTGACCGCCACGGCCTGCAGCCCGGCGAACGGCAGTCCGCCCGCGGTCGGGGCGGTGCGCAGCAGGACGGCCCAGGCGGCCGCGACGAGCACGGCTCCGGCGAAGACGCGGTTGAGGAACAGCAGGTCGGACTTCCCCTGCCCGGCCGCCAGCGCCAGCCACACCGCCGCCGCCGCGAGCGCCGCCACGTGGGCCACGGTGCGGAGCGACCGGTCCGCCCCGTCCCGTCCGGCCGCGACCGCGAGCAGCAGCGCCCCGGCGCCCCACGCCAGCACGACCCAGCGCCACTCGAAGGCGACCGCCGCCGCGACGAAGGCGAAGCCCGCCGCGAGCAGCGCGAACGCCCCCTCGTTCTCCCGGTGGCCGGCGCGGCGCGTGGCCGCGAGCAGCGCGAGGCTCGCCCCGGCGAGCGCCGCGAGCACCACGGAGAACGCCTCGCGCTCCCACTCCGCCCGGCGCCACACGACCCACGCCACGACCGCGAAGGCGACCAGCGCCCCGACCGAGGGCGCCGCCGCGCGCGCGGCCCCGCCCTCGGGATGCCGCGGCAGCCACGCGAGCACCAGCCCGCCCGCCCCCAGCACCGCCGCGAGGCCGAATCCCCGGAGCGGGTCGCCGAGCGCCCCCTCCCACGCGCCCACGAACGCCGCCAGCCAGCCGCCCACCAGCCCGAGCCCCCGCGACCACGGCCAGCGCGCGCCCGTGCCGGTCGCGTAGAGGGCGGCCAGCTGCGCGCCGAGCAGCGCGACGAGGTAGGCGAACAGGCCGGCGACCGTGCCGTCCCGCGCCGAGAACGCGAACGGCGCGACCAGGCCCGCGGCGACCGCGACCGCGAGGGCGCCGTCGCTCCGCACCCGGGCCCCGAGGGCGCCGGCGAGGAAAGTCGCGAGCGCCATGCCGGCGAAGCCGACCCCGACCGGGAACAGGCCCGCCGTGCGCGAACCGTAGTAGAGCGCGAACGTCCACGTGCCGGCGCCGACGGCGAGGAGCGTGACGCCCAGGGTCCGCCGCCCCGCGGCCAGCAGCCGCAGCGCGGCCGCGCCGGCCGCGACGCCGACCAGCAGCCCCGCCCCGACCCGCGTCGGCGGCGCGATCCAGCCGCGCTGGATCGACACGGTGAGGCCGTAGATCGCTCCGAGCAGGAAGATCACCGCGCCCGCCGCCGCGACCCATCTCGTCGACGCCTGGGTGCCGCGCGCCGGCGCGGACGCCGGTGGCGACCCCGCGGAACTCGCGGCCGCCGACGGCGCCGCCACCGGCGGCAGCAGGGGCGGCTCGGGCTCGGGCGCGACCGGGGGCGACACCGGCGGCACCGCCGCGCCGGGCCGCAGCGCGGCGACCTCCTCCTCCAGCCGTTCGATGCGCCGACGCAGGTCGGCCAGCTCGGGATCACCGGAGTTCATGGCGCCCCGAGACTTCCCGCCGGCCCGCGACTGGCAAGGCCCTTTCCGGAGGACCGCGAGGCGCGCCCGCCCTTCCGGGCGCCGTGCGCCGCCACCCCGTCGAGGAGCGCGTCGAGTCCCTCCAGCGGCGGGGTCGCGGCGCGCCACGCGGCCCCGACGGTGGCCTCCAGGCGCGCGCCGGCGACCGGCACGGCCGCGAGCCCGCGGCGGCGCGCGCGGTCCGCCATCAGCGCGGGCACCAGCGCGACGCCGAGCCCCTCGGCCGCCAGCTCGAAGGCGGTGAGCGCATGGTCGCTGCCGAGCACGACCGACGCCTCCCCGCCCCGGGCCTCCGCCTCCCGCTGCACGAGCTCCGGCAGTCCCGACGGGTCGTCGAAGACGAGGAGCCGGTGCCGCACGAGCTCGCCCAGCCGCACCGCGCGCCGCCGCGCGAGCGCGTGCTCCGGCGGGCAGATCGCGAGGTAGCGCAGCCGGAAGAGCGGCCGCCACGCCAGCCCCGGCGCGGGCGGGCCCGACTGCGTCAGGATCGCCGCGTCGAGCTGCCCGCCCAGCAGGAGGTCCGGCAGGCGCTCGTTCGGACGCTCCGCCAGCGTGACCCGCCAGTCGGGATGCGCGTCGAGGAACGCGCGCAGCGGCGCGGCCACGAGGTCGGAGGCGAGGAACGGCTGCAGGCCGAGCCGCAGGCGCGGACGCGGCCCGAAGTCCCGCCGCCGCAGGTCGCGCCGCAGCCCCGCGACCTCCTCGCGGAGCCGGCGGCCGGTCGCCAGCACGCGCCGCCCCGCCGCGGTCAGCACGACCCCGCGCGGCGTGCGCGCGAAGAGCCGGAGCCCGACCTCCTCCTCGAGCTTCTTCATCTGGAGGGACAGCGCGGACTGCGAGACGTGGCAGACCGCCGCGGCCGCCTGCAGGCTGCCGGTGCGCGCCGCCGCCTCGAAGTAGGCCAGCTGGTAGAGTTCCATGGCGCGGCAGCCTGCCGACGCCATGAGTTTTTTCAATACCGGGTGGAGAAATCGGTATGCTCGCCGCGCTTGCGCGCGCCCGGCGCCGGCGCCCTCGTCCGGGCATGTCCCGCTCCCAACCCGTCCGGACGTTCCGGACCAAGACCGCCTCCCGCCCCGTCCCCGCCGCCCGCCGCATCGCGATGGTCTCGCTGCACGGCTACGTCGCGGCCGAGCCGCCCCTCGGCGCCGCCGACACGGGCGGGCAGGTCGTCTACGTGCTGGAGCTGTCCCGCAAGCTGGCCCAGCTCGGCTACGAGGTGGACATCTGGACGCGGCGCTTCGACGACCAGCCCGAGACCGAGTCCGTGGCGCCGCGGGTCCGCCTCCTCCGCGCGCCCTGCGGCGGACCCGGATTCCTGCCCAAGGAGCGGCTGGTGGAGCACGTCCCCGAGTGGTGCGAGCACGCGCTGCGCCGCATGCGGGCCGAGGGGCTGACGTACAGCTTCATCGACAGCCACTACTGGGACGCCGGCGCGGCCGGGCGGCACCTCGCGGACGTCCTCTCCGTCCCCCACGTGTTCACGCCCCACTCGCTCGGCCTCTGGAAGAAGCGGCAGATGGAGCAGGATTTCCCCGGGGACGCGGACCGCCTCGAGGAGCGGTACAACTTCGACCAGCGCATCCGCGAGGAGCGCGCCATCGGCCAGGACGCGGCGCTCGTGCTCGCCACCACGCCGGTGCAGCTCGACATGCTGCGCGCCGACTACGAGATCCCGGAGGAACGGAGCCACATGATCCCGCCGGGCTACGACGACAACCGGTACTTCCCCATCGGCGAGGCGGCGCGGGCCCTCGCGCGCCGCCGCCTCGGCTACGCGGGGCCGGTCGTCGCCGCCGTCGGCCGGCTCGCCCGCAACAAGGGCTACGACCTGCTCGTGCGCGCCTTCGCCGTCGTGCACCGCCGCGTCCCGGAGGCCCGGCTGCACCTCGCCATCGGCGGCGAGGAGCTCGGGGCGAACGAGCGCGTCCAGCTGCGGGAGCTCGAGGCGCTGATCGACGAGCTCGGGCTCGGCGGGCACGTCCGGCTCTCCGGGTTCGTGCCCGAGGCGCAGCTGGCGGACTTCTACCGGGCGGCGGACGTCTTCGTCCTCAGCAGCCGCTACGAGCCCTTCGGCATGACGGCGGTCGAGGCGATGGCCTGCGGCACGCCGACGGTGGTCACCGTCCACGGCGGCCTCTACCGCGCCCTCACCTTCGGCCGGCACGCCCTCTTCGCCGACCCCTTCGACGCCGAGGACCTGGGCATCACGATCTGCAAGATCCTCCGGCACCCGCGGCTGCGGGCCCGCCTCGTCCGGATGGGCGCGCACAAGGCCCGCAGCCTCTTCACCTGGACCGGCGTGGCGCAGCAGCTCGTCGCCCTGGTCGAGGAGCGCGCCTCGCCCGCCTTCGCCTTCCACGACCAGGAGTGGGACGAACCCTGGAACGACGGGGACTGACATGCCGCCGCCCATCCGCCTCTTCTGCTCGGACCTCGACGGCACGCTGCTCGGCAATCCCGAGTCCACCGCCCGCTTCCGCGAGGCCTGGCTCGCGCTCGACCCCGCCGCCCGCCCCCTGCTCGTCTACAACAGCGGCCGCCTCGTGCCGGACATCCGCCGCTTCGTCGCGGACGGCACCCTGCCTCCGGCCGACTTCCTCATCGGCGGCGTCGGCACGCAGATCCACGACGCCGCCGCCGGCCGGGACCTCGACGGCTTCGAGGCGCACCTCGCGACCGGCTGGGACCGGGCGCGGGTGGACGCCCTCGTCGCCGCGGAGCCCGGCATCCGGCCGCAGCCGGACGAGTTCCAGCACCGCTTCAAGTCGAGCTGGTTCCTCGAGCGGGCGTCGCGCCGCCGGCTGCGGGACCTGCGCGAGCGCCTGGCCGCGGCCGGACTCGACATCCACGTCGTCTACTCCAGCGCCCGCGACCTCGACATCCTGCCGGCCAACGCCACCAAGGGAGGGGCGCTGGCGTGGCTCTGCGCCCGGATCGGCGTGCCCCTCGACGCGGTGCTCGTCGCGGGCGACACGGGGAACGACGTGAGCATGTTCCGGCTGCCCGGCGTGCGGGGCATCATCGTCGGGAACGCGCTGCCCGAACTCCACGCCGCGACGGTGGACATCCCGGCGTACGACTCGCGCGAGATCCTCGCGGAGGCCGTGCTCGACGGCCTCTGCCAACACGGCGTCGTCTGCGCGCTGCCGCCGCGGGCGCGGACCGCGCTGCCGGCCGACCGGCTGGCGCCGGAGTTCCGCATGCTGTTCTCGGGCACCCGGCTCGGGGGCCTGGAGCCGGCCGAGGCGGGCCTGGTCCGCGAGGGCCACGAGCGCGCCCTCGACGCCCTGCGGCGCAACCTCACCCCCCTGGGCTTCTCCGCCTGCTCGCTCGCCGACAACAGCGTGACCGGCACGGACGAGAACTACCGCAGCGTCTGGGCGCGCGACGGCGCGATCACCGTGCGCGACACGCTGCATCTTTCCGACCCGGACATCCGCGCGGCGCAGGTCGCGACCCTCGAGACCCTGCTCGGCGCGGTGTCGGAGACCGGCCAGGTGCCGAGCAACGTCCGGCTCGACACCGGCCAGCCGGACTACTCGGGCGTCGGCGGCATCGCCTCGATCGACAGCGGGCTCTGGGTCCTCATCGCCCTGTACAACTTCGCCAAGCAGACCGGCGACCACACCCTGCTCTACCGCCACGCCGACCGGCTGGAGGCGGTGATGGCGTGGCTGGCCGCGCACGACTCGAACAACGACGGCCTGCTCGAGGTCCCGGAGGCGGGGGACTGGACCGACCTCTTCGGCCGCAGCTACCACGTCCTCTACGACGAGGTGCTCTGGTACCGGGCCACCTGGTGCTACGGCCGCATCCTCGAGCTGATGGGCCGCTTCGAGCGCGCCGCCCACCATCTCCGCCGGGCCCAGCGGATCCGCGAGCAGGTGCGCGAGACCTTCTGGCCGACGACCGCGCCGACGGCGGCGCCCCGGCCGCACCGTTTCGCCGACCGGCAGTTCGCCCTCGGCGACACCCACTACCTGTTGGCGGAGCTCACGCCCTTCTCCTACAATTGGCGGTGCGACACCTACGGGAACATCCTCGCGTTCCTCATGAACGTGCTCGACCTCGAGCGGGCCCGCACCGCCTTCCGCTTCATGTGGGGCGTGGGCGTCAACCAGCCCGGTCCGGTCGCCAACCTCTACCCGGTCGTGCAGGCGGGCGACCCGGACTGGCGCGCCTACTACACCGTGAACCTGCTCAACCTCCCGCACCACTACCACAATGGCGGGCTCTGGCCCTTCATCGGGGGCATGTGGGTGCGCTTCATCCACCGGCTCGGCTTCCACGAGGTCGCGCTCCGCGAGCTCGTACGCCTCGCGGAGCTGAACCGCCGCGGCCGCGACCGCGAGTGGGAGTTCAACGAGTGGGCGCACGGCCAGACCGGCCGCCCCATGGGCAAGGCCTACCAGGCCTGGTCGGCCTCCTCCTACCTGCGCGCGTGCCACGAGCTCGGCGCGGGGCCAGCGAGCGACGAGTGACCGGGGATCAGAGGAAGAGCCACCCCACCAGGAGCAGGATCGGCAGGAGGTAGGGCAGGCTGTACTTGAAGACGTAGCCGAAGAACGTCGGCACCTTCACGTGGGCCGACTCCGCGATGCTCTTCACCATGAAGTTCGGTCCGTTGCCGATGTAGGTCATCGCGCCGAAGAAGACGGCGCCGAGCGAGATCGAGAGGACGAAGTCGGGGTTGCGCTCCAGGAGGATCGCCACGAGCTCCGGCTCGGGCCGGCGCTCCCCCGACGGCCGCACCTGCTCCTTCTCCGGGATGAGCGCCGCCTCCTCCAGCCGGAGGAAGTTCGCGTAGGTCGGGGCGTTGTCCAGCACGGCGGAGAGCGAGCCCGACGCGGCGTAGTAGTGGAAGCTCGAGCGCAGGGGGATGCTGCGCCCGTGCGCGCCGAGGTAGTCGAGCGCCGGCATCATCGTGAGGAAGATGCCGACGAAGAGGAACGCCACCTCCCGGATCGGCCCGAAGGTGAAGTGGTTCGCCTCGTGCACGTCCCGCCGCGTCAGGCGCCACGACGCGGCGGTCACGCCGAGCATCGCCAGCTCGCGGACGAAGTAGTCGGCCGGCAGGAAGACGGCGACGATGATGGCGACGAGCGCGAGCAGGTTCGGCGCCCCGTCCAGCCGAAGCGCCTGCCCCGTTCCGGTCTCCGCGTCGCGCACCGGACCCGGCGCGCGGAGGAAGTTGCGGCGGTCGAGCACGTAGAAGACCGCGAGGATCAGCGCGATCGTGACGGCCCAGGGCAGCAGCGCGTGGTCCAGCAGCCAGAAGAAGGGCACCCCGCGCAGGTAACCGAGGAAGAGCGGCGGGTCGCCGATCGGCGTCAGGGCGCCGCCGCAGTTGGAGACGACGAAGATGAAGAAGACGATGTGGTACGCCGTGATCCGGTACTTGTTCATCCGGATCCACGGCCGGATGAGGATCATCGACGCGCCGGTCGTGCCGACGAAGTTGGCCAGCACCGCCCCCACCAGCAGGAAGACGACGTTGCCCATCGGGCGGGATTCGCCCTGCAGGCGGATGTGGATGCCGCCCGCGACGACGAAGAGCGACCCGATGAGCGCGATGAACGAGAAGTACTCGTGGAGCGAATGGGCCACGCTCTGCCCTCCGCCCGGCACCCGCCAGAGGTAGTAGGCCGCGACCGCGCCGCCCAGGGCGACGGACACGTGCGGGTAGTAGTGCTCCCAGAGATGCTTCAGCCGGTCCGGCGTCAGCGGCATCACCGCGATGAGGAGGAGCAGGAGCGCGAACGGCGCGATCAGGGCGGGGTGGACCTCGAACGGCACGGCCGCGGAGGCCAGCAGGGCGGCGGAAGACATGTGGGCGCAGCGTCGCCCGGGCGCCCGCCCGGAGGCAAAGCCTATTTCTCGGCGCCGTCCACCCAGCCCTGCCGGCCCCAGCGGGGCACGCGCGCACGCCAAGCGAGCCGAGTGAGGAGGTGGGTCGAGACCGGGATGGTGACGAAGAGGAAGAACACCACCAGCAGCACCTTCAGGCCGATCTGCGGCTCGCCGAGCTTGCACCACAGGCCGAGCAGCAGGGAGTTGATGCCGAGGGTGAACGCCTTGCCGAGCGCATGGCAGCGGCAGTACACGTCGGGCAGGCGCAGCAGGCCCACCGCCGCGACGAGCACGAAGAGCAGCCCGACCGCGAGCAGCAGGTAGCCGAGGCCGGCGACCAACGCGGCGGTCATCGGTCGCCTCCCTTCAGCGCCTCGTCCCGCCCGAGCGACGCGGCCGGCGCCTGCCGCGAGAGGAAGAAGTAGAACGCGACCGTCGTCAGGAACCCGAGGCTCGCGATGACGACGATCAGCTCGAGGAACTCCGCCGTCCGCCAGTAGATGGAGAAAAGCGCCATCATCGCCACGGTCGAGATGACGATCCCGTCGAAGGCGAGGATGCGGTCGAGCGTGGTCGGCCCCAGCGCCATGCGCACGAGGCAGAGGAGCGTGGCCAGCATGGAGACGACGATGCAGGCGTAGATGAAGACGGTCATCATCGGGTGAACGCGAGGATCCGCGCCTCCAGGTTGCTCTTGATGCCCTCCCGCACCGCCGCCACGTCCGCGCCGTCGAGCGCGTGCAGGCGCAGCTGCGTGAAGTCGTCCTCGATGTCGATGGTCGAGGTGCCGGGGGTCAGGGTGATGCAGTGGGAGAGGAGGAGGATCTCGAAGCGGGTCAGCCCCGCCACCGGGTAGAGGAAGACCTCGGGCGCGTAGGCGCGCGCCGGGCGGAAGAGGACGACGCGGGCCAGCTGCAGGTTGGAGACGAGCAGTTCCCGGGAGAAGACCGCGAGGAAGACGACCAGCGCCACCGCCCGCCGGGTGTAGCCCTCGCCGCCCAGCACCCCGCGGAAGAGGTGCACGAGCCCGAAGCCGAGCAGGAAACCCACCGCCAGCCGCGAACCGTCCGGCTGGTCGCCGAGGAAGAACCAGATGAGCGCGAGGACGAGGTTGAGGACGAACGCGTTCATCGCAGGATCGTGCCCACCGCCGCGGGGGCGGGCCGCCCGGTGACGGCCTCGACGTAGGCCGGTCGGTCGAGGACCTGGCGCGCCGCCCGGTCGGCCACGCCGTGGAAGAAGGCCACCCCGAGTCCGATGGCCAGCGAGACCGCGGCCATCCCCACGGTCACCGCGGTCAGGCGCCGGGTGCCCGGCACCACCGGCACGCCGCCCGCGGGCGCAGGCGCCCAGAAGCAGGCCAGCCAGATCTTCAGCATGCTTACGAGCGTCAGGATGCTCGCGACGAGCGACAGCGCGATCAGCACCCACTCGCCCTTCCCCACGCCGACCACGATGATGAGGTACTTGCCCCAGAACCCGGACAGCGGCGGCAGCCCGGCGAGCGAGAGCGCCTGCAGCAGGAAGGCGATGCCCAGCCAGGGCGCCGCGCGCCAGAGGCCGCCGGTGGCGTCGAGCCGGTCCTGGCCGAAGACGTGCCGCACCGTCCCGCCGACGAGGAACAGCGCGGACTTCACCACGATGTGGTGCACGATGTAGAGGATGGCCGCCGCGATCGCCACCGGCGTGAAGAAGCCGATCGCCAGCACCATGAAGCCGATCTGGCTGATGATGTGGTAGGAGAGGATGTGCTGGACGCGCGACTGCGCCACCGCCCCGAGCACGCCGAAGACCATCGTCAGCCCCGCCGCCCACGCGAGCAGGTCGTGCACCACCGGCAGGGTCGGCGGGAAGACCGTGCCGAACGTCCGCAGCAGCACGTAGACGCCGACCTTCGTCAGCATGCCGGAGAAGAACGCCGCGACCGGCCCCGGCAGGATCGGGTAGCTGTTCGGCAGCCAGTAGTAGAGCGGGAAGAGGCCGGCCTTGATGGCGAAGACGACCAGCAGCACGAGCGCGAGCAGCGTCACCCGCGCGTCGCCCGCCATCGCGTCGGAGGCGACCGCGATGCCGGCGAAGTTCAGCGTGCCGAAGAGGCCGTAGGTCCAGCCGCAGGCCACGAGGAAGACCGCGCTGCCCACGAGGTTGATCGCGAGGTAGGACCACGCGTGCCGGACGTTGCGGTTGTCCGCCTCCAGGGTGAGCAGCGCGTACGAGGCGATCAGCATGACCTCGAACGCCACGAACAGGTTGAAGAGGTCGCCGGTGACGAACGAGAGGTTGACGCCCGTGACGAGGAACTGGACCAGCGGCAGCTGCAGCGGGTGCTCGGCCGCCGCGGGCCGCTCCGCGCACGCGAAGAGCACGCAGGCCAGCGCGGTGAAGGTCGAGAGCGCGAGCATGATGGCCGACAGCAGGTCCGCCACGAGCACGATGCCGACCGCCTCCCCCCACCCGCCCACCGGGAGCACGAGCGGCCCGGCGTCGTGGGTCCGCGCGCCCAACAGAAGCGCCAGCGCGAGCTGCAGCGCGGCGGAGGCGGCGAAGAACGCGCGGCGCCCGGCCGTCGGCCGCGTCCAGAGGAGCGCGGCCAGGCCGGTCAGCATCGGCAGCACCACGGGCAGGACGACGAGGTTCATCGGCCGTCCTCCTCCGCACCGTCGCGCTCCGCCACCTCGTCGATCTCCACCGCGTCATGGTCCACGAACATCCGGTAGAAGAGGAAGATCAGGTACGCCGTGACGCCGAACCCGATGACGATCGCCGTGAGGATCAGCGCCTGCGGCAGGGGGTCCACCATCGCGCGGCCGCCCGCCGACCCGACCACCGGCACGCCCTTGCCGGACGGGTCGCCCGCCACCGCGATCAGCGCGAGGTTGGCCGCGTTCGAGAGCAGGATGAACCCGAAGAGGATGCGCACGAAGTTGCGCGAGAGGATGAGGTACACGGCGGCGCCGGCCATCAGCGCCACGAGCACGACCGCGTCGAGCTGCACCGTCATGGCCGCCCCCCTTTCCCGCGCGGACGGACCGGCTGCGCCTCGGGTTCGACGGGCTCCTCGTCCGCCGCCGCGAAGGAGCGCTCCTCCTCGACGATGAACGCGCGGAAGCCGTGGATCGACTTCGCCAGGGGGAAGACGATCTTCAGCGTGATGCCGACGACCAGCAGGTAGACGCCGAGGTCGAAGAAGACCGGCGTGCCGACGTAGACGTCGCCCAGCAGCGGCACGCCCCGGAGGTACGGGTGGTAGTGCTGGAAGAACACGTCGCCCCCGAACAGGGGCAGCAGGCCCGTCCCCGCCGCCAGCAGCAGGCCGATGACGGCGAGCCGGACCGGCTCCACCTGCAGCAACCGGTGCAGGCGCTCGATGCCCTGCACGAAGCCGAGCATGACGAAGGAGATGCCGGTGCAGAGGCCGGCGATGAAGCCGCCGCCGGGCTCGTTGTGGCCGCGGAAGAACAGGTAGACCGCGAACACGTTGATCATGAAGAACAGCACCGCCACGACGGTGGACAGGATGTAGGAGTCGCCGATGGGCGTGACCTCCCGCGCGTCGCCCGCCGCCGGCGCGGGGCAGGGCCGCGGCGGCCGGTCGGCCCGGCGGCGCATGAGCAGGCCGAGGCAGCCGAGCGTCGCCACCAGCAGCACGAGGATCTCGAAGAACGTGTCGAGGCCGCGGAAGTCGATCAGCGTCGTGTTGACCGCGTTCGCGCCCTTGGCCTCGGGCACCGACCGGACGAGCAGCCGCTCGCCGACGCGCTCCGGCCCGCCCGGCCCCTGGAAGAGCAGCATCGCGCCGGCCGCCGCCAGCCCCGCGCCCACCGCCAGCGCGGCGCGGACCGCCGAGAACGCGCGGGAGTCCCGCGCCGGCTCGGCCTTCCGGCCCGACCGCTTGAGGCGCATGATGAACATCAGCACGAGCAGCAGCGACGCGGTCTCCACCAGGATCTGCGTCAGCGCGAGGTCCGGGGCCTTCGCGAGGACGAAGTAGAAGCTGACGAGGAAGCCGACGACGGAGAGCGCGAGCAGCTGCGAGACCCACCCGCGGGCGGTCAGGAGCGCCGTCAGCGCGCCCGCCACGAGGACGACGACGAAGAAGCGGTGGTAGCCGTAGACCTCCCCCGGCCACGGCGCCGCCGCCGCGAGCGCGGCGGCGAGCCCCTCGCGCGCGTGCCACGCCCACGCCCCCGCCACCGCGAGGACGACGCCGAGCACGACCGGCTGGTAGTGCAGCGGACGGTCCGCCTGCGTCAGCCGCACCGTCCACTGGCCGAAGGCGGGGATGCGGTCCACCAGCCGCTCGAATCCCGCGTCGAACGCCAGCACGCGCGGGATGCCCAGCCGCTCGTAGCCGAGCCGGTGGAGCACGGCGTGGAGCAGGAGGCCGCCGGCCACGATGCCGGCGCTGGTCAGCAGCTCCGGCGTGAGCCCGTGCCAGGCGTGCAGCGCCTCGGGCGCCGCGTGCATGCCGCGGACCGCGAAGAGGTCGCCCAGGCGGCCGAACGCGCCCGCGGCGACGCCGAAGACGAGCGCGGCCCCCGCGAGGAGCGCCGGCGCGGCCTGCAGCGCGAGGGACGGCGCGTGCCAGTGCTCCCGCACCGCCGCGCCGGGGGCGCCGAGAAACGCGGCGTGGAAGATGCGCCAGGCGAAGACGACCTTGAGGAGCGAACCCAGCACGACCGCGACGAGGGCGAAGTCCGCCAGCGCGTGGTTCGTCTGCCAGAAGCCGAAGATCGCCTTCAGGAGGAGCTCCTTGCTGAGGAATCCCGTGGTGAGGGGCAGGCCCGCCATCGCGGCGAGTCCGACCGCCGCGGCGACCCCGGTCACCGGCATGAGCCGGAACAGCCCGCCCAGCCGCCGCAGGTCGCGCGTGCCCGCCGCGTGGTCCACGATGCCGACGACCATGAACAGGCACGCCTTGTAGAACGTGTGGTTCAGGATGTGGACGTAGTCCCACTGCACCGGCGCGCCCGCGGCGAAGAGCCCGTAGTGGCCGACCAGCAGCCCGAGCTGGCTCACCGTGGAGTACGCCAGCACCGCCTTGAGGTCGTGCGCCAGCACCGCCAGCACGGCGCCGAGCAGCATCGTGCCGAAGCCGAAGAGCACCAGCACCGGGGTCCACTCCGGCAGGCCGTGGAAGCAGGGCAGCAGGCGCGCGGTGAGGAAGACGCCGAGCTTCACCATCGTGGCCGAGTGGAGGTAGGCGCTGACCGGCGTCGGCGCCGCCATCGCGTTCGGCAGCCAGTAGAAGAACGGGAACTGCGCCGACTTGCCGAAGATGCCGACCGCGCAGAAGACGAAGGCCCACGACAGGAGACCCGCCTTCTCGGGCGCCACCGCCGGGGCGGCGAGGATGCGCGCGAGGTCGTAGGTCCCGTAGGCCTGCCCGAGCAGCACGACGCCGACGAGCAGCGCCAGGCCGGTCAGGCCGGTGGTGAGCAGCGCCATCCGCGCGCCGTAGGCCGACTTCTTCTCCTCGTGCAGGAAGCCGATGAGGAGGAACGACGCCAGGCCCGTCAGCTCCCACGCGACGAAGAGGGTCATGAGGTTGCCCGCCAGGACCGTGGCGAGCATCGCCGACATGAACACGAGCAGGTAGGCGTAGAACTTCCCGTGGTCGCGGTAGTGGCCGTCGAGGTAGTTGGCCGCGTAGAAGACCACGAGGACGCCGACGCCCGCGACGACGAGGCCGTAGAAGAGGCCGAGACCGTCCGGCAGGAACGCGAGGTCGATGCCGAGCGCGGGGATCCACGGCAGGCCGACGGCGCCGGCCTCCGGCCCGCGTCCCGCCAGCACCGCGACGAGCAGCGCCGTCGAGGCCACCGGGGCGACGAGCGCCGCCCAGCCTACGGCGGGCCCGAGCCGGCGCCCGAGCGCCGGCATCAGCAGCGCCCACGCGAGCGGACCGAAGACGGCGATGAGCAGGGGGGTCAGCATCGGAAACGGACGCGGGAAGGAGGGCCGGGGAACGGAGCCCGGTCAAGAAGGACCCATCGAGCGGATGAGCCACGCGGTGTACGCCACGTAGAGCACCAGCAGCGCCGCGCCCTCCCAGCGGTTGACCCGGCCGCCGCTGCGCGCCAGCGGCAGGAGCGAGACCGCCACGGCCACCATCATCGCGAGGTCGAGCCGGCCGATGCCGGAGGCGTCGATCGGCCGCAGCAGGGCCGCCGCGCCGAGGATCCCGAGGATGTTGAAGATGTTCGAACCGACGACGTTCCCGATGGCGACGTCGGCGTGCCGGCGGACCGCGGCCACGAGCGAGGTGGCGAACTCCGGCATGGAGGTGCCGATCGCCACGATCGTCAGTCCGATCACCGCCTGGCTCACGCCCCACGCCTCGGCCAGCCGCACGGCGCCGTCCACGAAGAGCTGGGATCCGCCGACGAGCACGGCGAGCCCGAGCACCACCAGGCCCACGCTGGCGCCGAGGCCCGGGTGGCCGGGCCGGATCTCGGCCGCGTACTCCGCCTCGGCCTCGTCCGCGCGGTGCTGCGCGTGGGCCCGGCGGGCGTCGCGCACGGTGAACCAGGTGTAGGCCACGATGCCCGTGAGAAGCACGGCGCCGTCGACGCGGCCCAGGCGGCCGTCCCAGAGCAGGGCGGCGAGCAGGACCGTGACGCCGATCATGATCGGGATCTCGCGCCGGATGACCTGGGTCGAGGCGGCCACCGGCGAGACCAGCGCGCAGGTGGCCAGGATCAGGGCGATGTTGCAGATGTTCGAGCCGATGACGTTGCCGAGGGCGATCGCGCCGTTGTCGGCCAGCGAGGCCTTCACGCTCACGACCGCCTCCGGGCTGCTGGTGCCGTAGGCGATGACGGTCAGGCCGACGACGAGGGCGTTGAGGCCGAGCCGCAGCGCGAGCGCCGCGCCGCCCTTGATCAGCACCTGCGCGCCGACGTAGAGGAGTCCGAGCCCGAGGAGGAGGGAGAGCCAGGCGTTCATGGAAGCGCGCAGGGAGCCGGCCCGGCGCGGCGGTGGCAAGCCCGTCCGCGTGGAACCCGCGGCCCCGCTTTCCAGCTCCCGCCGCTCAGGCGAGCAGCGGCGGCAGGGCGTCGAGCGAGAGGACGTACCGGTCCGCGGCGGCGCGCACCGCCGGGCGGTCGGCGTAGCGGCCGAAGCCGACGAAGAGGTCGACCACGCCCCGCGCCTCCGCGTCGCTCGCCCCGTCGCCCACCATCACGAGCCGGGCCGGGCGCCGCGCGGCGCGCAGGGCGCGCAGGATCTCGGGCTTGCCGCCGCGGCGCGCGGCCGGGGCGGACTCGTCGTAGCCCGCGTAGTCACCCGCCGCGTCGAAGCGCAGCGGCACGGCCTCGACGCGGGCGATGCCGAGGTGCCGGGCCAGCGGCGCGATCGCCTGCGTGTAGCCCCCGCTGACGATCGCGAGGTCCCAGCCCGCGGCCCGGAGCGCGGCCACCGTCGCCGCCGCCGTCGGCTCGACGGTCGCGACGTACTGGGCGCCGACGGCCTCGACCTCGGCGCGGGTCGGCCGGATGAGTTCGAGGCGGCGGGCGAAGATCGCGTCGAGCGCGATCCGGCCCTCCATCGCGTCGCGCGTCATCGCCTCGATGGCCCGGAAGCACTCCGGCCCGCGGAGGCGCGCCAGCTCGTCGATCCCCTCGATGGCGCTGAGGGTCGAGTCGCAGTCGAAGCAGACGAGGCCGGGGGAGGTCACGCCGCGAGCAAAGCGGGAATCGCCGGGTCGCCGACCCTTTTCCGTGTCCAGCGGCGGCCGGGCAAAAAAAAGCCCTCCCGAGCGGGAGGGCGGGAAAGTCGCTCCGGGGCGCGCGTCACTTCTTGGCGGCGCCGCGCTTGAACTTGGAGGTGAACTTCTCGACGCGGCCGGCGGTGTCGACGAGGCGCTTCTCGCCGGTGTAGGCGGGATGCGAGTCCATCGTGACGTCGCGGACGACGACGTAGTAGTCCTGCCCGTCGATCTTCTCGGTGCGGGCGGACTTCATGGTGCTCTTGGAGAGGAAGCGCTTGCCGGTCGCGACGTCCACGAAGCACACGTTGTTGAGGGCGGGATGGCCTTGGGCTTTCACGGCGGGAAAAAAGGAGGTTGGGATCAGCCCTGGCGCGCCTTGTAGCGCGGGTCGGTCTTGTTGATCACGTAGATGCGGCCCTTGCGGCGCACGACCTGGCAGTCGGGGTGACGCACCTTGGCGGACTTGATGGAGGAAACGACTTTCATAAAGGGCGAAGGGAAGCGTCCCGGCGCGGGGCGTGTCAAAGGAAATCTCGGCCCGGAGCCAGGCTCGGCGGAGGTTCGGGGCCTTCCCCCGGCCGCCGGGCCTGTCCGCCCGCGACGGAGCGGGCGTGCCAGGGCGCCGGGGCGCCCTCGCCCCGGCGAACGCACGGACACGGCGGGGGCGCCGCATCCCCAGCGAGATACGGCCGTCGCTAGGCGCCGGGGGGGCGCTTGGCGCGGCGGCGGGGGGACGCGGCGGGGGGCGCCGGCAGGCGGTCGCCGAGCAGGGCGGACAGGGCGGCGCCCTCGTTGCCCGGGTGCGCGGCGGAGAGGGCGGCGAGGAGGCGTGCGGCCAGTTCCTCGGGAGTCTCGCCCGCCGCGGCCGGCGCGGGGGAAGCCGTGGCGCCGGCCGGGGAATCCTCGCGCTCGCCCGCCTGCCGGACCTCGTCGGGCAGGTCGCGGGGCAGGATGAGGTCGCCGGTGGCGGCGACGGCGGAGCGGTAGACGACGTTCTCGAGCTCGCGCACGTTGCCCGGCCAGCGATAGCGGCACAGGAGGGCGAGGGCCTCGGGCGAGACCCGCCGGACCTTCGCCTTCTTCGCCTTGAAGAGCCCCTGGAGGAAGAAATCGACGATCTGCGGGACATCCTCGACGCGGGCCCGGAGCGGGGGCAGGCGGACCCGCACGACGTTGAGGCGGTAGTAGAGGTCCTCGCGGAACTTCTTCTCCTTCACCAGGACTTCGAGGTTCTTGTTGGTCGCGGCGACCACGCGGACGTTGACCCGGATGGTCTCGCTGCCGCCGACCCGCTGGATCTCGCCCTCCTGGAGGACGCGGAGGATCTTGGTCTGCGTCGCCGGCGTCATGTCGCCGATCTCGTCGAGGAAGATGGTGCCGCCGTCGCAGACCTCGAACTTGCCCAGGCGCTGGGCCGTCGCGCCGGTGAACGACCCGCGCTCGTGGCCGAAGAGCTCGCTCTCGATCAGGTTCTCGGGGATGGCGGCGCAGTTGACCGCGACGAAGGCCTTGCCCGCCCGGTGGCTGTGGCGGTGGATGGCGCGGGCGACGAGCTCCTTGCCCGTGCCGCTCTCGCCCGTGATCATGACCGACGCGTCGCTGGCGGCGAACTGGCCGATGGCCTTGAACACCTCCTGCATCGCGGGCGACGTGCCGACGATGCCCTCCTTGTGCTCCTCGGGCGCGACCACCGGCTGGTACTGCGCGGCCGAGCGGCTGTCGGCCTGGGTGCGGAGCGCGCCCTCCACCATCGCCAGCAGCTTGGGCGGGTCGAAGGGCTTCACCACGTAGTCGTAGGCCCCGTACTTCATCGCCTCGATCGCGGTCTGGGCGGTGCCGTAGGCGGTCATGAAGATGACCAGCTGGCGGGGATTGGCGGAGCGGATGTGCTGGAGCGTCTCGAGGCCGGTCATCCCGGTCATCCGGTTGTCGAGCAGCACGATGTCGGGCGCCTGCTTGCGCACCGCAGCCACGCCCTCCTCCCCGCTGGCCGCCTCCTGCACGCGGTAGCGCTGCGAGGAGAGCACCCGGTTGAGCGAGTAGCGCACCTCGGTGTCGTCGTCGATGACGAGGATGGTGGGCGCGGCGGGGTCGGATGACATGGGAAAGTCGTGGCGCTTACGGCCAAGTCGGCTCTACTGGGGTCCGATGCTCGGCTGGTCAATTAACTTGTGCCGCATCTTCGGCATCCAGCTCGCGGTCCACGTGAGCTTCCTCCTGCTGCTCGCGTGGTTCGCGTACTCGGGCTGGATGGAGGGGGGCGCCGCGGGGGCGGGCTGGAGTCTGCTGCTGGTCACGGCGTTCTTCGCCTGCGTCCTGCTGCACGAACTGGGCCATTCGCTCACGGCCCGGCGCTACGGCGTCCGCGTGCCGCGCATCCTGCTCATGCCGATCGGCGGCATGGCCGAGTTCGACCGCATCCCGCGCCGCCCGCTGGCCGAGTTCCTCATCACGGCGGCGGGGCCGGCGGTGAACTTCGGCCTCGTCGCGCTGCTCCTGCCGATCGTGTGGACGGACCTGTGGTCGACCGACCCCGTGCCCCCGCACGGCCTCCGGGACCTGCTGCTCAACCTCGCGGGGGCGAACGCGGTGATGGGGCTCTTCAACCTGCTGCCCGTCTTCCCGATGGACGGCGGCCGCATCCTGCGCGCGCTCCTAGCCACCCGCATCCCGTACCTGCGCGCGACCTACTGGGCCTCGCTCGTCGGCCGCATCCTCGCGCTCGTGTTCGCCGCCGTGGCCGCCTTCGAGTTCGGCAACTACCTCCTGTCCGTGCTCTTCGTCTTCATCTATTTCGCCGGCGACGCGGAGTACCGCCAGCTGCTCGCCCGCGAGCGCGAGGCGGCCTACTGGGCGGACTGGGCCAAGCGGGTGACGATCGACCCGCCGCGCGGCGGTCCCGACGACGGGCCGCCGCCGCCGCTCACGTATCACGGGAGGAACTGAGGGTCGGGCGCGCCGCGGTGCGCGGCGGAGGCGAGGGTTTCCGGAGCCGGCTGGAATGCGGCCGAGGCCGACTTTCGCTGCGGAGTCGGGAGGCGGCGGCGGCGCGGGCGCGAGTGCGGCCATGTCTCCGGCAGCGACGTGCGCGGCGGGGTCGGGAGACCCCCGCCCTCCTATGAGACGATTCGCGTCGAGCACAAAAGCTCCGCCGGGCGCA
>CAYWTK010000047.1:0-20602 GCA_964460895.1 uncultured Opitutaceae bacterium
CCAAACGGTGCGCCTTTTGGCGATCACCGCTTCAACTGACTGAGTCCGGCTGAGACAGGGGACCACCGATCCTAGATTCAGAAGTTCGACACAGAGAGCACGGAGGCGAACCGGGGGCGGGCCGAGAGTTGGGCCCGGAAGGTCCAATTGCTTTGGTTCACCTCGCGGGTGGACGAGTGAATCATCCTCTGATTTGCGGAATTTCCTCTCGGTGAACTCAGTGCCGCCCCTTCGCCCTCTGTGACTGGGTTGGCTGCGTTTCTTGGGCCGATTTCCTCGCGTCCTCGCATGCTCCACCTACGGGCTACGCGGGGGATTCGCCTCCGCCTGTCCGGATTCTGTGGTGGCTCCGGGGCGCGCCCGATCGCCGCTATCGTCGGGCTTCTCGTCCGATCCTGCTCGGTCGGCGATCAGCCGACCCCCGAAGCACCGGAGCGGAGCCGATGAGGCGGAGCTGCTCTCTGGAGCATCGCCGGTAGGCGGAGCCATCAGTGCTCTTTCCTTCCGGAGATTCGAAAACACCCGAGCCTTGGTCCGGCCTGGATCCGTGAGCTCCGCGGAATCCGTGGCGGAGTACGTCGGCAGCGATCCGGTTGGCCCGCCCACGCCCGCGGCGAATTCTCCCGGCTTGTGCCCACGGGGAATTGCGCAACGTTGGCCTCGATGTCCGCCGTGCCCGACCGCTACCCGTCCTCCGAGGAGCTCGCCAACCGCCTGACCCACGGGTTCGGCGCCGTGCTGAGCGTCGCGGGCCTGGTGCTGATGGTTGTCTGGTCCGCGCTCCACGGCGACGCCTGGGTCGTGACCAGCACCGCCGTCTATGGGGTGTCCCTCGTCGTCCTCTACACGGCCTCGACCCTCTACCACTCGGTCACGAGCGACCGCTGGAAGCGTCTCCTGCAGAAGGTCGACCACGCCGCCATCTACCTCCTCATCGCCGGCACCTACACGCCCTTCGTGCTCGGGCCGCTGCGCGGGGGCTGGGGCTGGACGCTGTTCGGCATCGTCTGGGGCTTCGCCGTGGTCGGGATCATCCTGAAGCTCTTCTTCGCCGGCCGTGCCGACGTCCTCTCCACCATCGCCTACCTCGTGATGGGTTGGCTCGTCGTCATCGCCATCAAGCCGCTGATCGCCGCGCTCCCCGCGGGCGCCCTGTGGCTGCTCGTCGGCGGCGGACTCTGCTACACGGTCGGCACGATCTTCTACCTCTGGGAGAAGCTGCCCTACAACCACGCCGTCTGGCACGTCTGGGTCCTCGGCGGCAGCATCTGCCACTGGGCCGCCGTCTTCGGCTACGTCGTGCCGTCGGCGGCCTGAGTCCGTCCGCGCCCGCGTCAGGGGTCCGCCCGTCGCGGCGCGAGCTGGTCCCGGCCGTGCTGGTGCAGCACGAGCGCGACGACCCTTCCCGCGGGGTCCCGTTCGAAGGTCAGGGCGGCCTCGACGACGTCGTACACGAAGTGGTCCGGCCGCGTGTTGTGCACCGGCAGCGCGGGCTGCCCGGTGAGCTTCACCGTGAGGACCGGCGTGCGCGCGCCGAGCCGGACCTCGAAAACCGCTCCCGGCGCCAACTCGTAGACGCCCTCGTATTGCCGGAGGACCTCGGGCGCGGGGAACAGCACGGGATCCGCGTTTCCGGTGCGGCGCGCCGGGAGCTCGCGGCCGTTCTGGTGCAGGGTGAGGCGGTCCACCTTCCCGTCGGCGCCGCGGGCGAACTGGAATTGCGCCGCCACGGCGCGGGAGAAGAAGCGGTCGTCGCCCTGGTAGCCGACCGGCAGGAACGGCTGGCCCGTGAGCCGCACGCGCAGGCCGCCGGATTCGTCCTGCACCACCGTGAAGCGGCCGCGGGCGTCGATCTCGTACACGCCGGTGAAGGCCGCGGCGTCCGTCGGCGACAGCGCGACCTCCCGCGGCGCCGCGGCGGCGGGAGCGGCCGCCGGAGCCGGCCGCCGGGCTTCCGCGACCAGCGGTCCCGGATCGGGACTGTCGTTGTTGACCAGCACCACCGTGCCGCTCCGCGTCGCGGGAGTCAGCTCGAGGTGCGTGCGGAAGCCGCCGGTGCCGCCGCCGTGGCTGTACACGACGTCCTCGCCCCGCCTCGACAGGAAGACGCCCAGCCCGACCTGCCCGCTCCGCCCCATGCGCGCGCGCGGCTCGCGCACCAGCCGCCAGGCCGGCGCCAGCGGGCTGCGGTCGTCGAGCAGGGCCCGGACGAACTTCGCGAGGTCGGCCGCGGTCGAACGCAGCGCCCCGGCCCCCGGCAAGGCACCGAGCCCCCAGAGCGACACCGCCGTCGTCCCGGAATGCGGGGTCGCGAGCCGCGCCCGCCGGTCGGGGTCGAGCGCGACGACGGTGTCGTCCATGCCCAGCGGCCCGGTGATGCGCCTCCGCACCAGCTCCTCGAATCCGACGCCCTCGACGCGGACGAGGATGTGGCCGAGCAGCCCGAATCCGAGGTTCGAGTAATCCCCGGCGTCCGGCGCCGGCCCGGACGGGCGGTGGCGACGGAGGAAGTCGAAGAGGCGCTCCTCGGTGTAGTCGGCGTACGGGTCGCCCGGATCGGCCGGCGCCAGGTTGTCCGGCAGGCGCGGCAGGCCCGAGGTGTGCGAGGCGAGCTGCGCGAGCGTGATCGCGGCCACGGCCGGATCGAGCGCGAGGTCCGCCGGCAGGTGCTTGGCGATCGGGTCGTCGAGACCGACCTTGCCCTCCAGCGCGGCCTGCGCGAGCAGCAGCGCGGTGAAGACCTTGGTGATGGAGCCGATCTCGAACACCACCCGCTCCGGCGCCACCCCGGCCGGCGCGCCGAGACGGCCAGTCGCGCCGTAGGTCACCCGGTCGCCCTCGATCTCGGCGTGGACGATGCCGCCCGCCGGCATCGCCGCGGCGGCCTTCTCCAGCACGGGGGCGACGGGTACGACGGCGCCGAGCGGCGCGGCGACGATGATCGAGGCGGCGAGGAGGAGTCGGAGCAGGGTCATGAGGTAGGTGGGGAAAAGCGTCGCCGGACGGGGAATTCGTCTAGCGGTTCAGCCACCAGAGCGTGCCGTTGAGCACGGTGGCGAAGGAGACCCAGGCGACGTAGGGCAGCCACAGCACCGCGGCGGGACGGTCGATCGCGGCGAAGCGGCGCAGGGTCTCGAGGAGGCAGGCGAGCAGGACGACGATCTCGACCAACGCGAGGTCGGGTCGCCGCAGGCCGAAGAAGAGGAACGACCAGAGTCCGTTGAGCACCAGCTGGCCCCAGAACCAGGCGAGCGCCGTCCGCCGGCCCGGATGCTCGATATGCCGCCAGACCCGCCAGGCCGCGACCGCCATCAGGAGGTAGAGCGTCGTCCACACCGGCCCGAACACCCAGCTCGGCGGATTCCACGACGGCTTCGTCAGCGTCGAATACCACGACCCCACGCTCGACGCCGTCGCCAGCCCGCCGACGGCGCCGGTCGCGAGCGTCGCCGCGATGAACCCGCCCAAGGCCAGCCAGCGCACGTAGGTCATGGGCCAAGACTAGCCGAAGCGTCGCCGGCCGCAACCGCCGGCTCTTTCGCCCTGGAGCCGGGACGCCCTCGTCCCGGAAAGCGGCAGGGATGGACAGGGTAGGGGAGGAACCACGGAGGCACGGAGGGCACGGAGAGGAGGACCACCGGAGGAGACGCCGGCCTTGGGCGATTAACCGTAGGGATAGGCTCATCACGAAAGCCCGCCATGCCCCCTCTCCGTGCCCTCCGTGGTTCCCTTACTCCCGCCCGACCGCCTCAGGCTCCCGCGAGCTGGAACGGGTAGATGCTGCCGAGTCCGAGCAGGACCGTGAGCTCGTCGAGTGCGCGCCGGCTCTCCTCCAGGAGCTGCGGGTCGGCGAGGTCGCGCTGGGCGAGGCGCTCGCGATAGTGCCGGCGAACCCACGCCTCCAGCCGCGCGTGCAGCGCCGCGTCGAAGCGGACGCCGGGCGCGACCGCGGCCCACTCCTGCTCGGTCAGCACCACGCGCAGGCGCAGGCAGGCGGGGCCGCCGCCGTTGCTCATGCTCTGGCGGAGGTCGAAATGGTGGACCTCGCGCAGCGGGGTGTCGCCGTGCGCCAGCAGGTCGTCCACAAAATCCCGCACCCGGCGGTTCGACCGGCATTGGTCCGGCGCGATCAGCGCCATCCGGCCGGGCGCCACGGTGACGACCTGGCTGTTGAAGAGGTAGGAGCGCACCGCGTCGGCCAGCGGCACGCGGCGCGCGGGCACGGTGACGACGTGGAGCTCGGCGCCGCGGTGGAGCGCGCGGTAGCGCCGGCGGATCGCGCGGAGGGCCTCCGCCTGCCCGACGAAGGCCCGCTCGTGGACGAGGAGCACGTTCTCGTTGCCGACGGCGATGACGTCGTTGTGGAACACGCCCGCGTCGATCGCGGCCGGGTTCTGCTGCACGTGCAGCACCGCGGCGTCCGCCAGCCCGTGCGCGCGGGCCACGGTCTCGCCGCACTCGCGGGCCTGGCGGGACGCGAAGCGCCGAGGCTTCGGCTCGGGCGCGCCGGAAGGCAGGGCGCGGTGGCCGTACACGAAGACGTGCAGGCCGGCGGCGCCGTGGGCGGGCGCCAGCCGCGTGTGGTTGGCCGCACCCTCGTCGCCGAAGAGCGCGCCGCCGCCGACCGGCGCATGCACGGCGAACCGGCGCCCGTCGCGGAAGATGGCCCGCAGGGCGCGCCCGGTCTGCTCGGGCTCGAGCGAGCGGTGGAGCTTGGAGAGGAGGTTGGCCGGGGTGAGGTGGACACGTCCGTCCGCGGCGTCGCGCGAGGGCGTGACGGTCGCGGCGTTCGCCACCCACATGTTCGAGGCCGACGAGCAGGCGACGAGCAGCCGGGGGGCCTGACGGGCCGCGTCCGCGAGGACGTCGGCGTCGGAACCGCCGAAGCCGAAACCGCGCAGGTGCGGGATCGAGGGGCGCTCGTGCGGGGGCAGGACGGCCTGCGGCACGCCGAGGTCGGCGAGGAAGCGCATCTTCGCCAGCCCCTGCAGCGCCGCCTCGCGCGGGCGCGAGACGCGGCCGCCGTGGCGCATCGAGGCGACGTTGCCGGAGGAGAGCCCGGCGTAGTTGTGGGTCGGGCCGACGAGCCCGTCGAAGTTGACCTCGAACGCGCTCATGGCAGCTCCAGCCCCGGGGGCAACGACGCGGGCACCGCCAGCCGCTCGACCTCGATCGAGGCCACGGGGTGCGAGCAGTAGTCCGCGGCGAAGTAGGCGCTCGGACGGTGGTTGCCGCTCAGGCCGACGCCGCCGAACGGCGCCGCGCTGCTCGCGCCGGTGAGGGGCTGGTTCCAGTTCACGATGCCGGCCCGGACCGAGGCCCGGAAGCGGGCGTACAGCGCCGCGTCGTCCGACAGGAGCCCGGCCGCCAGCCCGAAAGCGGTGGCGTTGGCCTCGCGCAGCGCGGCGTCGAAGTCGGGCACGCGGACGACCTGCAGCAGGGGACCGAACAGCTCCTCGTCGGCCCGGTCCGCCACGTCGGTCACGTCGAGGAGTCCCGGCGACACGAGCCCGGTGCCCGGCGCCAGCCCGCGCAGCGCGACGAGCGGCCGCGCCCCGCGCGCGACGAGGTCGCGCTGCGCCGCGAGCAGGCGGTCGGCCGCCTCGGCGGAGACCACGGGGCCGAGGAACGGCTCGGGCCGGTCGGCGGGACGGCCGACGCGGAGCCGCTCGACCGCGCGCGCGAGGGCGTCGAGGAACGGCGCGGCCTCGCCGTCCACGACCACCAGCCGCCGCGCGCAGGTGCAGCGCTGGCCGGCGGAGACGTAGGCGGACTGCACGGTCAGGGCGACGGCGGCGCGGAGGTCGGCCGCGCGGTGGACGACGAGCGGGTTGTTGCCGCCCATCTCGAGCGCGAGGATGCGTCCGGGGTTCGAGGCGGAGAGCTCGTTGAGCGCCCGGCCGGCGCGCGCGCTGCCGGTGAAGAAGAGCCCGTCGATGCCCGGGTGGGCCGCGAGCGCGGCACCGGTCGCGCGGGCGCCGGGCACGACCTCGAGGACCCCGGGCGGAAGCCCCGCCTCCCGCCAGAACGCGGCCATCCGTTCGGCGACCGCGGGGGCGAACTCGCTCGGCTTGAACACGGCCGTGTTGCCCGCGAGCAGCGCGGGGGCGAGGTGGCCGTTGGGCAGGTGGGCGGGGAAATTGAAGGGGCCGAGCACCGCGACGACGCCGTGCGGGCGGAAACGGGTGACCGACGGTCCGCCGCGGAACTCGCCGCAGCGCCGGGCGTGCGCCTCGATCGAGAGCTCGATCTTGCCCACGACGGCCTGTACCTCGGTCAGCGCATCCCACCGGGGCTTGCCCACCTCCGTGGAGATCAGGTCGGCGAACGCGTCCCTGTGCGCCGCCACCCGCGCGGCGAAGGCCCGGAGCAGGGCGGCCCGCTCCTCGAGCGGACGCGCGGACCAGGCGGGGAAGGCGGCGCGGGCGGCGGCCACGGCGCGGTCGACCTCGGCCGGTCCGGCGGCGGGACCCGACCAGACGAACTCGCCGGTGGCGGGATTGATGGACCGGAAGTCGCTCATCGCAGGGGGGCGGACCAGAGCTCGTCCCCGGCCTCGAGCTGCAGCGCGGCGGCGGTGGCGGGGTCGAGCGACACGGAGCCGTCGTCGTGGAACGCGGCGGGCCGGGCGACGGCCCGGAAGTCGAGGGCGGCGTTCGCCAGGAGCCGCGGCTCGCCCGCGGCCGGCGCGGCCGCGGCGCTGCGGACGCGGCTCGTGCGGCCGGCGCGCACGGTGCGGATGTCGGCCGCCGTGGCCTCGAGCAGCGGACCGGCGTCGAAGATGTCGACCTCGTCCAGCCGCCGGAACCCCTCCGCGAGCAGCAGCGCGAGCGCGGGCTCGGTGTCGTGGTGGACGCGTCCGACCACCGCCTGCACCTCGGGCGCGAGGAGCGGGAGGTAGAGCGGATGGCGGGGATTGAGGTCGGCGATGAACTCCTTCTCGCCGAGTCCGCTGAGCACGTCCGCGCGGTAGAAGTCGAAGGGGTAGAAGTGCCGGCCGACCGCCTCCCAGAAGGGCGAGCGGCCGGTCTGGTCGATGTACCCCCGCATCTCCGCCACGATCACGTCCGTGAACCGCCGCCGGTGGGCCGCGACGAAGGCGAACCGCGCGAGCGACAGCAGCCGGCCCGCGCCGCCGCGCCGGCGGTCGGGGTGGAGGAAGAGGGAGCAGATCTCCGACGGACCCCGGTGCTCCACCTTCAGGTGGAGGGTGGGCACCTCGCGCTCGATCCTGAGCGGCCGGTGCGCGAACCGCTCGCGGCGGATCTCGTAGCTGTACCACGGCTCGAAGCCGCCGACGCGCGAGGCGATGCCCGAGACGCCCACGACCTCCGCGGTGTCCGTGTCCTCGAGGGCGAAGAGGTAGAACTCCCCGCCCGGCCGCCGCACGCGCGGGTGGAACGCCCGGATCGAGGCGTCGATCCGCTCCTCGAGGAACTCCGCGTTCGGCGGCAGGGTCGTCAGCCCGCCCCCGGTGGCGCCGGCGAGCGCGACCAGGCGCGGGTGGTCGGATTCGCGGACGGGACGGAGGACGAGCATGGCGGGACTCCTAGCAGAAACCGGGACCGGAGGCGAACCGGCGGGCTCACGCCGGGCGCGCCGGGAGCGCGACCTCGCCCGTGGCGAGGCGGTGGAGGAAGAGCGCGGCCACCTGCGCGCGGGCGGACACGGTGGCGACGTCGCAGACCTCGCGGTCGCTGTGCATGTGGTCGCCCACCGGGCCGATGCCGTCGAGGTTGGGCAGTCCGGCGGCGTGGAGCAGGTTGCCGTCGGAACCGCCGCCGGCGTGCACCCAGTCGAACGGCGCGACGCCCACGTCGCGCGCCGCGCGGCGCCACTCGGCGAAGGCGGCCTCCTCCTCGGGCCGGCACTCCTTGGGCGGGCGGTTGAACCCGCCGGCCAGCTCGAGCCGCAGACCCTCGCGGGCGTTGATCGGCGCGGCGAGGGCGGCGAGGCGGTCGAGCAGCGGCTGCCGGTCCGCCATGCGGGTCGTGCGGATGTCGAGCACGGCCTCGGCGAAGTCGGGCACGACGTTGGTCGCGGGGCCGCCGCCGCGGACGAGGCCGACGTTGACCACCACGCCCTCCATCTCCTCCGGCAGCTTGGCCGCCGCGAGGAGGAACTCGCCCAGCGCGAGGATGGCGTTGCGGCCGTCGTTGGGGATCTTGGCGGCGTGGGCGGCGCGGCCGTGGCAGGTCGCGCGCAGCTCGCCGGTGCCCTTGCGGGAGCGGACGGCGTCGCCGTTGGGCCGGGCCGGCTCGAAGACCAGCCCGAGCCGGTGGCGCCGGGCCGCGTCCTCCAGCAGCCCGACGCTGCCGTGGGAGCCCGTCTCCTCGTCCGGCGTGAGCAGCACCTCCCACCCGAGCCGTTCCGCGCCGGGCGTCGCCTCGAAGGCCTCGAGCGCGGCGTGCATCGCCACGAGCCCGCCCTTCATGTCCGCAGCGCCCGGGGCGTTGAGCCGCCGCTCGTCGAGCCAGCGGCCCGCCTGGAAGGGGTCCGCGGCCTCGTAGACGGTGTCGTAGTGGCCGTTGAGCAGCACCTGGAGGGGAGCCTCCGGCCGCAGGCGCACGCGCAGGGCGCGGACGCCGGGCGGGTTGTGTCCCGGGGCGTCGGCCGGCGGCTCCTCGATGCGGGCCGCGGGGAACGAGGCCGCGTAGGCCGCGCGCAGGGCGGCGCGCATCCGCTCGAGCCCGGCCGCGTGGCCGGAGCCGGAGTTGAGGCCGCACCAGCGTTCGAGCCGGGCGGCGAGCTCCGGCGTGCGCGCGCCGAGGAGGTCGATCGAGGGCGGGACGTTCATGGCGATTGGGTCAGCCGTCCGTCGACGACCGAGACGGTCGAGAGCGCCTGCGGCCGGCTGACGTCGAGCGTGCGGAGCGAGAAGCGGGTGTCGGGCCCGAGGGCCACGACCTGGACGTCGCGGAAGGTGAGGGGCCGGCCCGGCGCGAGCTCCGCGGCGCGCTGCGGCACGAGCAGCCACGCGGCGCTGCCGGGCGCGGCGGTGAAGACGCGGCCGGTGCCGTCCGGTTCGAGGCAGAGCGCCGTCTTCTCGTCGATGCCGAGGCCGAGGAGCCGCGCGGGCCGGCGCTCCTGGAGCCGCGCCAGGAAGGCGAGCGAGCGGCCGAGCCGGCGACGGGGCATGAAGTGGCTGTCGGTGATCACGCCCCGGAGCGGCTCCAGCTCGAGGAAGTCCTCCTCCAGCGTGATCCGGCGGTCGAAGGGGTCGCGCAGGGCGATGTCGGACGTGAGGTCGCCGCGCTCCCGGGCCGAGAACGCGAACTGTCCGAGCACGGCGAGACCGGCGCTCGTGCCGCCGAGGGGCTTGCCGTCGCGCAGGTGGCGGTTGATCGCGGCCGCGACGGGGGTGCCGGCCCAGTACTCGACGTAGCGCGACTGGTCGCCGCCCGCGAGAAAGAGGCCGTCGGCCCGCGTGATGACCGCGAGCACCTCCGGGTCCGCGGACGCCGCGCGGTCGCGGAAGACGATGGTCTCGACCGAGTCCACGCCGCCGATCCGGCGGTGGAGGTAGTCGTGGTAGCCGTCGGCGCCCGAGGCGCGGAGCACGACGATGTCCCCGCCGCCCGCCTTGGCGATGAACCAGCGGAACGCGTCGTCGACGTCGCCGCCCCCGCCGGAGAGCAGGAGCCCGGCCTCGGTGCGCGCCGGCCGGGCGTCGCGGGCGTCGCCCACGAGGTAGTAGTCGTGGGTGCCGGCCGCCGGCAGGGCGCCGGCCAGCAGGCCCAGCAGGAGCGGCACGGGGAGTCGCGGCGTCACGGTGCCGGACTTTGGGAACCGCCGCGAGCGTTGGCTACGGCAAACCGGACGCGGGGGCCGGATTACCACCTTGGTTGTATCGGTTTCGGGCTGCGCCCCGAAGCGCGGCGCGCACACTCGCGCCCCATGTCGATTCCCCGTCCCCTCCGCCGCGCGGGCGCCGCCGCGCTCGCCGCGCTCGCGGCCGCCGGCTTCGCGGGCTGCGCGAAGCCCGAGACCGCGGCCGAGTCCGGCGTCCGCGAGGGCATCCTCTACCGCGGCAACGCCACCGAGCCCGAATCGCTCGACCCGCACCTCGTGCGCGGCGCGGTGGAGTGGACGATCGTCGGCTCGCTCTTCGAGGCGCTGGTCGCGGCGGACCCCCAGACGCTCGCGCCGCGCCCGGCCGCGGCCGAGGGCTGGGAGGTCTCGGCGGACGGGCTCACCTACACCTTCCGCCTGCGTCCCGGCCTGACCTGGGAGGACGGCGCGCCGCTGACGGCGGAGGACTTCGTGTCCAGCGCCCGGCGGCTGCTGGCGCCGCGGCTGGCGGCGAGCCACGCGGAGAACAACCTCTTCTTCGTGCGCGGCGCGCGCGACTACCAGGCGGGCCGGCTGGCGGACTTCGCGGCCGTGGGCGTGCGCGCGCCGGACGCGCGGACGGTGGTCTTCGAGCTGGAGCGGCCGGCGCCGTTCTTCCTCTCGGCCCTGACGCTCTTCTTCCCCGTGCCCCCGCACGTCGTGGCGCGCTTCGGCGCGCCGGACGACCGCGGCAACGCCTGGAGCCGCGAGGGCCGGCTGGTCGGCAACGGCCCCTTCCGCCTCAAGTCGTGGCGGCCGAACCAGGCGCTCGTGATCGAGCGCAGCCCCCGCTACTGGGACGCCGCCTCGGTCCGCCTGCGCGAGGTGCACTTCCAGCCGATCGAGAGCCCCTCGGTGGAGGAGAACGCCTTCCGGCGCGGGCAGCTGCACCTGACGAGCTTCGTGCCGCTGCAGAAGGTCGACGTGTACCAGCGGGAGAATCCCGAGCTGATCCGGACGGTGGACGACCGCGGCGTCTACTTCTACAGCCTCAACGTCGCGCAGCCCCCGCTCGACGACGTGCGCGTGCGGCGCGCGCTCGCGCTGGCGGTGGACCGCGACGCCCTCGTGGCCAAGGTCGTCAAGGGCGGCAAGCGCGCCGCGGCGCACTTCACGCCCCCCGGCCTCGACGGCTACGAGCCGCCGGCGCGGCTCCGCTTCGACCCGGCCGAGGCGCGCCGCCTGCTGGCCGAGGCGGGCTTCCCGGAGGGCCGCGGCTTCCCCGCGGTCGAGCTCCTGATCGACGCCCGCGACCACCACCGCGTCGTGGCCGAGGCCGTGCAGCAGATGTGGCGCGCGAACCTCGGCATCGAGATCCGGCTGCGCAACGAGGAGACGCAGGTGCTGAACGCGAGCAAGCGCCGCCGCGACTTCCAGCTCGTGCGCGGCTCGTGGAACGCCACGACCTACCAGGACCCGATCTACTTCCTCGGGGCGTGGCGCACCGGCGCGCACTACAACGAGGCGGGCTGGAGCCACGCCGGCTTCGACGCGGCGATCGAGCGGACCTGGACCAACGACCCGGCGGCGCGCGCCGCCGCGTTCCGGGAGGCGGAGGAGCTGTTCCTCGAGCAGGTGCCGGCCATCCCCCTCTACTTCACCACCCAGGTCGTGCTCGTCCACCCCGCCGTGCGCGGCTGGCAGGCCCAGCCTTTCGGCGACCGGTGGCTGAAGCACCTCTGGCTCGAGGCCCCGGCGCGGCCCTGAGGCGGGGCGGGCGTTGACCGCGGCCGGTCGCCGCGCCAGCGTCCGCGCCATGCGCCGCCGCCGCGCCCCGCAACCGCGAACCGACACCGCGTGGGAGGACCTGCTCTTCCCCCTCCACGCGGCGACGGAGGTGGGCGCGCTCTGGCGGGCGACGCACCGGCTGCTCCGGGCGGCGTTCGCCCCCTGCGCGCGGGTGACGCTCTTCCTCGGGCACTTCGGCATGCGGGAGGCGCGGCTGGTGTTCACCGACCCGCCCATCCGCCGGGCGGCGGCGTGGTACCGCGAACGCGGCCGCATCAATCCGTTCACGCCCTACATCCGGACGCACCGGAGGGTCACCCACTACCTCTTCCGCGACGTGGTGGGCCCGCGCGACGACTTCGTCCGCACCGAGTTCTACCGGCGCTTCGCGCGGGTCGAGGGCTGGGAGGACGGGCTGTCGGGGCTCTTCTGGAACGGCGACGAGGTGAAGTCCATGTTCAGCGTCTACCGCGCGCGCGAGCAGCCGGCGTTCACCGCGGCCGACGGGCGGCGCGTCGAGGCGCTGCGTCCCCACGTCGAGACGGCGATCGACCGCGTGCAGAAGCTGCAGGCCGAGCGGCTCCACCGCCGCGTGCTGGAGGAGTTCAACCGCTCCATCCCGGTCGGGCTGGTCCTGCTCGACTGGGACCTCGCCACGGTCTTCGCCAACAACGAGGCGCTGCGCCAGTGCGCGCGCTGGAACCACGGCCGCGCCGCGGCCCGCGGGCTGGCGTCGCGGGACTGGTTGGAGCTGCCGCCCGCGGTCCGGTCCGTCTGCGCGGCGCTGCGCGAGGAGATCCTCCGGCTGAACGCGAAGGACCGCCTGACGATGCCGGCGGGGGTGCGGCGCGTGGAGCACCCCGCGCTCCGCGGCTGCGCGGCCTCGGTCTCCGTCCTCCACGCCTCGCCCGGCCTGCTCGCCAAGCCGGGGTTCATGCTCGTGTTCGAGGACCGCGGCGGGGAGGAGGCCCCGGTGGCGGCGCTCGCGCCGGAGCGCGCGCGCCTGCTCTGGGCCCTGACCTCCAGCGAGCG
Organism: uncultured Opitutaceae bacterium; assembly: GCA_964460895.1. Lineage (GTDB taxonomy): Bacteria > Verrucomicrobiota > Verrucomicrobiia > Opitutales > Opitutaceae > Didemnitutus. The sequence continues at coordinate 12,592 of CAYWTK010000047.1, forward strand.
CGAGGTGGCGCTCGCTATGCTGGAGGGCGCGAGCAACGCGGAGATCGCCGCGCGGCTGCGGAAGAGCCCGCTGACGATCAAGAAGCAGGTGACGGCGATCTTCGCCAAGCTCGGCGTGCCGAGCCGCGCGCGGCTCATCGCGCGGCTGCGCTGAGCCGGGTCAGAGGCTCCAGCGCACGCCGAGCACGCCGCTCCAGTCCGTGTACTCGTTGTAGTCGAGGCGCAGGGACTCGTCGCCGTTGTAGCCGCGGCTCGGCTCGTTGGTCAGGTTGGCGAGTTCGAGGTAGAGCGACCAGCCGCGCCGGAAGGTCCAGCTGGCGGTGAAGTCCACCGTCGTGCTCGGGGCCTCGTAGCGGGCGAGGGCGATGGGATTGTCGGTCGCCAGCTCGAAGAGCGTCTCCGAGCGGTGGTGGAGCGCGGCGCGGGCGCGGAAGGGCCCGCGGGCGTAGGAGAGGCTGGCGTTGACCGTGTGCGGCATCTGGTCGAAGAGCGGCATCTCCCGGCCGGCCAGGGCCGCGAGGCCGGAGTCGAGCGAGGAGTCGGTGTAGGTGTAGTTGAGCGTGGCGCCGAAGCCCTCCAGCGCGGGCGAGAGGACGCGGAGCGAGGTGTCGAGCGCGACCTCCACGCCGGTCAGCTCCCCGCCCCGGGCGTTGCGCGGCTCGGTGATGCGGGTGAGGTCGCCCTCGAAGAGCTCGGTGACGGTGGAGCGGTAGACGTTGTTGCGGTAGCGCTTGTGGAAGACGCCGAGCGAGAGGGCGCCGACCGAGCCGAGGTAGCGCTCGACCGAGGCGTCGAAGTTGCGCGAGTAGACCGGGCGGAGGTTGATGTTGCCGCGGCTGACGGTGTCGGAGGTGGTCGAGCGCGTCTCGCGGGGATTCAGCTGGTTGAAGGTCGGCCGCGCCAGCGCCTCGGTGTACGAGGCGCGCACGACGGTCTCCCGCGTCCAGTCGTAGCGGAGATGGAGGCCCGGCAGCCAGTCGGTGTAGGTGCGCTCCGGCGCGATGGGCTGCGGCGCGCCGTCCACCACGCGGAACGTCTCGAAACGGGTGCGGGTGCGCTCGACGCGGACGCCGGCGAGCAGCGTCACGGGGCCGCGGGACAGCTGGGCCTGCGCGTAGCCGGCGAGGATGTCCTCGGAGGCGTCGTAGTCGTTGTAGAGCGAGTTGAAGGCGTTGGTCGACAGCGGCGCGAGCAGGCCGCGCGAGATGAGGAGGTCCGAGACGCTGCGCACGACGCGCGGGTCGAGGAAGTAGCCGTAGTCGTAGCGGCCGTCGCTGGTGCCGTTCGCGCGGTAGGGCGCGACGAGCGAGGGGACGTCGGACTGCCCGGCGTAGCCGAGGAGCGACCAGCTGGCGTTCTGGTTGTAGCTGCGCTGGGTCTCGTCGAACTCGCGCTGGCGGGCGCGGACCTTCGCGCCGGTCCGCCAGGTGCCGGACCAGTCGCCGAGCGCGAGGGGACGGGTGGCGTCGAGCCCGGCGTTGAACTCGTCGTCCCAGTACTCGCGCGAGCCGCGCACGAGGTTGCGCATCGTGTAGACACCGGCGATTGCCGGGTCGTTGCGGTCGAGGCCGGTGGTCGTCTGCACGGCCCGGACGGTGGTGAAGGGCGCCTGGCCGGGCGTGATCTGGTAGGACGTGGTGAAGCCGGCGTTCTGGAACTGCGCCTGCAGGGCGGAGTCGAGGCCGCCGTCCCAGTGGGCCCAGTTGTAGCCGGCGAGGTAGTTGAGCTTGAGGTCGCCGAAGCGGGACTCGCCGTCGAGGGCGACGGTGCGCGTGACCTGGCGCTCGTCGAAGTCGCGGACCTCGCGGCGCACCGTGTTGCCGGCGGCCGAGAGCGCGGTGTAGGTGTCGCCCGTGAGGGTCGGCGCCGCCGTCACGCCGCCGATGGAGCCGTCGCTCGAGCGCCCGAGCGGGAAGAAGACCACCTGCCGCTGCCGGCCGCGGTTGGTGTCGCGCGCGTTGACCGCGCCCGAGAGGCGGAACTGGTGCGCGTCGCTCGGCCGCCACTCCAGCGCGCCGGTGAAGCCGGTGGAGTCGATGTCGTCGAAGTAGTGCTGCAGCACGAACGAATCCATCGTGTAGCCGCGCAGCGGGTTCACGGTGGTCGAGGTGCCGAGGCGGTAGCCGGCGGTGTCGTTCCAGCCCGTCGTGCTGTTGCGCTGCTTGACGAAGGCCCGCGAGCGCCAGCTGCCGCCGAGCGAGACGCCGACCTTGCGGTCCGCGCCGAGCAGGTCCGAGAAGGTGAAGGCGGCCTCGCGGCCGGGGTTCTCGTAGGGGTACCCGCCGGTGTAGTCCTCGAGCAGCGCCGAGTACCCGAGCGCGGCCTTGGCGGTCGCGGCCCGCTCGCGCCGGCTGAAGGCGCTGCGGGTCCGGATGTTGACCGCGCCGCCGATCGAGTCCGCGTCCTGGTCGGGCCGCAGGGCCTTGGTGACCTCGATCTGGTCTGCGACGTCGGACGGCACCACGTCGAGCGGCACGCGCCGGGTGATGCCGTCGAAGTCGGTCACGTTCACCCGCATGCCGTCGATGGTGACGGCGTTGAAGTCGGCCGTCATGCCGCGCACCGTGATGTAGCGGCCCTCGGCGCCGCCGGTGTCGCGGTCGGTCTCGACCGTGATGCCGGGCAGGCGCTTGACGGCGTCGGCGATCGTCTTGTCGGGGAACTGGCCGGAGAGGTCCGAGGAGATGATGCTGACGAGGTTGGTGGAGGCGCGCTGCTGGTTGAGGGCGCGGGCCTGGCCGGTGCGGGTGCTCTCGACGCGGAAGTCGCCGAGGCGGACGACGCCGGTGCGCAGCTCGACGTCGAGGCGCACCGCGCCGCCCGCGGCGACCGTGACGGGGCGGCTGGCGGACGGGAGGCCGAGGTAATCCACCGTGAGGGTCTGCGGGCCGGCCGGGGCCGAGAGCGCGTAGGCGCCGTCGGCGCCGGTGGTGGCGCGAACGGTGGTGCCGGCGATGGCGACGACGGCGCCGCGGAGGACGGCGCCCGTCTCGGCGTCGAACACGCGGCCGGAGACGCTGCCGGTCTCCTGGGCGGCGAGGCGGAAGGGCAGGGCGAGGAGCGCGAGCGCGAGGGCGCCGCGCGCGAGGGCGCGCACGAGGGAAGGCATCATGGGTGTCGGGGTCGGCGGAGTCTACCGGACGGCGCCGGAGCCAGCCATACCACCTAGGGCGTATTCGCCCCGTCAGCGCAGCAGCGCGATGAGCTGCGCGCGGCGCTTGAGGCCGAGCTTGCGGAAGACGGCGTTGAGCTGGGTCTTGATGGTCAGGACGCTCTTCGACAGCTCCGCGGCGATCTCGCGGTTGGAGTGGCCCTCGGCGACGAGCAGGGCGATCTCGCGTTCGCGCGGGGTGAGTTCGTGCAGCGCCGCCGCCGTGCCGGCCGGGCGGGGCGGGGCGCCGGCGGCGCGCCAGGCGTCGAAGACCACGAGGAAGCGCGGCTTGGCGAGCGCGCTCGCCGGGTTGTTGGAGACGGAGACCGTGGCCGAGAGGCCGGGCAGCTCGGGGTGGGCGACCTGCGCGAGGTCGCCGATCTGGCCGTGGAGGTCCTTGGGGTTGCGGCGCTCGATCGCCTCGCGCAGGGCGCGGGCGGCGGCCGCCACCGGCGCGGGCAGCTCGCAGCGCTCGCGGCTCTTGAAGATGCGCGCGGCGTCGGGGCCGAGGTTCCACTGCGCGCAGGCGTGCAGGCCCTCGGCGTTGGCGAACACGACGCGGAGGTCCCAGTCGAGCGTGACGAGGCCGACGGGCAGGCGCTTGTTGAAGTCCTCCAGCCCGCGCCGCGCCAGGCGCTCCGAGTGCAGCAGCTGCACGCGGTCGATGGCCGTGCCGACGAACGGCTGCAGGTACTCGAGCGTGGCCACCTCGGCGGCGGAGAACGCGGGCTGCGCGGGGGCGCGGTAGACGCTGAACATCGCGCGCACCTCGCCGCGGGTCCAGAAGAGCACCGACACCCCCTTGTCCCAGCCCTCCGGCTCCGCGAACCGCCGGTAGAACTCCGTGCGGCGGAACTGCGCGGGGGGCGGCAGCACGTCCTCGAAGCGGTAGAGGCGGACTCCGCGGTGGGCCGCGATGTACGGGCTGAAGGGGTTGTCCCGCCCGCGCGCGGCGTACCAGCCGGCCAGGTCGGGGATGGGCGGGTCGGTGAACACGACCCGGGCCTCGCCCATCCCGAGGTGGCCGAGGAAGAGGGTCACGCGGTGGGGAGCCACCGCGGTGCGCAGCAGGGCCAGGACGGCCCGCCAGAGCGGCTCGATGTCCACCGCCGCGTGCAGGGCCAGCAGCGGCTCGTGCAGCCGCGCCGCGAGCGCCGGGTCGGGCGCGGGCGGCGGGGCCGGCGTCGGGCGGGCGGGGCGTGGGCGCGGCATGGGCCTACGAGAAGGCCGCGCCGGCGGAAATACAACCTTGGTTGTAGAGACGGGCGGAGGGCCGCCTGTTAGGATGCGCCCGCCCCCTTACCCGGGCCCTACCACCATGTCCCTCCTCCCTGCCTCCCTGCGGCGCCTCGCCGCCGCAGTCCTCGCGGTCGCCGCGATCGCCGTGCCCGTCTCCGCGCAGAACACCGGCACCGTCGCGGGCCGCGTGTTCGACGCCTCCTCCCAGGCCAGCGTCAACTCCGCCGAGGTCTCCGCCGGCGGCCAGCGGACCATCACGGCCCGCGACGGCACCTACGAGCTCCGCGGCGTGCCCGCGGGCACCCAGACCGTCACCGTCTCCTACCTCGGCTACCCCGACGTCACGCGCGCCGTCGAGGTGGCCGCCGGCCGCAGCGTCACGGCGGACTTCGCCCTCGGCGGCGACGGCGTCGTGCGCCTCGAGGCCTTCCGCGTCGAGGGCCTCGTCGAGGGCCAGGCCCGCGCCCTCAACCAGCAGAAGGCCGCGCAGAACATCACCAACATCATCTCCTCCGACGCGTTCGGCCAGTTCCCCGACGCCAACATCGCCGACGCCGTCCGCCGCCTGCCCGGCATCTCCGTCGAGCGCGAGGCCGGCCAGCCGGAGAGCCGCTACGTCACCATCCGCGGCATGAACGCCGACTTCAACGCCGTCTCCGTCGACGGCCAGCGCGTCACGATCTCGAACGACTCCGGCACCAGCCGCTCCGTCCCGCTCGACGTCGTCTCGACCAAGAGCGCCGAGGCCATCGAGGTCACCAAGGCCGTGCGGCCCGACCAGGACGGCGACGGCATCGGCGGCGCGATCAACATCCGCACCCGCAACGCCTTCGACTACAACGGTCGCTTCGCCACCGCCGAGTTCGCCTACGGCCGCAGCGAGCTGCTCTCCAACTACACCAACTTCCCGTACGACGACACCTACTGGAAGGGCAGCTTCACCTACGGCGACTTTGTCGACGCCTCGCGCACCCTCGGCTTCGCCGTCACCGGCAGCTACCGCAGCCGCCCCTTCGCCACGCAGCAGATCGGCACCTCGGGCTGGTGGGACAAGGACTTCTCCCTCGACCGCGTGAACAACCCGGTCGACGGCCAGCCCTACTTCATCCCGCGCGGGCTCATCCTGCAGGAGTACTTCGAGGACGTGGAGAACACCGGCGCGACCGCCGCGCTCGACTGGCGCCCGGACGCCGGCACCAAGGTCCGGCTCAACGTCTCCTACAGCGACCGCACCGTGGACCGCGGCCGCCAGCGGCAGCTGATCGACTACCGCTTCGGCACCAGCCGCCTCGACGCCTCGCCCACCGCCGCCGTGCCGATCCAGACGCGCGGCGACACCTTCACGCAGTTCGTCACGACCAACTCCTCCCGCCTCGAGCGCCAGGTGCGCGACTTCGGCGAGACCCAGGAGCTGCTCAACGTCACGCTCGACGCCGAGCGCCGCTTCGGCGACCTCACGGCCCGCGCCTACCTCGGCCTCAACGCCGGCGACTTCGAGGGCGACCCGAAGGACACCATCGCCACCTTCCGCTGGGGCGACAACCTCGGCGAGTTCCGCTCCTCGCGGAACAGCTACAGCATCGTCGGCCGCGACGCGAACTTCCCCGCCTTCACCACCAGCCGCAACCGCAACGCCCCCGCCGAGTTCGTCTTCTCCTCGGTCGACCGCTCCACCCTGAGCTTCGCGGACGACGAGCTCGCGGTCGGCGGCGACCTCAAGTGGGACCGCGACGTCCTCGGCCTGCCCGGCCACGTCAAGGTCGGCGCCAAGGCCAAGTTCCGCTCGCGCGAGGCCCGCACCTCCGACCGCTTCTACTCCAGCCTCGCGGCCGGCACCTTCTGGAACCTCAACGAGCTGCGCAGCCCGACCAACGAGGTCCTCTACGGGTCCGTCGTCGCCAACTACCGCTCGAACAGCGCGGTCGACGGCCGGTACGACTACGGGTTCTTCATCGACCCGATCAAGGTCCGCCAGGCCCTCGACGTCCTCATCGCCCGCGGCCTCGCCAACCGCACGAGCGACTTCGCGGCCCGCTCGCAGGTCAACTCCTACGACGCCGACGAGGACGTGCTCGCGTTCTACGCCCAGGCGCAGGTCGAGAAGGACAAGTGGACCGTGCTCGCCGGCGTGCGCGCCGAGTTCACCGACGCGGAGTTCCGCACCTTCGCGGCCGACAGCGTCGGCGGCAACTACGTCAACGTCCGCCCCGTCACCGGTAGCAACGACTACTGGGACGTCATGCCCGGCGTGCACGTGCGCTACGACGCGAGCCCGAAGCTGGTCATCCGCGGCGCCTTCACCACGCCGATCGCGCGCCCGAGCTACCGCCAGCTCAACCCGACCTCGCTCCTCGTGCGCAGCCCCGACGACGCGCTGCTCCCCACGCTCACCGAGGGCGACAGCGGCCTGAAGCCCGTGCGCTCGCGCAACCTCGACCTCACCGCCGAGTACTACCTCGGGTCCATCGGCCTCCTCTCGGGCGGCGTGTTCTACAAGGACATGTCGAACAACATCTATCGCCAGCGCGACACCACCACGCTGGCCGACGGCACGCTCGTCGAGCGCCGCCGCTTCCGCAACGCCGACGGCGCCACGGTCTACGGCTTCGAGTTCAGCTACGAGCAGCAGCTCCGCATGCTCCCGGCGCCGTTCGACGGCCTCGGCGTGTTCGCGAACTACACGAACACCGAGTCCGAGGTCGAGGGCCTCCTCGCCCGCGACCCGGCGAACCCGAACGCCTTCGTCAAGCGCACGCAGAAGACCCCGCTCTTCGCGCAGGTGGACGACACCCTCAACGCCGGCCTCTCCTACTCGAAGTACGGCCTCGACGCGCGCCTGGCCTACTCCTGGCGCTCGGGCTACCTGCTGTTCAACGGCGTGGACATCAACCCGAAGCTCGACCGCTACCTCTCCGACTACGAGCAGCTCGACCTCACGCTCAGCTACCGCCTCACGCGCCGCCTGACGGTGTTCCTTGAGGCGGTCAACCTGACCAACGAGCCGGAGAAGGCCTACGACGGCGACGAGAACCTGCGCCCCGACTACGCCGAGTACCGCGACTGGTCCGCCAACATCGGCCTGCGCTGGCGCCTCTGAGCCGCCCGCCGGCCGCCCGATCCCTCACCAGCCCGGGACTCCGGTCCCGGGCTTTTTTCTGCCCGAGTTCGACTGGAGCCGGGACGCCCCCGTCCCGGTTCGTGACCAAACGCGGCGAGGGCGCCGCATCCCCAGAAGGAGCCGCAACCCGAGAAGGTGCCGCAACACCACAGGATGCCGCATGCTCACGGGCCGAACCCGGAACAAAACTGAGATGGGGTACCACGTGGAGCCGGGACGCCCTCGTCCCGGTTCGCGACCAAACGCGGCGAGGGCGCCGCATCCCCACAGGCTGCACCCGCAACAAGATTGAGATCGGGACCGACCTGGAGCCGGGACGCCCCCGTCCCGGTTCGCGACCGAACGCGGCGAGGGCGCCGCACCCCCAGAAGGAGCCGCACCCCCAAAAAGGCGCGGCATCCCCGGCCCCCGACTCGCCTCACTCCGCCGACCTGCGCCCGCGCGGGGTGGCGAGCGCCGCGACGAAGGCCGCGACCGCGGGCGAGGCGTCGTCCGCCCGCCAG
>CAYWTK010000047.1:20702-23330 GCA_964460895.1 uncultured Opitutaceae bacterium
GGCGAGCGCCGCGACGAAGGCCGCGACCGCGGGCGAGGCGTCGTCCGCCCGCCAGGCCGCGACCAGCTCCATCTGTCGATGCCGCGGCCGGAACGGGCGCGCCACGGCGCCGGCCGGCAGGGAATCCGCGAGGGACGACGGGCAGGGGCAGACGCCGAGGCCCGCGGACACGAGCCACAGGAGGGTGGGGAGGTCGTCCGCCGCGTAGTCGATCTCCGGCCGGGCCCCGTGCCGCGCGCAGGTCTGGAGGAAGAACTGGCCGTAGTTCGGGTTGGCGGTCGGGTTGATGAGCAGGGCCCGGACTCCGTGCAGGCGCGCCCACGGCACCGCGCGCAGGCGCGCGAGCGGGTGGTCGGCGGGCGCGGCCAGCAGGAGCTCGTGCCGCTCCAGCAGCGCCTCGCGCAGTGCCGGACTCGCGCGGTGCGGCCGGGTGAGCGCGACGTCGATCGCGCCGTCCTCCAACCGCTGCAGCAGGCCGGCCGCGTCCGCCTGCTGGAAGTGCAGACGGACCGCCGGATGCGCGCGGTGGAAGGTGCCGACCGACGCCGCCACCGCCGCGGTCAGCGCGGGCGGGATCAGCCCGACGCGCAGCTCGGTCGCGCGCCCGCTGGCCAGCGTGCGGGCCGACTCGCCGGCGCGCTCGGCCGCGCGCAGCGCGTCCAGCGCCTTGGGCAGGAAGGCCGCGCCCGCCTGCGTCAGCGCCACGCCGCGCGACGAGCGCTCGAAGAGCCGCACGCCCAGCTCGTGCTCGAGCGAACGGACCTGCGCGCTGAGCGGCGGCTGCGCGATCCGCAGCTCGCGCGCGGCCTGCGTGAAGCTCGAGGTGCGGGCGACGGCCGCGAAGTAGCGCAAGTGGCGGAGCTCCATGCGGCCCCATACAGGCGGCGTATGGCGGCGGAAGCAAAGTTGTATTGGGCGCCGCCGCGGGCGGGCGATAGACTGGGCCACTCCTCGCCCCGATGAACACCTCCTCCTCCCCCGCGAAACGCATCCTCATGGTCGTGGCCAATCCGGCCGTCTCCCCCGTCACCGGCTGGCCCGTCGGCTTCTGGGCCGCCGAGCTCACCCACCCGTGGGTCGAGTTCGTCGACGCCGGCTACAAGGTCGCCCTCGCCAGCCCGGAGGGCGGCAAGGTGGCCCTCGATTCCTACAGCGACCCGCGCGACGCCAGCGGGTACTCGGCCCACGACGTCATCAGCCTCGGCGTGCTCTCCCACCCGCAGATGGCCAAGGGCCTCGACGCGACCCTGCCGCTGGCCGCGGTGAAGCCGGAGGACTACGACGCGGTCTTCGTCTGCGGCGGCCAGTCGCCGATGGTGACGTTCGTGGACCACGCGCCGCTGCACGCCTTCCTCGTCCGCGCCTACGAGGCGGGCAAGGTGCTCGCGCTCGTCTGCCACGGCACGTGCGTGCTGCTCAAGCTCCGCACCTCCGACGGCAGGCTCCTCGTGGAGGGCAGGACCTGGACGGGCTTCGCGGACAGCGAGGAGCGCTTCGCGGAGCAGGCCGTGGGCGGGAAGATCCAGCCGTTCTGGATCGAGACCGAGGCGCGGAAGATCCCGGGGACGAATTTCATCACGCACAACGCGTTCGAGTCCTTCGCGGTCCGCGACGGCCGGCTCGTCACCGGCCAGCAGCAGAACTCCGGCCGCGCCGCCGCGCGGCTCGTGATCGAGGCGCTGGGCCGATGAGCCGGGGTCGTTTGCCGGAAGTGAAAAGGGCGCGGCGGACCGAGCCCGCTCTTGCCTCGCGGAGCCGCCGTGCCAGCCTGCCCCGCATGAACGTCGCGATCATCGGCGCGGGCAACGTGGGCTCGGCCCTCGGACGCAGCTGGGCCCGCGCGGGCCACACGATCATCTTCGGGGTGCGCAACCCCAACGGCGGCAAGACCCAGCCGCCCACCTTCGCCGGTTCCTCGACGCGCGTCATCCCCGACGCCGCGCGCGCGGGCGACGTCGTGGTCCTCGCGACCCCCTGGAACGCCCTCGCCGAGGTCGCCGCCCTGCTCGGCGACCTCAAGGGCAAGACGGTCATCGACTGCACCAACCCCCTCGCCCTCACGCCCGAGGGCAGCCTCGGCCTCGCCCTGGGCTCCACCACCTCCGGCGCCGAGGAGCTGCAGCGCCTGCTCCCGGGCGCGCACGTGGTCAAGGCGTTCAACACCTACGGCTGGGAGAATTTCGAGAACTCGGCCTATCCGGGCTACGGCGACCTCAAGCCCGTCATGTTCCTCTGCAGCGACGACGACGACGCCAAGGAGAAGACCTCGACCCTCGCCCGGGACATCGGGTTCGAGCCCGTGGACACCGGCGGCCTCGGCATGGCCCGCAGCCTCGAACCCCTCGCGCTCCTCTGGATCCGCCTCGCCATCCGCGAGGGCCGGAACCCGCACTTCGTCTGGGGCGTGATGCGCCGCAGCCCCCCCGGCGCCGCCTGAGCGCCAGCGACCCGCTCCGTAGCGGAACGCGTCAGCGTTTCGCGGTTCGACTCCTGCACTGCCGCTCGCGTTCGCCTTCGGGGCGACGCTCCTCGCAGACCCCACCCGGTAGCCCGCCCTCTCCGCGCGCGGGTCGCGCGCGGCACCGTGCCCGCGACGCCCCCGATCCCGGCGTCCGGAGGACGCCGGCT
>CAYWTK010000047.1:23430-26546 GCA_964460895.1 uncultured Opitutaceae bacterium
CCCCGCGCGCGCCGCTCAGCCCTTCGGCTCGAACCGGCTCGCGGCGCGGTTCTTCCGCACCTGGTCGGCCGGGGCCACGACGCCGTTCATCGCGATGTACACGCCGGGCGGCAGCACCTGCAGCGCGCCGATGGCGCAGCCGACGTTGAACACCGCGTCGCTGTCCCGGAAACGCGCCGGCTGCATCGCGCCGGTGAAGACGACGACCTTGTCGGCGACGCCGTGCAGCTTCGCCGCGGTCGCCGTCATCGTGTCCGTGCCGTGCGTGATGAGGATGTGCCGCTCCGGCGCCGCCTCGACGCGCGCGCGGATCAGCGCGCGGTCGTCGTCCGTCATGGCGAGGCTGTCCTTCTGCAGGACCGACTCCACGACGAAGTCGAACGTCACGTTCGAGTCGCGCAGCAGCGGCCCGATCTGCGGCTCGCCGACCTCGTAGGTGCTGGCCGCGTCGAAGTAGACCTTGTCGATGGTTCCCCCGGCGGTGATGACTCGCAGGCGCATGGGCGGACGATGGAGCCGAACCCCGCCTCCCTGCCAACGCCAAATTCCCCCGCCGCCCACGGGGCTAATGAGCAACAAACCCCTCGGCCGCCCCGGAATCGGCTTCGTTCTCGTTCCTCGTTCTCGTTCTTCGTTCTCGTGCATCCCCCATCCGGACGGACACCCCCTCCGCACCTTCCGGTCCCCGGCGACGCGGAGGTCGCCGGCTACCGGGTCAGCAATCAGCGGTCGGGCGGCTTCCGGTCTCTCGACCCTCGTCCCTCGACCCTCGACAGCGCGTCGCGCGCCCGCCCCTCACCACCAGCCGCGCATCCAGCCCGCCAGCCAGGGCGCCAGCCCGAGCACGAGGAATCCCAGGGCGAGGAACCCGCCGCGCCGCGGGTCGAACTCCGCCGCGATCCGCGCCCACGGGAGCCGGAAGGCGAGGCGTCCGATGCCGACGTCGAACGCCAGCATCAGCGCGACCCAGAGGACGCCCACGCCGAGCGCCGACGCCGCGTCGGGCAGCGCGAGCCACGGGCTTGCGGCCCAGGCGATGGCGAGGATGAGCAGCGACCCGGTGCCGACGCCCACCTGCCGGGCCCGGCGGTCGCCGAGGCGGCGGTTGAGCAGCCGGAGCCGGGCGACGCCGTGCAGGGTCTCGGCGGCGGCGATGATCACGAAGACGACCAGGGCCTTGGCGAGCATGCCGACAGTCTGCCCGCGTCGGGGGCCCGGCGCTGCGCACCGGTTGCGGGATCGCCGGCGTCGGCCGGCCCCGCGGGCTTTGGCGTGCGCTCCGCCGGGAATTCTGGCCAACTCCGCCCATGCCCGCGCCGCACATCCTCTGGATCGTCACGACCCAGTGGCGCGCGCAGGCCCTCGGCCACGCGGGCGATCCGAACGCGCGCACGCCCTGGCTCGACGGCCTGGCCGCGGAGGCGGTGAACTACCTCCAGGCGACGACCCCGCATCCCCTCGGCCCGCAGGCGCGCGCGGCGCTGCTCACCGGACGCCTCTGTCCCGACAACGGCGTGCGCGGGTACTGGGACCCGCTGCCGGCCGACGCGCGCACCGTCGCGCACGCGCTGCGCGACCGCGGCTACGCCACCGCCTGGTTCGGCAAGTGGCACCTCGCGCCCCGCGACCGCGCCGCGCCGCTCGTCGGCGACGCCCACGCTCGCCAACCCGTGCCGCCCGAGCGGCGCGGGGGCTTCGAGCTGTGGGAGGGATTCGAGGGCGGCTTCCTCCTCAACGATCCCTGGCTGCACGGCACGCGGCTGCCGGAGCCGACCCAGTTCAAGGGCTACCAGGCCGATGTCCTCGTCCAGCGCGCCGCCGACTGGCTGCGCGGCCCGCACGCGCGCCCGGTCTTCTGCGTCGTCAGCCTCGAGTCCCCGCACCCGCCCTACCACGCCCCGGCGCCGCACGTGCGCGAGCCGGCCGGAGCCGAACTGACCCTGCGCGCCAACGTCCCGCGCGGCGGCGAGGTCGAGGCGCGGGCGCGCGACGAGCTGGCCGGGTACTACCGGCACATCGAGGCGACCGACCGCGCGGTCGGCCGGCTGCTCGCGGAGATCGACCTCGGCGGCACCATCGTGGCCTTCACCTCCGTGCACGGCGACATGCACGGGTCGCACGGCCTCTTCCGCAAGGCCTGGCCCCACGAGGAGAGCGTGCGCGTGCCGCTGCTCGTGCGCGGGCTGCGGCCGGAGAACCGCGGACGCCGGGACGATGCGCCGGTCAGCCTCCTCGACCTCGGCCACATGGCCGTCGCCTGGGCCGAGGGACGGGACTGGCACTGCAGGCGCGACAGCGCGCCGATCTCGATGCCGACGGCGTCCGAGATCGCGCACCAGTGTCCGTACGCCTGGCGCGGCTTCCGCACCGCCGCGCACAAGGTCGTGCTCCGGACCGAAGCCGACGGTTCGGAGCGCCCGTGGCTGGCCTTCGACCTCGCCCACGATCCGCTGGAGACGCGCAATCTCGTCGACGACCCGGCGCGGGCCGGCGAGGTGCGCGAGTTGATGCGGTGGCTTTGATGCCGACCGTCATCAGGTCCTGGTCTGTAGGGCGGGGTCTCCCGACCCCGCCGTCGCCCGCCCGCGGTTTCAGGTACGCATTCTGAGGCGACGTTCGCGGCGGGGTCGGGAGACCCCGCTACAGGTCGAGCCGGCCTGATGTCCGAAAGCGAAGGGCTTCGGATCTGTGCCCACGGGGGCATTCGATTTTCTCCCGCCTCCGGAGAATCTCCTCTCGAGTGGGGTGGCGCGACCTGTCCGCCGTCGCCGGGGCGAAGGCGGCAGCGCCGGGGTGTGTGCCCCGCGGCACCACCAACCTCGCCGCATCGCACCCTCAGCTGCCCTTCACGACCTTCCCGTGCTTCACCACGAGGTCCACGCGCTGGAGCAGGTTGATGTAGCGCAGCACGTCGCCCTTCACCGCGATGATGTCGGCGTACTTGCCCGCCTGGATCGTGCCGTAGTCCTTGTCCGCCTTCATCGCTACCGCCGGCCAGTAGGTCGCGGCGCGGATCGTGTCCATCGGGTCCATGCCGAGCTGGTTCACCCAGATGTCGAGCTCGCGCCAGGTGGACTGGTTGTGGAATTTCATCGGGATGCCGCTGTCGGTGCCGA
>CAYWTK010000048.1:0-23785 GCA_964460895.1 uncultured Opitutaceae bacterium
GACCCGACGGCGCCGCGGCCTTCGCGGCCGCGCTCGCCGCCCGCGCCCCGCGCGCGCCGCTCTACGTGCTCGTCGGCCCCGCGACGCCGGCCGCGCTGCTCCCCGCGCGCTTGCCGGCGGGCGTGGTGACGCTCGGCGTCGCCGCGACGCGGCCGGCCCCGCACGTCGTCGTCGCACAGGACCCCGCGGCCGACGCCCGCGCGTTCGCCGCCCTCGACGAGGGCCGTCCGCTCGCGGAGCTGGTCGGCGGCTCGCTGGGCAAGGAGCGCTTCGACGAGGCCTCGCTCGTGCGCGAGTTCGAGAACGGCAACGCCGCCGCGACCCCGCCGCCCGCGCCCGACCCCGCGGCGCCGACGGCGGCCGCGCGCCCCCTCACCGACCGCGTCCTGCAGCGGGCCGTCCACCTCCACCACGCCCTCGCCGCCGTGCGCCCGCGCGCCTGAGGCGGGGGCGGCCGACGCGTGACGCGCCGGGAGGCACCCTTTGGCTTGCAGCGTCCGGGCGTTCGCCTAGCGCTAGGCGGTCCTCCATGCCCGCGCCCGGCCACATCCTCGTCGTCTGCACGGCCAACATCTGCCGCAGCCCCATGGCGGAGGGCCTCCTGCAGCACGCGCTGGCCGCCGAGGGCCCGCCGCTCCGCGGCCTCCCGGTCGTCTCCGCCGGCCTCGCCGCGCGCCCGGGCGAGCCGGTCTCGGCCCACTCGGTCACCGCCATGCGCAAGGTCGGGGTCGACATCTCCGCCCACCGCGCCCGGCCGCTCACGCAGGAGCTGCTGGACGGCGCCCTCGCGGTCTTCTGCATGACGCGGTCGCACTGCTCGCTGATCGAGCTCCAGGCCTCGCCCGTGCCCGCGCGGCTCCACCTGCTGCGCGCGTTCGCCGGGGCCGGCGGCGACCCGGAGATCGCCGACCCGTTCGGCGGCACGCTCGCCCACTACGAGCAGAGCCGCGACGAGATGGTCGAGGCCATCCCCGGCCTCCTCGCCTACCTCCGGACGATCGTCCCGCCCGCCGCCCCGTGAGCCGACCGGCCGCGCCGTTTCCCCGACCTCCGCCTTTCCCATGTCCCTCGACCCCCGTCCCCTCGCCCAGCTCGATCCCGCCGTCGCCGCCGCCGTCGCCGGCGAACTCCGGCGCCAGCAGCACCACATCGAGCTCATCGCCTCCGAGAACTTCACCTGCCCGGCCGTGATGGAGGCCCAGGGCGGCGTCCTGACGAACAAGTACGCCGAGGGTTACCCGGGCAAGCGGTGGTACGGCGGCTGCGAGCAGGTCGACCTCGTCGAGTCGCTCGCCATCGACCGCGCCAAGCGCCTCTTCGGCGCCGAGCACGCCAACGTGCAGCCCCACTCCGGCGCCCAGGCCAACACCGCCGTCTACGCCGCCGTGCTCCAGCCGGGCGACAAGGTCCTCGGCATGAACCTCAGCCACGGCGGCCACCTCACGCACGGCAACCCCGCCAACTTCTCGGGCAAGCTCTACAACTTCTGCCAGTACGGCGTGCGCGAGGACAACGGCCTCATCGACTACGACGAGCTGGCCGCCGTCGCGGCGCGCGAGCGGCCGCGCATGATCACGGTCGGCGCCTCGGCCTACTCGCGCACCATCGACTTCGCGCGGATGGGCGAGATCGCGCGCGGCGTCGGCGCCTACCTCTTCGCCGACATCGCCCACATCGCCGGACTCGTCGCCTCGGGCCACCACCCCTCCCCCGTCCCCCACGCGGACTTCGTCACGACCACGACCCACAAGACCCTCCGCGGCCCGCGCGGCGGCCTCATCCTCTGCCGCGCGGCCCACGCCAAGGCGGTGGACTCCGCCGTCTTCCCGGGCACGCAGGGCGGCCCGCTGATGCACGTGATCGCGGCCAAGGCGGTCTGCTTCGGCGAGGCCCTCAAGCCCGAGTTCCGCGAGTACTCCGGCCGCGTCGTGCGCAACGCCGCGGCGCTCGCCGCGGCGATGGTCGAGCGCGGCTACAAGATCGTCTCCGGCGGCACCGACAACCACCTGATGCTGGTGGACCTCCGCGCCAAGCTGCCCGAGCTCACGGGCAAGGTCGCGCAGGAGACCCTCGACCGCGCCCACATCACCTGCAACAAGAACACCGTGCCGTTCGAGACCCGCTCGCCCTTCCAGGCCTCCGGCATCCGGCTCGGCACGCCCGCGATGACGTCGCGCGGCTTCGGCGAGGCCGAGTTCCGCGAGGTGGCCGGTCTCATCGACCAGGTCCTCGTGGCCATCGGGACGGCCGGGGAGGCCGCGACGCTCGCGCAGGTCAAGGACCGCGTCGTGGCGCTGACCGGCCGCTTCCCGCTCCCCTACCGCGCCGGATGAGCCCGCCGGTCGACGCGTCGACCGAGCCCGTTCCGGCCGATCCGCCCGGATCCCCCCTCCGCGCGCGCCTGCTGCTGGCCTCCGTCGCCGTCGCCGGACTCGCGCTCTCCCTCCTCGGCGGCTGGTTCGCCCAGGGCGTCGAGGAGCGCCGGATCGAGGCCGGCTTCCAGAAGCGCTCCGCCGTCCAGCTCCGGCTCGCCCGCGAGCGCCTCCGGCTCCACGCCGAGCTCGTGCGCGGCCTGCGCACCCACTTCGAGAACTCGAACGAGGTCGATCCGGCGGAGTTCCGCCGCTACGTGGCGCTGCTGCGCGAGCGCCTGCCCGCGCTCCGCGTGCTGCAGTGGGCCCCGCGCGTGCCGGCCGGCTCGCTCCCCGCGTTCGAAGCCGCCGCCGCCGCCTCGCTGGGCCGGCCCTACCAGGTCTGGGAACGCGAGCAGCCCGGCCGGCGGGAGTCGGCGGCGATCCCCGCCCGCGACCGGGAGGAGTACTGGCCGATCCGGTACGTCGAGCCCCGCGCCGGCCACGAGGCGGCGCTCGGCTTCGACCTGTTCGAGAGCACGTTCACCCGCGCCCTGCTCGAGCGCGCGCGGGCCGAGCGGCGGGCGCAGCTCTCGCCCCAGGTGAGCCTCATCCGCGCGGAGGGCCGGGACCGCGGCATCGGCGTCATCCTCATCGAGCCGGTGTTCCGGGAGGAGACCGGCGCCGCGCCGGCGGACGGCTTCCTCGGCTTCCTCCAGGCCATCTTCGCGGTCGAACGGCTCCTCGCCGACGTCCACGCCGAGGAGCCGGAGGAGGCGGTCGACCTCGCCTACTTCGACGACGCGGCGCAGTTCGAGCACCTGCGGCTGCTCTACGCGCGCGCGGGCACGGGCGGACCGCGCGGGTCCGGGGAGGACGCGGCGCGGTGGGCGGCCGGCCTCGCCGCGGCGCCCGGGGCCCAGGTCGAGACGATCGTCTTCGGCGAGCGCACGTGGCGCGTCGTCGTCGCGCTCAATCCCGTCTGGGCGGCGCGCCAGCGCACGCCCGTCCCCTGGATCGTCCTCGTCACCGCGCTCCTGTTCTCCGCGGCCGCGGTGCTCCTCGTCCACGGCCTGCAGTCGCGGGCGGCGAGGACCGAGGCCCTCGTCGCGCACCGCACCGCCGAGCTGGCGGAGAGCCGGCGCCGGCTCGCGAGCGTGCTGGCGGACATGCCCGGGGCCGCCTACCGCTGCGCCCCGGAGCCTCCGTACCAGGCGCTCTTCCTGAGCGAGGGCATCGAGGCGCTCACCGGCTATCCGCCGGCCGACTTCACGGAGCGCGGCCGCCAATGGGGCGAACTGATCCACCCGGCCGACGCCGGGCGCTGCGCCGCGCGCATCGCCGACGCGGTCGCCCGCGGCGAGCCCTTCGAGCTCGAGTACCGCATCCGCCACCGCGACGGCACCGAGCGCCACATCTGGGAACGCGGGCACGCCGACCGCGACGCGTCCGGCCGCGCGACCGCGCTGGAGGGCCTGATGGTCGACGCGACGGCGCGCGCCCAGGCCGAGGCCCGGGAGCGGGAGTTCGACCGCAAGCTGCTGGAGACCCAGAAGCTGGAGAGCCTCGGCGTGCTCGCGGGCGGCATCGCCCACGACTTCAACAACCTCCTCGCCTCGATGCTGGGCAACGCGTCGCTCGTCCGGCTGGAGCTGCCGCCGGGCGACCCGTCCCAGGCCCGCCTGGCCCAGGTCGAGACCGCGGCCCGCCGCGCGGCCGACCTCTGCGCCCAGCTGCTCGCCTACGCCGGCCGGGGCACGGTCCCGACCTCGCGCGTCGACCTCTCCGCGCTGGTCCGCGAGTGCGTCGCGCTGCTCGAGGTGTCCCACGGCAAGGGCACGCGGCTCGACCTCCAGCTGCCGGCGTCGCTCCCGGCCGTCGTCGCCGACTCCACGCAGGTCCGGCAGGTCGTGATGAACCTCGTGATCAACGCCGCGGAGGCCATCGGCGACCGGACCGGCGTGATCACGGTCAGCACGTTCGCCGCCACGGCCACGCCGGAGGAGCTGCGCGGCGGGGTCGGCGCGCCCGAGCTGCCGGGCGGGCTCTACGCGGGGCTCGAGGTCCGCGACACCGGCGGCGGCATCCCGGCGGCCGTGCTCGCCCGCATCTTCGAGCCGTTCTTCACCACCAAGTTCTCGGGGCGCGGGCTCGGCCTCTCCGCGGTGCTCGGCATCGTGCGCAGCCATCGCGGCGCGCTGTTCGTCGCGTCCGAGCCGGGGAAGGGCACCGCCTTCCGGCTGCTCTTGCCGGCGGCGGCGCCGGGCGACGACGCCGCCGGACCGGCGCTCGCCGGGCCGGGCGCGGCCGCCGACGCCGGCGGGGACGCCGAGGGCGGCGTGCTCGTGGTGGACGACGAGCCGGCGGTGCGGGACCTCGCCGCGCTCGCGCTGCGGCAGGCGGGCTTCGAGGTTTTCGTGGCGGCCGACGGGTTCGAGGCGCTCGAGCTCTGGCGGCGCCATCCCGAGATGATCGACGCCGTGCTGCTCGACCTGACGATGCCGCGCCTCTCCGGCGAGGAGACCCTGCGGCGCCTGCGCGAGGCGGGCGCGACGCTGCCGGTGATCCTGATGAGCGGCTACTCCGCCCAGGAGTCGATGCGGCGCGCCGCGGACCACGGGGCCGTGGCCTTCCTGCCCAAGCCCTTCGAGCTCCGCGAGCTCATCGGCCTGGTCGCCCGGCACGTCCGCTGAGCCCGCGGCGCGGAAAGAGGCTTTTCGCGCCGCGCGAATCCTCCCATCCTCCGCGCTTCCCGTGCCGTCCCCGCCCTCCCCGTCCAAGCCGCTGCCGCTCGGCGTCATCTTCCTGACGCTCTACATCGACCTCATCGGCTTCTCGCTCTTCTTCCCGCTCGGCCCGGAGCTGCTGCGCTACTACCTCGGGCACGAGGCGCCGGGCGGGCTCTTCCACTGGCTGGTGGACCGGCTGTCGCAGGTCGCGCACGACTCCCGCGTGCCGGAGATGGCGCTGGCCGCGCTCTTCGGCGGGTGCGTCGCCTCGGTCTACTCGTTCATGCAGTTCCTGTTCTCCCCGGTCTGGGGCGCGCGGTCCGACCGGGTCGGGCGCCGGCCGGTGCTGCTCGTCACGGTCGCGGGTAGCGCGGTCAGCTACCTGCTGCTGGTCTTCAGCGGCTCGTTCGCCGTCTTCCTCGCCAGCCGCGTCCTCGCCGGGATCATGGGCGGCAACCTCGCGGTCGCCGTCGCGGCGGTCGCCGACGTGACCTCGCGCGAGAACCGCGCCAAGGGGATGGGCCTCGTGGGCGCCGCGTTCGGGCTGGGTTTCCTCACCGGTCCGGCGATCGGCGGGCTGACGGCGGGCTTCGACCTGGTGGCGCGCTACCCGGCGCTCGCGGCCTGGGGCCTGCACCCGTTCAGCGGCGTGGCGCTGATCGGCCTCGCGCTCTGCCTCGTCAACCTCGTCTGGGTCGCCCTGGCCTTCCGCGAGACGCTGCCGCCGGAAAGCCGGGGCGCGGGCGCGACGTCGTTCCGCGAGCGCAATCCCGTCCGCGCGCTGCTCACCCTGCCCGACCGGACGATCCGCCGCGCCAACGCGGTCGGCTTCCTCTTCATCTTCGCGTTCAGCTTCTTCGAGACGCTCATCACGTTCTTCGTCGCGGACCGCTTCGGCTGGACGCCGCGCCAGCTCGTCTCGGTCTTCGTCTTCAACGGCGTCGTCTCGATCCTCACCCAGGGTCTCCTCGTGCGCCGCGCCGTGCCCGCGCTGGGCGAGAAGCGCGCGGCCGTGGTCGGCCTCGCCGCCGTCGCCCTCGGGCTGCTGGGCGTGGGCCTGGGGGTCGGCGTCGCGGGCTCCGTGCCGCTGCTGTTCGTCGCGCTGGCGTTCTGCGCGGTCGGCTCGGGCTTCGCCAACGTCGGGCTGTCGTCCCTCATCTCCCTCTACGCGCCGGCCGACGAGCAGGGCAAGGTGACGGGCATCTTCCGCTCCCTCGGCTTCCTCGCCCGGGCCTCCAGCCCGGCGGTCGCCGGACTGCTCTTCTTCCACTTCGGCGGCACCGCGGCCTTCGCCGCGGCCGCCGCGCTGCTGCTCGTGCCGCTCGCGCTCGGCGCCCGCCTCCCCCAGCCCGCCCGCTGAGCCCGTCCATGAGTCCCCGGGTCCGACGCCTCGCCCTCCTCGCCGCCGCGGCCGCCGCGCTGCTGCTGGCGGGCTGCACCACCCGCCCGGCGCCCGCGCCGACCGGCCCCGTCGAGCTGCCGGCGCGCGTGATGGGCGACCTGTTCCTCGTCGAGGCCCGGCAGGCGGACGGCGTCGCGCGGCTGTTCGTGGTGGACACGGGGTCCTCCACCAGCTTCGTGACCGCCGAGACGGCGCGCGCGCTCGCGGCGCGGGAATCCACCCCGCGCACGGTGCCGATCGAGTCGGCCCACGGCGTCGCCGTCCGGCTCGAGGCGGTCACGCTCCGCCGCCTCCAGCTCGGCGCGCTCGCGTTCGAGGGCGTGCCGGCCGCGGTCTTCGACTTCACCGCGCTCTCGGCGCACCTCGGCGTCGCGGTCGACGGCCTGCTCGGCTTCCCCCTCTTCCGCGACCACCTCCTCACCCTCGACTACCCGCGCCGCCGGCTCGTCCTCGCCCCGGTGGACGCCGGGACCGCCCCTGCGCCCGGCGCGCTCGCGTTCAACAACGACCGGCGCGTGCCCTTCGTGCCGGTGCAGCTGGGCAACGAGTCGTTCGTCGTCCTGCTCGACTCCGGCAGCAACGGCGCGCTCAACCTCAACCCCGCCGGCCTCCACCCGCGCTTCGCCGTGCCGCCGCGCCCCGGCCCGCCGGTCGCCTCGCTCTCGGGCGACCGGGCCCCGCTGGTGGGCCGGCTGGCCGAGGACCTGCGGCTGGGGCCGCACCTGCTGGCGCGCCCGCTGGTGGACCTCACCCCCAACGTCTCGTCCCTCGGCGGCGGCCTGCTCCGGCATTTCGCGCTCACGTTCGACCAGCGGCGCAACCTCGTGACCCTCGCGCGCACCGACCCGGGGCCGGTGCCGACGGCCCCGCGGCGCAGCACCGGCCTCGCGCTCGCCCGCTCGCCGGTCTACTGGCGCGTGCTCGACGTGCTGGCGGACTCCCCCGCCGCCGCCGCCGGCATCCAGGCCGGCGACCTCGTGGTGCGGATCAACGGCGAGCCGGTGGCGAACTGGGCGTACGACCGCTTCGCCGCCCTCGTCGCGGACGCAGGTCGCATCACCTTCACCTGCGTCGCCGGCAGCCGCGAATTCGACCGCGAGGTCCCGGTCTTCGACCTCGTGCCCTAGCCGGAACGGGTCGCCGCTCCGCTCAGGCGCGGCGCAGGAGGAAGGCCCCGGCCCCGTCGTGGCCGTCCACCCACGGGTAGGCCAGCACGTGGCGCTCCAGCCGCCAGCCGGCGCCGGCCCGCGAGGCGAGGAAGGCGCGGACGACGGCCTCGTTCTCCTCCGGCTCCAGGCTGCAGGTGGAGTAGACCAGCCGGCCGCCCAGACGGACCAGCGCCGCGGCCGCGCGGAGCAGGGCCTGCTGCTGCGCGGCGTGGCGCGCGAAGTCGCCCTCGCGCAGCCGCCGCTTCACGTCGATGCGGTGGCGCATGACGCCGGTGTTGCTGCACGGGGCGTCGAGCAGGACCGCGTCGTACGCGGTGGGCAGGTTGAACTCGCGGAGGAAGCCCGGACCCGCGCGCCGCAGGTCGGCCGGCATGAGGGCGACCTCCACGCCGGGCCGCACGCGGGCGAGGTTCTCCTTCAGGCGCTCGAGCCGCGGACCGGGCTCGTCGAGGGCCACCAGCCGCCCCGTGCCCATCGCGTCGGCCAGCGCGAGGCTCTTCCCGCCGGGCGCCGCGCAGGCGTCGAGGACGGTCTCGCCCGGCTGCGGCGCGAGCAGGCCGACGCAGAGCCGCGTGGACGGGTCCTGGAGGTAGAGCGCGCCCTGCTGCGCCAGGCGGCGGACGTCGTCCCAGTGCCCGGCGCGCACCGCGAGGAAGCCGGGCCACGCGGTCGCCTCGAGGAACGCCGGCGGCGGCTCCGCGGACCGCCAGCGCGCGTGGACCGGGGCGGGGCGCTGGTTCCAGTCGAGCAGCGCGGCGGTCGCCTCCGCCCCGAACTGGCGCTCCCACCGCGCGACCAGCCAGGCGGGGTGCGCCGTCGCCTCGGCCAGCGTGGCCGGACGCGCCGCCAGCCGCGGGACCAGCCGGCGGGCGACGGCGTTCACCAGCCCGGCCTCCTTGGCGCTGGCCAGGACCTTGGCCCGTTCGACCGCGTGGTGGACGACGGGCGCCGCGTCCGCGGGCGATTCGAGGATCTCGCCGCCCGCGACGTGCAGCAGCGCGAGCACGCGGGTGCGCGGCCGCCGGGCCATCAGGCCGGCGAGGGCCGCCTCGATGCGGTCGGCCCACCGGACGACCCCGTAGAAGAGGTGCTGCGCGCGGGCGCGCTCCTGCGGCGGCAGCCCGGGCGCCAGCTGCTCGAGCAGCGCGTCCACGCGCTCCTGCCGCGCGAGCCACCGCTCGGTGAGCGCGACGGCCGCCTCCCACCCGTCCGAGCCGCAAGGCACGGCGCGAGGGCGGGGCGCGGGAAAACCCTGTTTGACAGTTCCGGCCATTACGGCCTGAACTAACCGGTTCACTGACTCGCCACGCAAATATGAATTCCGAAGCCGTTTCCGCGCTCATCGCCAAGCACCCCGCCCTCAAGGCCTCCAAAGCCAAGCTCGAGGCGATGTCCACCGGAGCCTTCGTGATGCACCGGAGCTGGGGCTTCGGCCAGATCAAGGGCTACGACGAGGCCTCCCACCGGCTGCTGATCGACTTCCTGGGCAAGAAGTCCCACGCGATGGACCCGGCCTTCTGCGTCAACACGATGGACGTGCTCCCGCCCAAGCACATCCTCGCCCGCCTCGCCACCGAGCCGGACCGCATCCGCCAGCTGGTCGAGGAGAACCCGGTCCAGCTCGTGGTCGACACCCTCGCCGCCTACCCGAACCAGGCCGCCTCCGCGGTCGAGCTCGAGTCCACCCTCGCCCAGGTCGTCGGGGAGGAGAAGTTCAAGCGCTGGTTCTCCGCGGTGAAGAAGCAGCTCATCAAGGACCCGCGCATCGGCGTGCCGGCCAAGAAGACCGAGGTCTACGTCCTGCGCGACGAGCCCGTGTCGGCCGAGGACGAGATCCTCGAGGCCTTCGGCGCCACCCGCTCCGCCCGCCGCCGCATCAGTCTCGCCGAAGACCTCCTCGCCGCGTCCATCAAGGAGGAGGCCAAGCCGGGCCTGCAGACCGTCCTCAACGGGCTCACCGAGGCCGTCCGCGACAGCAACCAGCTCGACTCCGCCGAGCGGCTCTACGGGGCGTTCGTGCGCGACGAGCTCTCCCGCATCCTCGGCCACGACCCCTCCGGCCTCAATCCCCCGCAGGCCGAGCTGATCAAGGAGGTCCGCGGCCTGACCGCGATCGCGGAGAAGATCCCGGTCCACTTCCAGGCCCGCTTCCTCGACCTCGTCAAGGAGACGCACCCGCTCGAGTGGCGCGAGATCGTCTTCGCCCTCCTCAAGACCTCGCAGGGCAAGTTCACCACCGAGTGCATCAACTTCCTCGTCGAGCACGGCCAGTCGGAGGAGCTCGCCTCCACCCTCGCCCGCTGGAAGACCGAGCAGAACCTGCGCGCGCCCGTGCTGCTGTGGGTGATCAAGAACCGCCACTCGAAGAAGTTCGCCAAGCTCCTCCACATCCTCGTCACCCCGCGCCTCCTCTCCGCCATCTTCTTCGCCATCGACTACGAGGCGCTCCAGTCGGCCGGCACCCGCCGCATCCCGCTGGCCGAGGCGCTGAGCGACGACCCCGACCTCATCTCCGACCTGCTGGCCACGGCCGACACCGAGACCGCGCGCGACCTCGCGAACACCCTCCTGCTCAACCAGGGCTTCGAGGAGCTCACCAAGAAGTCGCTGCTCGCGCGCTTCATCAAGCTGTTCCCCTCGCTCCAGGCCCTCGTGGCCGGCGACGCCGAGGCCCGCGACGAGCAGCTGCTCGTCTCCCGCGCCAGCTACGAGAAGAAGCGCGTCGAGTACGAGGACATCGTCTCCCGCCGCATCCCCGACAACTCCAAGGCCATCGCCGCCGCGCGCGAGCACGGCGACCTGCGCGAGAACTCGGAGTTCAAGATGGCGAAGCAGGACCAGGCCGTGCTCATGGCGCAGAAGGCGCAGCTCGAGCGCGACCTCGCCCGCGCCCGCATCACCGACTTCGCCGACGCCACCACCGACCAGGTCTCGGTCGGCACCGTCGTCGACCTGCGCGACGTGGCCAACGGCAAGGCCGTCCGCTACACGGTGCTCGGCGCCTGGGACTCCGACCCCGACGCCCACATCATCGCCTACAAGACCCCGCTCGGCCAGGCCCTCCTCGGCCGCAAGGTCGGCGAGCACGTGAAGCTCAAGATCGGCGGCACCTCGCACGAGTACCAGATCTCCGCCATCGCGCGGCACGCGGACGCGAAGGCCTGAGCCCCCGCCGCGCCCCCCGGCCCGCCCTTCCCGGCGGGCCTTTTTGTTTGCCGGTTCCCGCGCGCCGCGGGAATCTCCGCCGCTGCCGGCCATGTTCCTCAAGGGGCTCGTCATCGGACTCGCCATCGCCGTCCCCGTCGGACCGGTGGGCTTCCTGTGCCTCCGCCGGACCCTCGTGTACGGACGCGTCACGGGCCTCGTCTCCGGACTCGGCGCCGCCACGGCCGACGCGCTCTACGGGCTGGTCGTCGCGTTCGGCCTGACCGCCGTGTCCGCCTTCCTGCTGCGGATCGAGCCCGCCCTGCAGCTCGGCGGCGGCCTCTTCCTGCTCGTCCTCGGCGTGCGCACCGCGCGGGCCCGGCC
This sequence comes from uncultured Opitutaceae bacterium, assembly GCA_964460895.1. Lineage (GTDB taxonomy): Bacteria > Verrucomicrobiota > Verrucomicrobiia > Opitutales > Opitutaceae > Didemnitutus. Next base: position 11,180 of record CAYWTK010000048.1, read on the forward strand.
GCCGACGGTGGTGGACGGCGGCGCGCCGCGGGAGCGGCGGAGCTGGCCGGCGGCCTACCTCTCGACCCTCGCGCTGACCCTCTCCAGCCCGGCCACGATCCTCGCCTTCCTCGCCATCTTCGCCGGCTTCGGGCTCGGCGGGCGCATCGACACCCCGCTGCACGCGTTCGAGCTGGTCGGCGGCGTCTTCGCCGGCTCCGCGCTCTGGTGGCTGGCCATCGGCCTCGGGGCCGGGTTCCTGCGCGACCGGCTCCACGCGGACACGCTCCGCGTCCTGCACGCCGTATCGGGCGCGGCCATCGCCCTGCTCGGCGTCTGGCAGCTCGGCCTGTTCGTCCGGCACCTCCTGCGGTGACGGCCGCGCGCCGCCGCGGTTTTTCGTTGGTGCCGCGGGGCCATCCCGGCTAGCACTTCCGCCCCGTGAGCACCCCCTGGGACCACCTCAAGATCCTCTCCGACCCGACCCGCCTCCGCCTGCTGGCGCTGCTCGCGCGCGAGGAGCTGGCGGTCGCGGAGCTCCAGGAGATCCTCGGCATGGCGCAGTCGCGCATCTCCACCCAGCTCGCGCTCCTGCGGCAGGCGGGACTGGTGACCGACCGGCGCGAGGGCAAGAAGGCCTTCTATTCGCTGCGCCCGGGCCTGCCGGCCCGGCAGGTCGCGCTGCTCCGGGCGGCCTGCGAGGCGGTGGCGGACCAGCCCGAGTCCCGCGAGGACCGCGGCAACCTCGACCGCACCCTCGAGAAGCGCCGGCGCGAGTCGGAGCAGTACTTCAACCTCATCGCCGGCCGCCTCGGCAAGGGCTACTGCCCCGGACGCTCCTGGGAGGCGCTGGGCCACCTCGCGCTGCGGCTCGTGCCCGCCATCACCGTCGCCGACCTCGGCGCGGGCGAGGGCCTCGTGTCCCAGCTGCTCGCGCGCCGCGCCGAGCAGGTCTGGTGCATCGACAACTCCCCGCGCATGGTCGAGGTCGGCACCGAGCTGGCCCGCAAGAACGGGCTGGCCAACCTCGCCTACAAGCTCGGCGACATCGAGCGCGTGCCCCTGGCCGACAAGTCCGTCGACCTCGCCATCCTCTCGCAGGCGCTGCACCACGCCAACCACCCGCAGACGGCGGTGGACGAGGCGTTCCGCATCCTCAAGCCCGGCGGCCAGCTCCTCGTGCTCGACCTGAAGGAGCACACCTTCGAGAAGGCGCACGAGCTCTACGGCGACCTCTGGCTCGGCTTCAAGGAGAGCGCCCTCCACGGCTTCCTCAAGAAGGCCGGCTTCCAGCAGGTGGAGGTCGCGGCCGTCGCCCGCGAGCCGGCCGAACCCCACTTCGAGACCCTCCTCGCCAGCGGCGTGAAGGCCGGGCGCTGAGCGGACGGCGGTCGCCCGGCCGCCGGGGGCCGGAGGACGCAGACCACTGCGCCATCCGACGCGCGGCCCGAACCGGCGCCACCCGGGCGGCGGCCCGGGCCGCCGGCTCACTCGCTCGTCATGATGAACATCGGCCGCATCTCGAAGCTGTGGTAGTGCGGCCGGAGGCGGTCGGTGTTGTAGTACTTCGGCACGTCGACGAGCTTCTTCGTCGAGGTCACGACCTCGATCGGCAGGTTGTCGTAGCGGCCGTTCTTCAGCACCACGAGCCGGCCGTGGATGCCCTGCATGATGAGGTCGAGCGCGAGGTTGCCGAAGGCCATCGGCACGACCGAGTCGATCGCGTCCGGGTCGCCGCCGCGCACGAGGTAGCCGAGGCGCTGGTTGATGCACTCGACCTTCTTGCCCCGGTTGAACTTCGGCGAGAGGTCCTTGAGGCGCGACGCCACCATGTCGCCGATGCCGCCGAGCTTGGCGTGGCCGAACATGTCCTTCTCCGCGCTCTCGTAGACCATCTCCTCCCCCTCGAACGAGGCGCCCTCGGAGACGAGCACGATCGAGTAGCGGCTCGGGTTGTTGCGGCGGTCCGCGACCAGCAGCTCGGCGAGCCGCTCGATGTCGAACTTCCACTCCGGGATCACGCAGCGGTTGGCCGCGCCCGCCATCGTCGGGAGCATCGCCGTGAACCCGGCGTAGCGGCCGAAGACCTCCACGACGAGGAAGCGCTCGTGCGAGCCCGCGGACGTGCGGAGCGTGTTGACCAGGCTGATCGTGCGCGAGACGCACGTGCTGAAGCCGATGCAGTAGTCCGTGCCGGGCACGTCGTTGTCCATCGTCTTCGGGATGGCGATGACCTTCACGCCCTGCCGGAAGAGGTGGACGCCGTAGCTCAGGGTGTCGTCGCCGCCGATGGGGATGAGGTGGTCGATGCCGAGCCACTCGAGGTTCTTCAGCACCTCGGGGGTCAGGTCGTTCGTCTCCGCGGCGTAGCGGTCGCGGAGGAATTCCGGCACGCTGGCCTTCGGCACGTGGCTCGGACGCGTGCGCGAGCTGTGCAGGAACGTGCCGCCGGTGCGGCCCGCGCGGTTGACGATCTCCTCCGTCAGGTGGACGTAGCACTCGCTGTTGTCCGCCGCGCGGTCGCGGACCATCGCGACCAGCCCGTGCCAGCCCTTGCGGATGCCGATGACCCTGTAGCCCTCGCGCAGGGCGCGGATGGTGACGGCGCGGATCGCCGGGTTGAGCCCGGGGACGTCGCCGCCGCCCGTGAGGATGCCGATGGTTCCCTTCGCCTGGACGTGCGTCATGGTGGTGGGCCCGCGGCCGCCGGTGCGGCGCCCCGGGACCCCCCTTTCCTAACAGCCCCGCGCCCGCGCGCAACGCCGCTCTCGCCCGACGGGCTGGTCAGCCGCCCGGGCGCGGCGCGGCCTCGTCGGCGACGTGGCGCTCGTAGAAGGCCTGCACGAGGGCGGCCGTGCGCTTCGAGTCGGTCTGGGCCAGCGCCTCCGCGGCCAGCGCGCGCGCCTCGGCGCAGCTCATCGCCCGGATGAGGTAGCGGGCGGCGGGCAGCAGCAGCGGGGTCATGCTCAGCTCGTCCACCCCGAGCCCGACGAGCAGCGGCACGTACACCGGGTCGCCCGCCATCTCGCCGCACACGCTGACCTTGATCCCGGCCCCGTGCGCGGCGTCCACCACGAGCTTGAGCACCCGCAGCACGGCGGGATGCACGGGGTCGTAGAGGTGCGCGATGCGGTTGTTCCCGCGGTCGACCGCGAGGAGGTACTGGATGAGGTCGTTCGTCCCGATGCTGAAGAACCGGCAGTGCGGCGCGAGGACGTCGGCGGCGACGGCCGCGCTGGGGATCTCGATCATCGTGCCGACCCGCAGCCCGGCGTCGAACGCCTGCGCCCGCGCCCGCAGCTCGCCCTTCGCCTCCTCCAGCAGGCGGTTGGCCGCCTCCAGCTCGTCGGCCGAGCCGACCATCGGGTACATCACTTCGACGTTGCCGTGGGCGCTGGCGCGCAGGATGGCGCGCAGCTGCTCCTTGAAGAGGCTCGGGTTGTCCAGGCACATGCGCAGCGCGCGGAACCCGAGGAAGGGGTTCGCCTCCGGACCGATCAGGTGCGGGCTCGACGGCAGGGGCTTGTCGCCGCCGATGTCGAGCGTGCGGATCGTGACGGGCGCCGGCGCGAGGCCCTCGGCGATCGCCCGGTAGTTCTCGTACTGCTCCTCCTCCGAAGGCAGCCGGTTGCCGCTGAGGTAGAGGTACTCGGTGCGGTAGAGGCCCACGCCCTCCGCCCGGTACTGCCGGACCAGCGCGACCTCGTCGGCCTTCTCGATGTTGGCGCGGAGCGTCACCCGCACGCCGTCCCGCGTCTCCGCCGGCAGATCGTTGGCCGCGAGCAGGCGCGACTCGAAGGAGCTGCGCTCCTTCTGCACCTTGCCGTAGCGGAAGAGCGTCGCCTGCGAGGGGTGCAGCACGACGAGGCCGTCGTAGCCGTCCACGAGGATCCAGTCGCCGTCGCGCACGCGCGTCGTGAGGCCCTCGGCCCCGACGACCGCCGGGACCTTCATCGAGCGCGCGACGATGACGGCGTGACTCGTGCGGCTCCCGAGCTCGGTCACGATGCCCAGCGCCGAGCTCCGGTCGACGCCCGCGGCCTCGGACGGGGAGATGTCGTGGGCGACGATGATGCGCTTCTCCGCGAGCTCGGAGAGCTGCAGCGCGGTCTGGCCGAGCAGCGTCCGCAGGACGCGGCGGGTGACGTCCTTGATGTCGGCCGCGCGCTCGCGCAGGTACTCGTCGTCGATCTCGGCGAACGCCGCGATGTAGCGCTGCGCCACGGCGTTGAAGCAGGTCTCGATGTTCAGCCCCGTGGACTCGAACTCGCGGATCGTCTCCCCGATCAGCGCCTGGTCCTCGAGCACCATCTGGTGCGCGTCGAAGATCAGAGCCTCGGACTCGCTGAGGTTGCGGCTGACCTGCTGCCGCACCTGCGCGATCTGCCGGCGGGTCGCGACCAGCGCCTGCTCGAAGCGCGCGATCTCGCCGATCCGCTTGGCCGGCTCCACCTGGTAGCGCGGCACCTCCAGCTCGCTCTGCAGGTAGAGGAACACCTGGCCATAGGCGATGCCCCGCGAAGCGGCGATTCCCCGGATGACGGTCTCGGTCTGGCCGCGGGATTCCATGAGGGCGCCGCGATTAACCCGCCGGCCGCCGGCCCGGTCAATGCGGAACTAGGCGAGGCGCGTGACGACGACGCGCGCCGCCGGCCCCCAGCCGGCGCGCACCGTCGCCTCGACGGCGGCCGCGTCGTCGGCCTCGCCGAGCAGGGCGAAGCAGGCGCTCCCGCTCCCGCTCATGCGCGGCGCGAGGCCGTGCCGCTCGCGCAGCCACGCGAGCATCACCGGCAGCGCGAGGTGCTTGGCGAAGGCCGGCGCCTCGAGGTTGTTCGCCAGCAGCGCCTCGGCCGGCGCCGCTCCCGCCACCCAGCCGGCCAGGCGCGCCTCGGCCTCCGCGGCCGCGACGTAGTCCGTGCCCCGCGCGGCCATCCGCGCGTAGGCCCACGGGGTCGCGATGCCGAAGTCCGGCCTGAAGACCAGCACGCGCCGCCCGCGCAGGCGCGCCGCGGCGGCGGGCGGCAGGTCCTCGACCCGCTCCCCGCGCCCGCGCATCACCACGGGGCCGTCGCGCAGGAACAGCGCGCAGTCCGAGCCCAGCCCGGCCGCGAGCGCGGCGAGCCGCTCCCCGCCGGTGCCGCCGCCCGTGAGCCGGTCGAGCGCGCGGAGCGCGGCCACGGCGTTGCTGCTGCCGCCGCCGAGGCCGGCGCCCAGCGGGATGCGCTTGGTGAGGGTGAAGCGCGCCCCGCCCGCCCAGCCGGTCGCCGCGGCGAACGCCTCGGCGGCGCGGAGCACGAGGTTCGAGCCGTCGAGCGGCACCGCCGGGTCGTCGCACGCCAGCGCGAAGCGCGGCCCCGCGCCGGCGTCCACCGCCTCGACCGCCAGCTCGTCGCCGAAGGCGAGCGGCGCGGCCACCGACACGAGGTCGTGGAAGCCGTCCCCGCGCCGGCCGGTCACGGCGAGGTACAGGTTGATCTTGGCGGGACTGGGGACGACGACGCGCATCGCGGGCGCCAGTGGACCACAGCGCCGCGCCCCCTCCGAGCCGAAAACCGCCCGGCCGCGGCGGCCGCAATTCCCCTTTGATTCCGCGCCCGACCGGCACCACAGTCCCGACGCCGCATGTCCTGCGACCTGATCCTTGCCCTCGACGTCCCCACGCGCGAAGCCGCCGCCCCGCTCCTCCGCCAGCTCCGCGGCGAGCTGCGGTGGGTCAAGGTCGGCCTCCAGCTCTTCACCGCCTACGGACCGCCCTTCGTCCGCGAGGTCGCCGACCACGGGTACGAGGTCTTCCTCGACCTGAAGCTCCACGACATCCCGAACACCGTCGCCAAGGCCGTCGAGTCCCTCGCCCCGCTGCCCATCCGCATGCTCACGCTCCACGCCGCGGGCGGGGCCGAGATGATGCGGGCCGCGGCGCAGGCGCAGGCGCGCACGAAGCCCGACCTCCTCCTGCTCGGCGTCACCGTGCTCACCTCGATGGACGCCGCCGGACTGCGGGAGATCGGCGTCGACGCCGCGCCCGAGGCGCAGGTCGAGCGGCTCGGCCGGCTCGCCGCCGCCGCCGGACTGCGCGGACTGGTCTGCTCGCCCCTCGAGGTCGCGCCGCTGCGTCGCGCGCTGCCGCCCGGGATCAGCCTCGTGACGCCGGGCATCCGCCCCGCCGCGGAGCGCGGCGGCGACGACCAGAAGCGCGTCCTCACCCCGGCCGAGGCCGCGCGGGCCGGGTCGACCCACATCGTCGTCGGCCGCCCCATCCTCCAGGCCGCCGACCCGGTCGCGGCCACCCGCGCCCTCCTCGCGGAACTGCGCGGGGCCTGAGCGGTCCCTTCTCCCCGACCACCCCATGAGCCGCACCGCCGCCATCCTCCTCGCCGCCGGCAGCAGCCGCCGGATGGCGGGGTCCGTGTCCGACAAGATCCTCGCCCCCCTCGCGGGCAAGCCGGTGTTCGCGCACTCGGCCGCCACGTTCTACCGGAGCGGGGTCGTCGACTTCTTCCTCGTCACCTACCGCGACCAGCGCCAGCTCGTCGGCCTCTCCGCCTACGCCCCCACGCCCACGCTCTTCGTGCCCGGCGGGGCCGAGCGGCAGGACTCCGTCGCGGCCGCGCTGGCCGAGCTGCCGGAGGACGTCGCCTACGTCTTCATCCACGACTGCGCCCGCCCCCTCGTGCGCGCCGAGCAGCTCGCCGCGCTGCACAAGATCGTCCGCCGCGAGGACGCCGTCGTGCTCGCGCACCGCGTGACCGACACCATCAAGGAGCACCGCGGCGAGGGCCACCTGCGCGACCTCGTGCGCGACCGGCTCTGGGCGATGGAGACCCCGCAGGTCTTCGCCCGCGACCTCATCGCGCGCGGCTACGCCAAGGCCGCGGCCGCCGGCCGCCGGCTGACCGACGACGCCGCCGCCGTCGAGCTGCTCCGCCACCCGGTCGCCCTGCTCGAGAACCCGCACCCGAACCCGAAGCTCACGCTGCCGCGCGACCTCGCCTACGCCGAGTTCCTGCTCGCGGCGGAGGCCGCCGGCCGCGAGCCATGAGCCTGCCCTCCCGGGAGGACGCGGCGGCGCTGCTCGAGCGCCACGTGCAGGACGCCTACCAGCGGCACCACGCCCGCATGGTCGCCGCCGCCCTCGAGGGCTACGCGGGGCACTTCGGCGAGGACGCCCACCTCTGGCACGTCACGGGCCTGCTCCACGACCTCGACTACGAGGTGCACCCCGACCGCCACCCCGCCGTCGCGCTGCAGTGGTTCCGCGACTGGGGCTACCCCGAGGCGCTGCTCCACGCGGTCGAGGCCCACGCCTACGGCTACAACGGCCACGCCACGCTCCCCCAGTCCCGCCTGGCCGCCGCCCTCCTCGCGTGCGACGAGCTCTGCGGACTGTTCTACGCCTACCGGAAGATGAACCCGGTGCCGTACGCGGACATGAAGCCCTCCTCTCTCCGCAAGAAGTTCCGCGAGCCGTCCTTCGCCGCCAAGATCGACCGCGGCGTCATCGAGCTCGGGCTCCGCCACCTCGGCGTCGAGCTCGAGCCCCACCTGGCGAACGTCGCGCGCTTCCTCGCTCCGCTGGGCTGAGCCCGCGCTCAGCGCCGCGCGTTGGCCTTCGTGACCTGCTCCCGCATCATCGCCACGACGCGGTCCTGGTCGCGGCCGAACGCGTTGGCGAGGAACACGAGCGGCGTCTCCGACTCGTACTTGCGGTACTCGAACAACACCCCGAGCGCGGCCGGGTAGCGCGCGATGTAAGAATGGGGATCCTTCAGGATGACACCCACGGTCATGATCTTCGTCGGTCCGCCGCGATCCGTCGTCACCGGCACGTACTTGATCTCGGCGACATCCTCCCAGCGAATGAAGCCGCTGGAGACGCCTGCCGGGTTGTACTCGAAGCCCTCGTCCGTCATGCGGAACGTCCACGGGTTCTTCACCAACCGGTAGGTGAACACGCCGATGAGGAAGAAGCCGACGAGGGTGAAGAACCCGAAGATGAGCTTCCCCATGAAGTCGATCTCCTCCTCCGTCTCGATCGGAAGGAGGCCGATGTCCGGCAGGAACACGAGGTCGGTGAAGAGCGCGACCAGGCCGATCGTAGGCAACAGGCAAACGGCGTGGACCCAGCGCGGCGGCCGTTGTTCGTAGAGCAGCATGGCGGCACGCTAGCCCGCCGCCCGCCTCGACGGAAAGCGGTTTCTTGCCGCACTGCCGTTCCTCGGCCCGCGGGAAACCCGGGCTTCCCCCTCGGGTCACCGCCGTTAGGCTCCCCTCGAATCCCCGTCCCATGCCCCTCCGCCGCCGCCTCCTCCTCGCCACCGTCATCCTCCTTCCGGTGATCGCCTGCTCCGCCGCCGCGACCGAATCCGACCCCGAGCGCACGCGCGCGGAAGTCGCGGCGCTGCTGACCGAGTTCCTCGCGAACGTGGACGACCCCGCGATGCACGCGCGCTTCTGGGCCGACGACCTCGTGTACACCAGCGGCCGCGGCGAGGTGCGGCGCAAGGCCGACATCCTCGCCGGCATGGCGGCCGCCGCGCGCGAGTCCGCGCCGCGCACGACCTACGGCGCCGAGGACGTCCTCGTCCGGCCCTACGGCGCGATGGCCGCGCTGACGTTCCGGCTCGTCGCCCGCCAGCCGGACGGCACGACCCTGCGCTTCCGCAACAGCGGCACCCTCCTCCAGCGCGACGGCCGCTGGGAAGTCGTGACCTGGCAGGCCACGCCGGTGGCGGAGAAGCCCTGACGGGACCCTACGCGAGCACCCGCCGCAGGGCGCGGTGGCAGCGGTCCATCTCCTCGGGGAGGCCGATGGTGACGCGCGCCCAGTCGAGGAGCGGCGGGAAGGGGCGGCCGACCTCGATGCCCTCGGCGCGCATGCGGGCGAGGAAATCGGACGCGGGCATGCCGGTGTGGAAGAACACGAAGTTCCCCTGCGGCTCCGCCCAGCGCCGCCCGAGCGTCCGCAGCTCGGCGAGCAGGGCCTCGCGCCCGGCGACGATCCGCGCGCGGGCGTCGGCCGCGAAGGCCTCGTCGCGGAGCGACGCCAGTCCGGCGGCGAGGGTCGTGACGCCGATGCTGCCGGTCATGCGCGCGCGGAGCAGCGGCGCCAGCGCCACGGGCGCGAGGGCGTAGCCCAGGCGCAGGCCGGCCATGCCGTGCAGCTTGGAGAATGTGCGGGCGACGACGACATTGCGGCCCTCCGCGACGAGCGGGCCACAGGTGCGGCCGGCGAAGTCGTCCGCCAGCTCGAGGTAGGCCTCGTCCACGAGCACCGTGACCTTCTCCGCCTGCGCGCGGACGAACGTCCGCAGCTCCTCCGCGGGGCAGACGGTGCCGGTCGGGTTGTTCGGGTTGACGAGGTACACGAGCCGCGTGGCCGGCGTGACCGCGGCGGCGAGCGCGGGCAGGTCGTGCTCGAGGCGGGCGTTGAGGGGCACGCGCACCGCGCGGCCGCCAACGCGCGCGGCGGCGTTGAGCAGGGCGAGGTAGGTCGGGTCGGCGGCCACGATCTCGCCGCCGTCGGCGCCGAAGTGGAAGCCGGCCGCGTCGAGGACCTCGCCGGAGCCGCAGCCGAGGATCACCTGCTCGGGCCGGCAGCCCTCGCGGCGGGCGATCAGGTCCACGAGGTCGCGCTCTTCGGCGTCGGCGTAGCGGCAGCCGCGCGCCGCGGCCTCGCGGATGGCGGCGCGGGCGGATTCGGCGGGACCGAAGGGGTTCTCGTTGAAGTGGAGGCGGATGAGGCCGGGCGCGACGATCGCACGGCGCGGCGCGGTCGCGGGCGCCTGCGCGAACAGGCGGGAGGGGGAGACGAGGGCGGAGGCGGCGACGGTGGCGCCGGCCGCCCGCAGCCATTGGCGGCGGTCGAGGAGCGGGGTCATGGGGCGGGGAAAGACGTCTCGCGGGGCCGGGTCTCCGCGGGGCCGGGCCGCGCGCGGACCATTCAGCGCCGGTCGGGGCCGCGCGACTCGGCGACCTCCTGCCGGAAGCCGTCGGCGCAGTCCGCGCAGATGCCGTGCGTGAACCGGATGCGGTCGCGGCGGGCGAAGTAGTCCTCGACCTGCTGCCAGTAGCCCTCGTCGTCGCGCACCTTCTTGCACCACGCGCAGATCGGCAGCAGGCCGGACAACGTCTCGACCTCGGCGCGCGCGCTGGTGAGCTCCTCGTGGCGCAGCTGGAGCGTGGCGATGAGCAGGGAGACGAACAGCGCCACGGTGAAGAACGTCGCCTCGAGGTCGCCCAGGAGCTGCAGCGCCTCGGCCACCGCCGACCACTCGTTGGCCGCCGAGGTGATGGCGAGCGCGACCCGGAGCGTGTGGAAGCCGCCGTGGAGGAGGAAGACGTTCGCCGGGGCGAAGAGCGGCTTCCAGAAGTAGACCGGCGCCTCCCGCAGGATGGCGAAGCTGGCGAAGGAGAGTCCGGCCCAGACGACGCCGTTGGTCACCATCCGCCAGTGGGTCGGCTGGTCGAGCGTGAGGAAATAGACGAGGGCGACCGCGTGCGCCGCCACCACGAACCCGAGGACCGTCCACGGCAGCGAGCGCTGCGCGGTCGCGCGCGCCCCGAGGAAGAGCGCCGCCTGGCCGACGGTGACGAGCAGGGTCGGACCGAGGCGCCCGAACCACGCCGGCAGGTCCGGCCGCAGCGCGAAGAGCACCGCCGCGGCCGCCAGCGTCCAGGCGCCGAGCGCCCAGAAGCCGAGCGCGCGCGACCGCCGGCCGCCGATCCACGATTGGGTGAGGAGTCCCGCCAGGATCACCGAGATGACGATGTTGGTCAGGTACGTGACGGTCTCTTGGCCCATGTGTACGAGGCCGCAGCTTGGCGGAATCCCGACCGCTGGGAAGCCGCATTTGCGGCTCTCCCCTCGCGACCCGACCCGCACCCCACCTCGTGCCACCGACTCGGCGACGCGTCGCCGGGGTCGATCGCGGGGGACACAGTCGACCGCTCCGCCGGCCTCAAGGGCACCGGCGGCGGGGGCGACCCGGCGGAGGAAGGGTCAGTCCTCCGTGTGGCCGAGCCAAAGGAAGGTCGCGAGCGCGGCCATCCCGAGGGTCGGGCCGATGATCCAGGCCGGGTGCACGGGCACGTGCCAGCGGTCGATGGCCCACCAGACCAGCGCGCACTTGGCGAGGATCACCACCCACGCGAGCGACACGAACCAGCGCATGGACACCGGGTGCCGCAGGTCGTCCGGATGGAAGACATGGTTCATGCCGCGAGCATACTCCCGCGGCCAACCGCCGGCTCCGCATGGATTGGCCTCCCGCTCCGGCCGAGAGTGGGCGGCTCCTTGCCTCCCGGCGCGGGGCCGACCATGGTGCCGCCGTGAAACGCCGCCCCCCGTCACCGCCGCCGAACGCCGTCCCGCCCCGCGGGACGACCGTCCGCACGCGCGTCGGCTGGCTGGCGGGACTGCTCCTCGGATTCGCCCTCGCGGCGTCCGGCGTCCGCGCGGAGGAGACCGCCTGGGAGCCCCGGCCGGCCGAGACCATGCTCGAGGCGCAGGTCGAGCTGCACCGCCGCGGGTTCTCGTGCGGCTCGATCGACGGCGTGCGCGGCGCCCAGACCGCGGCCGCGCTGCGGGCCTTCCAGCGGACGGCGGGACTCCGGGAATCGGGCGACCTCGACGCCCCGACGCGCGAGGCGCTGCTCCTGACGGCGCCGCCGCTGACCGAGCACACCTTCACCGCCGAACAGTTGGCCAGCCTGCGACCGCTCCCCGACACCTGGCTCGGCAAGTCCGAGCTCGACCGCCTCGGCCACGCCACCGCCCTCGAACTCGTGGCCGAGCGCTACCGGGCGAATCCGCGCCTCGTGCAGCGCCTGAACCCGGAGGTGGACTGGGAGGCGCTGCTGCCCGGCACGGTCGTGCAGGTGCCCAACGTCTCGCTCGTCCTCCTCGAGGGCACGGCGGCGCTCGTCCACGTGCGGCTCGCGGACCGCGTGCTCACCGTGACCGACCCCGAGGGCCGGCTGCTCGCGCATTTCCCGGTCAGCATCGCGCGCCGCGTCGAGAAGCGGCCGGTCGGCGAGCTGGTCATCAAGGTCATCATCCCCGACCCCAACTACACCTTCGACCCGGCCGTCTTCCCCGAATCCGAGGAGGGCCGCACGCTCGGCCGCCGGCTCATCCTCGCGCCCGGTCCGAACAACCCGGTCGGCGTCGCGTGGATCGGCCTCGACCGGCCCGGCTACGGCATCCACGGCACGCCCGACCCGGAGAAGGTCGGCCGCACCGAGTCGCACGGCTGCTTCCGCCTCGCCAACTGGGACGCCCGCACGCTCCTCGCCCTCGTCGAGGAGGGCATGCCCGTGGTGGTGGAGCCCTGAGGGCGCCCTGGCGCGAACCGCGCCGCGCCCTCGCCCCGCGCATCAACGCCCGTCGCCATCAATCCGCCGACGCGGCCCGCCGCCGTGTCACCGATTGGGTGACACCGGCGCGGAGGGCGAAACCGCGCGGCTCCGACGGCCGCCCGAGAAGGCGGCGGGAGGAGGTGTCACCCAATCGGTGACAGCGGCTCCGGCCGCGGGGTGCAGTCAGGACAAGGGTACCGCGGCGCCGCGCGGGGCGCGGCCGGTGCGGAGGGCGCGGGCGAGGAGTCCCGACCCGCGCGGGGGTTCAGA
>CAYWTK010000048.1:23885-26159 GCA_964460895.1 uncultured Opitutaceae bacterium
CGCGGCCGGTGCGGAGGGCGCGGGCGAGGAGTCCCGACCCGCGCGGGGGTTCAGACGTGGTCGAGCGCCTGGCCGAGGTCCCAGACGAGGTCCTCGGCGTTCTCGATGCCGATGGAGATGCGGACGAGGTCGTCGGTCACGCCGCTGGCGGCCTTGGCCTCGGGCGTCAGGCCGGAATGGGTCATGGCCGCCGGGTGCTGCGCGAGCGACTCGGTGGAGCCGAGCGAGACCGCGAGCTTGATGACCTTGAGGTGGTCGAGGAAGCGGAATGCCTCCGCCTCGCCGCCCCGGATGCAGACGGAGATGAGGGAGCCCGGGCCGGTGTGCTGGCGGCGGTAGACCTCGTACTCCGCTTCGCCGGGTTGGAGCAGGCCGAGGAAGCCGACGTGGCGCACCTTGGGGTGGCCGGCGAGGAACTCCGCGCAGCGCTGGGCGTTGCGCGCGGCGGTCTCGGCGCGGATCTTGAGCGTCTCGAGCGAGCGCGTGAGGAGCCAGGCGGTGTGCGGGTTGGGCATGCCGCCGAGGCTGTTGCGCAGGCCGGCGAGCGACTTGAGGAGCGCGAAGTCGTCGGCCAGCACCACGCCGCCGACCACGTCCGAATGTCCGCCGATGTACTTCGTCGCCGAGTAGATCACGAGGTCCGCGCCGAACTTCGCCGGCTGGCAGAACACGGGCCCGGCGACGGTGTTGTCGACCATGACGAGCACCCCGCGCCCGTCGGCCGTGCGGTGCTCCCGGGAGAGCGCGCGCAGGGCGGCGAGGTCGGTGAGGCGGTTGTTCGGGTTGGCCGGGCTCTCGATGAAGATGGACCGCGTGCGCGGGCCGAGCAGGGCGGCGGCCGCGGCCGGGGCGCCGGCGCCGGCCGGGATGAAGTGGCAGCGGATGCCGAACTTCGCGAGGAAGCCGCGCATGAACGTCTCGGTGCCGCCGTAGAGCGGCGTGCTCACGATGGATTCGTCGCCGGGGTTGTGCGTGGCGAGCAGCGCCGTGCTGATCGCGGCCATGCCGCTGGAGAAGCTCAGCGCGCCCTTCATGCCCTCCCAGACCGCCATGCGGTCCTCGAAGATCTCGAGGTTGGGGTTGTTGAAGCGCGAGTAGATGAGGCCGGCCTGGTGCTTGCCGGTGGGCGCGCCGCCCTCGCCCCGCATCCACGCGAAGAAGCGCTTGCCGTCCTCCGCCTTGCGGAACGCGAAGGTCGACGTGAGGAACACCGGCGGCTTCACCGCCCCCTCGCTGAGGAACGGGTCGAAGCCGTGGCTCAGGGCCAGGGTCTCGGGGTGCAGGCGCGCGAACTCTTCCGGGGAAAGCTTGGACATGCGGCGCAGCATTTATGACACGGCGACGCGACGCAAGGCCCGCCTCGGCGGACCCGGCCGCGAACGCGCTTCCCCCCTCGCCGGGCTTCTGGTCCAGTCGCCGGCCATGCTCCGCGTCCACCTCCCGCCCAACCTCGCCGCCGCGGCCGCGCGCGACGCCGTCGCGGTGCGGGTGGAGCTGGACCTCGCCGCCGAGCCTCCGCCCGGGCTGGTCCCCGCCCTCGCCGTCCTGCAGCGGCTGGGCGCGCCCGCCCAGCCGGTCGTCCTCCTGCAGCTGACGCGCGCGCAGCTCCGGGAGCTGCTCGCGGCCCTCGCGGGCGAGCGCGTGGTGTTCCGCGCCGACCGGCCCGGCGCGCCGCTGCCCTGGAACGGGCTCGACCTGCCCGGCGTGAGCGAGCACCTCGTCCCGCCGGCGGCCCCGCCGCCCCCGCCGCCGCCCGCGCGGGAGCGTCCGCGTCCGGCCGCGCCGCGCGCCGAGCCGCCGCCGGAGCCGATGGTGGTGGACGGATCCGAGCACTACCTCGCCGTCACGCTCCCCGGCCGCGCGTCCGCCCTGCACGAGCCGGCGCTCGAGTTCGTCCGCGCGCACCGCTTCGTGCTCGACCCGCTCAGCCGCAAGTGGTGGCTCCGCGACCGGCACCGCGTGCTCAACCTGCTCGCGACGCACGGCGCCGAGCTGCGCACGCGCTTCGGCGCGACCTTCACGGCCAACTTCGAGCGCAACACCGCGGGCCTGGGGAGGGCGGAGGCGGTGGCGGAGGTGCGCGAGGAGGGCGGCGACTACACGGTCGCGCTCGGCCTCCGCGCCGGCGCGGCGCCCGACGCCGCCGTGCGGGCCGCGCTGGCGGCGGGGCGCGGCTACGTCGAGCACGACGGGGTCGTGCACCTGCTCGACGCCGCGCAGGTCGCGCGCGTCGCGGCCGCGCAGCGCGCGCTGGCGCAGGACCCGGCCGCGGCC
>CAYWTK010000049.1:0-25472 GCA_964460895.1 uncultured Opitutaceae bacterium
CGCGTCCACCGCGGCCGCGTTGGCGGCGGCGAGCGCGGCCGGGTCGGCCGCGGGCGCCGGCGCCGGCGTGCCGGCGAGCCCGGTGTTGTGGGCGAAGAGGCGCGCCGCGAGCTCGGGCTGCGTCTTGGCGAAGTCGGCGTTGAACGGCACCGCGACCTGGGCCCCCGAGGAGAACGCGCCGAGCGTCGGTGCGTTCCGGCGCGCGGCCTCGGCGCGCAGGTCGGCGTTGAAGAGGTTGAAGGCGAGGATGCCGGGGATGACGACGATGAAGGGGATGATGAGCTTCAGGCCCGCGGCGAACACGATGCCCTTCTGGCCCTCGGCGAGCGACTTCGAGCCGAGCGTGCGCTGCATGATGTACTGGTTGAGGCCCCAGTAGAAGAAGTTGGGGATCCACAGGCCGACCAGCAGCGCGGTCCACGGAATCGCGGGATCGGAGGCGGGCCGCACCATGTGCAGCTTGCCCCCTTCCTCCACCGTCCCGGCCGTCAGCAGCTGGAAGCGCTCGACCGCGCCGGCCGCGGCCAACTGGTCCGGCGAGACCGAGGACGGCACCGCGGCGGTCGCGGCCAGCGCCACCGGGTCCGCCGTGCCCAGCGCGCGGAACGAGAGCCAGGTGATGATCGCGCCGCCCGCGATGAGGGCGATGCCCTGCACGAGGTCGGCCCAGGCGCAGGCCTTGAGGCCGCCGACGAAGACGTAGACGGCGGCCGAGAGGCCGATGATCCAGCAGGCGACGGTGATGCTGCCGAGGTCGAGGCCGAGCAGCGTCGTGCCCTGGAAGGCCACGCTGATCACCTTGGCGCCGGAGAAGATGACGGACGCGGTCGGCACGCCCACGAGGATGATGAGCGTGGCCACCGCCATGATGGTGCGCGACGACGGGCCGTAGCGGTGCTCGAGGAACTCGGGGATGGTGTAGATGCCCGTGCGGAGGAACGTCGGGAGGAACACGAACGCGACCACGACCAGCGTGATCGCGGCCATCCACTCGTACGACGCGATCGCGAGCCCGAGCCAGTCGGCCGCCTGGCCGGACATGCCGACGAACTGCTCGGTGGAGATGTTCGCCGCGATGAGCGAGATGCCGACCAGCCACCACGTGAGCCCGCGGCCCGCGAGGAAGTAGTCGCTCGCGCCGCCCGAGCCGTGCGTGTCCTCCCCGCGGCTCTGCCAGAGGCCGAGCACGACGACGCCGACGACGAAGAGGACGAAGACCAGCAGATCGAGCAGGGACATGAGGGGTGGGGGGGCCGGGGGTGGGCGGGGCAGGGGGCGCCGGACGGTACCAGCTCCGTCCGGCTCTGACGATTCCCCCATTAGGGTGGAGTTCGGCGAACGCCTTGCGCAAGTGCGGCGGAGGAGTATGCCGATGATTCGTGTCGTGGCCCACCCCAGCCTCCCTGCGATCGGCCGTCCTGGCGCTGGCGCTGGCCGGCGGACTGACGGCGGCCGAGCCGGCCGCGGCGCTCACCTCGGCGGCCGACGTGCGGTCGCTCTCGCCGGAGGCCGCGGCGCAGGCGCAGGCCGTGCGCATCCGCGGTCAGCTCGCCCTCGTCTCGTCCCCCGGCAACGCGCTCGTGCTGCTCGACCGGGGCGAGGGGCTCTACGTGGAGCTCGAGCGGCCGGTCGACGCGGCGCTGGCCTTGGGCGACACCGTCGAGGTGGAGGGCGTGACCAACGCCGGCGACTTCGCGCCCATCGTCCGCGCCGCGCGCGTCGTCCGGCTCGGGCCGGGCGCCCTGCCGCCGCCGCGTCCCGCGACGATCGCGGAGCTGAACGCCGGCGGGTTCGACGCCGCGTGGATCGAGCTGCGCGGCATCGTTCGCTCCTGCGTGCCGACCCCGCCGAACCGCCTGCCGGTCCCGCGGGGCGGGGTCGCGCGCGCGGAGGGGCCGTCGCTCGACCACTGGATGCTGACGCTCGTGCAGGGCGGCGACCGGGTGTCGGTCCAGGTGAGCGGCCGCGTCCTCCCGGCGGACCTCGTGGACGCCAAGGTCCGGCTCCGCGCCGTCGTCTTCAACGTCCACAACGCCAACCGGCAGTTCGTCCGGGCCAACCTCCAGGTCCCCGACGCCTCGCTGGTCGAGGTCGAGGCGGCGCCGCCGGCCGACCCCTTCGCCCTGCCGCCGCAGCGGCTGGGCGAGGTGCTGCGGTTCTCGCGCGACGGCTTCTCCGGCCACCGCGTGCGCGTGCGCGGCGTCGTCACCGGCCACCGCCCCGGCCAGTCGCTCTGGCTGCGCGAGGGCGACCGCGGCATGCGCATCGACTCCGCGCAGCCGGGCGACCTGCGGCCGGGCGACGAGGTCGAGGTGGCGGGCTTCCCCGACCACGGCAGCTACACGCCGAGCCTGAGCGACGCGGTCTTCCGGCGGATCGCGTCCGGCCCCGCGCCCGAGCCCCAGCTGCTCCGCGACCCGGGGGAGATCGCGCGGCACGACGCCAACCTCGTGCAGGTCTACGCCACGCTGCGCGACGTGCGCCGGTCGGGCGCCGACGTCTCCCTCGTGCTCGACTGGAACGGCCGCGAGGTGACGGCGCGCGCCCTGCGTCCGGTCGACGCGGGCGACGTCCCCGACTGGGTGCCGGGCAGCGTGCTGCGGGTCGCGGGCATCTGCGTCGCGGGGCAGACGGACTACCTGCGCCCGACCGGCCTGTGGAAGGCGGAGGACCTGCAGCTCTGGCTGCGGGGCCCGGAGGACGTGGCGGTGCTCCGGGCCGCCCCGTGGCTCTCCGGCCGGCGCGCGACGCTGCTCGTCGCGGGCATCGCCCTGGCCGCGCTCGCGTCGCTGGTGGTGGTGGCCGTGGTGGCGCGGCGCCAGCTGGCCCAGCGCGAGGAGGCGCGCAAGCTGGCGGAGGTCGAGTTCTCGGCCATGCTCGCCGAGCGCAACCGGCTCGCGCGCGACATCCACGACACGCTGGCCCAGGACCTCAACGCGGTCTCGATGCAGCTGGAGCTCGCGAAGAACGCCGCGAAGTCCGGCGCCGTCGAGCCGGTGGTCGGCCACCTCGGCGCCGCCCACGGCATCGTGCGCAAGTGCCTCGCCGAGGCGCGCGAGTCCATCTGGAACATGCGCTCCCACGTGCTCGAGCGGAACGACCTGCCCGGCGCGCTGCGCGAGGTGGCGCGGCAGCTCGCGGCGGGCTCGGGCTGCGCCGTGCGCACGCGCACCCTGGGGCGCGGCCGGCGGCTGGCGCCGGCGGTGGAGAACAACCTGCTGCGCATCGGCCAGGAGGCGGTCTCGAACGCCCTGAAGCACGCCCGCGCCCGCGCCATCGACATCGAGGTGGAGTTCGACGACCCGCGGGTCCGGCTGGTGGTGCGCGACGACGGGGTCGGCTTCGCGCCGGCCGCCGCCGCGGCCGCGGGCAGCCATTTCGGGCTGCGCGGCATGCGCGAGCGCGTGGCCCAGATGGGCGGGCGCTTCACGGTGGATTCCCGCCCCGACGCCGGCACCCGCGTCGAGGTCGTCGTCGAGGCGCCCGGCTAGCCCCGCTTTCCCCATGAAGAAATCCCCCGAAGCCCCGATCCGCGTGATGATCGTCGACGACCACCCGACCTTCCGCATGGGCCTGGCCGCGCTCATCGACAGCCAGCCGGGCATGAAGGTCGTCGCCCAGTTCTCCTCGGGCGAGGAGGCGCTCGCCGCCTACGCGCCGGGGCTCGCGTCGGTGGTGCTCATGGACCTGCGCCTCCCGGGGATGGGCGGGGTGGAGGCGATCATCGGCCTGCTCGGGCGCGACCCCGAGGCGCGCGTCGTGGTGCTCACGACGTACGACGCCGACGAGGACGTCTTCCGCGCCATGCAGTCGGGGGCGCGGTCCTACCTGCTGAAGGACATGTCGACCGACGAGATCGCCGGCACCATCCGCGCGGTCCACCGCGGCGGCACCGAGATCTCGCCGCGCATCGCCGAGCGGCTGGCCGAGCGCGCGCAGCGCCAGTCGCTCTCGCCGCGCGAGCAGGAGGTGCTGCAGCTGCTCGTGCGCGGGCGGAGCAACAAGGAGATCGGGGCGCAGCTGTTCATCTCCGAGGAGACGGTGAAGTCCCACCTCAAGACCCTCTTCGCCAAGCTCAAGGTCCGCGACCGCACCGACGCCGCGATCAGCGCCGTGCGCCACGGGATCGTGCACCTCGAGTAGCGGTCGGTCGCGATTCCACCCCAACGGGGGGTAGCAGCGGATGGGGTCGGGTGTTAGTCTGCGGACGCTCGTCCGACCCCACCCAACCGTCTCCGCAACCCCCGCGGTCCCGCCGGCCCCCACCCGGTGATTTCCCCCGCGGCGGTCTTCCGACCCAGGCACCATGACCCCGCTCCTCCCCGTCCCGTCCGCTTCCCCGACCGCGCGTGCGCGCCCGTCCCGCCGCGTCGGTTCCGCCGGCCTCGCCGCCCTGCTCGCGGCCGGCCTGGCCCTGGCCCCGTCGGCGCCGGCCCAGGCGCCCGCGCCCGCGCCGGTCCGCCCGGAGGCGGCTCCGGCTCCCGCCCGCCCGCTCCCGCTCCCGCCCGCGCCCGCGGCCGCGGAGGAGGACGACGTGGTGGAGCTCAGCCCCTTCGTGGTGAACTCGTCGCAGGACGTCGGCTACCAGGCGACGAACACCCTCGCGGGCACGCGCCTCAACACGAACCTCAAGGACGTCGGCGCCGCCGTGTCCGTGTACACCCAGGAGTTCCTCGAGGACATCGGCGTCGCGAAGCTCCAGGACATCCTCACCTACACCGCCTCGACGGAGGGCGCCGGCCAGAACGGCAACTTCTCCGGCGTCACGGGCGAGAGCTCCGCCGAGGTGCGCGACGACCCCTCCAGCGTCAACCGCGTGCGCGCCCTCGCGCAGGCCACGCGCACGCGCGACTTCTTCGCCACCGACATTCCGGGCGACACCTACAATTTCGACACCCTGACCGTGAGCCGCGGTCCGAACGCCGTCCTCGCCGGCGTGGGCAACGCGGGCGGCATCCTCGACTCCGCGATGCGCAAGGCGACCTTCAAGGACAGCACCCGCCTCGTCTCGCGGTACAGCTCCTACGACTCCCACCGCGAGGAGCTGCACATCAACAAGGTCCTGATCCCCGGCCGCCTGGCCGTCCGCCTCGACCTGCTGAACAACGAGACCAAGTACCGGCAGAACCCGGCCTACGAGCAGGACCGGCGTCTGTACGCCGCCCTGCAGTACCGCGTCTTCGAGCCGAAGCCGGGTTCGTTCCTCGGGCGCGGCACGATCCGGGCGAACGTCGAGACCGGCAACGTCGAGGGCGTCCCGCCCGACCCGCTGACCCCGACCTTCACCGTCGGCAACTGGTTCAACCCGATCAACCCGAAGTGGCGCTGGAACGGGGCGCTGCAGCAGCTCCAGAACTCTGCCGGAGCCCCGATCACGGGTCCGGCGACGCAGACCGGCGTCTACCAGGGATTCCCGCTCTTCTCGCAGTGGGCGCTGGTCTACGCCGACCCGACCTCCGGCGCGGCCGGGGTGGGCCTCGCGGGAGCGGGCCTGAGCAACATCCAGGGCTTCCAGGGCGCGATTCCCGCGGCGGCGGGCGGCGGCCCCGGCGGCGGCCTGCGCGGAACGGGCGACCCGGCCCGCGCGAACGGCCGGCCCGGCTTCCTGCGCCAGAAGCTGATCGATCCGAACGTGTTCAACTTCTACGACAACCTGCTCACCGGCGTCTTCGACTTCCGCACGCAGACCTTCAACGCGACCGACGTGCGCTACGAGCAGCTGCTCGCCGACGGCAAGGCCGGCTTCGAGGCCGCCTACAACTACCAGACCTTCACCCGCCGCCGCGACTTCCCCATCCCCGGTTCGGGCGACGACGAGGGCATCTTCGTCGACGTGAACTCCGTGCTCAGCATCCGCTCGCCCGAGTTCCCGAACGGCATCCCCAACCCGAACTTCGGCCGGCCCTTCATCTCGACGCCCGACGTCTTCCGCGAGCAGATGAACCGCACGACGCGCGAGTCCTACCAGCTCACCGGGTTCTTCAGCCACGACTTCACCAAGGAAGGGTCCGACTGGGCCCGCGCCCTCGGCCGCCACACGGTCTCCGGCCTCCTCTTCAAGACCACGATCGACCGCTACAACCGCACGTACGGCAGCACGTGGGATCCGAGCGGTCCGATCAGCCCCTTCGCCAACAACGCCGGCGTCCTCCCGGGCCTGTTCGGCGCCCAGGTCAACGGCTGGTTCTACCTCGGGCCGTCCCTCGCCAACCTCAGCAGCGTCTCCGACGTCCGCCTCTCGCCCATCAGCGCCGAGCGGCCGCGCTTCGGCGACACCTACGCGGTGCGCATCTTCGACACCGTCTCCCGCTCGTTCGTGACCGGCAACGCGCGGCCGATCCGCGTGCTCAACCGCGTCGTCGACCAGCGCGAGCGCCTCGAGTCCTCCGCCTTCGCGCTGCAGAGCCACTGGCTGAAGGACCACGTGACCACCATCGTCGGCTGGCGCGAGGACGTGGATGAGGCCGCCGCGTCGCTCACCCCGCTCCGCCTCGCCAACGGCAACCTCGACGACTCGAACCTGACCTTCCAGCCCTCGATCAAGCAGGGCAAGCGGAGCTGGACCAAGAGCGTCGTCGGCCGCCTGCCCGTCAAGCTGCCGGGCGACACCGAGGTCCGCGCCTTCTGGAACGAGTCGGGCAACTTCACGCCCGGCGCCCAGCGCCGGAACATCT
The DNA here is from genome assembly GCA_964460895.1 of uncultured Opitutaceae bacterium. Taxonomy (GTDB): domain Bacteria; phylum Verrucomicrobiota; class Verrucomicrobiia; order Opitutales; family Opitutaceae; genus Didemnitutus. Next base: position 6,675 of record CAYWTK010000049.1, read on the forward strand.
GGAACGAGGATGTCGGCTCGCCGTCCGCGTTCACCAGCGAGCGGGGCGTGTCGTTCAGCGCCTTCGGCGGGAAGCTCTTCCTGCGCGTGAATCAGTTCGAGACCAGCATCGAGAAGGACGCGGTGAGCGGCGTGCGCAACGCCTACGCCTACATCAGCACGACCATCAACAACATGGTCCAGGCCAACCTCGCCGGCCTCAATCCCGCCAACTTCGGCTACCGCGCCGCGGATGGCAGCGCCCCGTACGCGAACTTCGAGCAGGTCGCCCGCGCCCTCTACGCGACCATCCCCTCGCGCCTGCGCATCGGCGACCAGTACAACTTCAACCCGCGCCTGGTCGGCAGCGGCACCGGCCTGCAGTGGATCCCCGAGACGATCACGGGCCTGGTCTCGACCAGCGACACCCGCTCCGAGGGCATGGAGTACGAGGCCATCGTCAACCCGCTGCCCGGCTGGCGCATCGCCTTCAGCGTCGCCGAGAACGAGGCCGTCAAGGCCGACATCGCCCGCGAGGACCTCGCCTTCGCCAACCAGTGGGTCGCCAACGTCCGCGCCCGCGACAACGGCGCGCTCATCAACGGCCAGCGCAACCCCGTCCAGAGCGCCACGCTCGGCACCTTCCTCGCCCAGTACGACGCCGAGCACGCCACCTTCATCCGCACCTCCGCGGCGCAGTCGGGAGTCGCCGCGGCCGAGATCCGCAGGTGGCGCGCCAACCTCGTCACGCGCTACGAGATCCAGCGCGGCGCGTTCCGCGGCCTCAGCTTCGGCGGCGCGCTGCGTTGGCAGGACAAGGTCGGCATCGGCTACCCGAACCTCAGCCCCACGCCCAACACCCAGTACCTCCCCGACATCGCCAACCCGCTCTACGGGCCGAGCGACACGCAGGTGGACGTCAGTCTCGGGTACAAGAACAAGTTCCGCGTCGCCGGCACCTCCGTCGCCTGGAACATCGGCATCAACGTCCGCAACCTGACCGCCAAGGACGAACTCATCCCCATCGCGGCCAACCCGGACGGTTCGTGGGCCACGTTCCGCATCCCGCCGGAGCGCACGTGGAGCGTGACGAATTCGTTCTCGTTCTGACGCCGCCCGGTCCGGCATCGTCCGCCCCGCCCTCATGCTGCCCCGGTTCCTCCTCGCCGTCCTCCTCGCGCCCGCCGCGGGCGCCGTGCCGCCCGCGGAGCGGGCCGCGGACCAGCCCCGCCGCCCCAACGTCGTCTTCATCGTCGCCGACGACCTCGGCTTCGGCGACCTCGGCTCCTACGGCGCCACGCGCACCCGGACCCCGAACCTCGACCGCCTCGCCGCCGCCGGCGTGCGCTTCACGTCGGGCTACACGCCGTCCTCCACCTGCACGCCCACGCGCTACTCGATGTTCACCGGCGAGTACGCCTGGCGCCGCTCCGCCAAGCGCACGGGCATCCTCCCCGGCGACGGCCCGCTCGCCATCGAGCCGGGCCGCCTGACCCTGCCCGAGGCGCTGCGCCGCGCCGGCTACGCCACCGGCGCGGTCGGCAAGTGGCACCTCGGCCTCGGCGACGGCGTCACGCCCGTGGACTTCAACGGCCGCATCGCCCCGGGCCCGCTCGAGGTCGGCTTCGACTACGCCCACATCATCCCGGCCACGGTCGACCGCGTGCCGTCCGTCTGGATAGAGAACCACCGGGTCGTCGGCCTCGACCCCGCCGACCCGATCCGGGTCAGCTACGACCGGGACCTCGGCGCCGAGCCCACCGGCCTCGACCGCCCCGACCTGCTCCTCCAGAAGGCGGACAAGCAGCACTCCGGCACGATCATCAACGGCATCAGCCGCATCGGCTTCATGAGCGGCGGCAAGTCCGCGCGCTTCAAGGACGAGGAGCTCACCTCGACCGTCGTCCGGAAATCCGTCGAGTTCCTCGAGCGCCACGCGGGGAAGCCCTTCTTCCTCTACGTCGGCCTCTTCGAGCCGCACGTGCCCCGGGTGGCGGAGCCGCCGTTCGCCGGCACGAGCGAGCTCGGCGTGCGCGGCGACGTCATCCGGCAGATGGACTGGGCCGCGGGCGAGGTCATGCAGGCGCTCGAGCGGCTGGGGCTCGCGCAGGACACGCTCGTCATCTTCACCAGCGACAACGGCCCCGTCCTCTTCGACGGCTACTTCGACGGCGCGAAGGAGAAGAACCAGGACCACCGTCCGGCCGGCGGCCTCCGCGGCTGGAAGTACCTCGTCTTCGAAGGCGCCTGCCGCGTGCCGCTCATCGCGCGCTGGCCCGCGCGGCTCGCGCCGCGCGTGACCGACCAGATCTTCAACCTCGTCGACCTGCCCGCCACGCTCGCGCGCCTGGCCGGGGCGACGGTCTCCCCCGAGACTTCGCCCGACAGCCTCGACCTCAGCGCCGTCCTGCTCGGCACGACGACGGAGAACGTCCGCGACCACACGGTGCTCCACGGGATCTCGGACACCTTCTCGATCCGCGTCGGCGACTGGAAGTACATCCCGGCCAACACCCGCGGTCCGGCGGGCGGCACCGGCGGGGCCAATCCGTCGGACGCCCGCTTCACGCCGAACCGCATCACGGAGCCCCTCCTCTTCAACCTGCGCGACGACCCGGCGGAGCAGCGCAACGTCCTCGCGGAGCATCCCGCGAAGGCGGACGAGCTGCGCCGCCGCCTCGAGGCCCTGCGCGCGGGGCCTACGCGTCCCGCGTCCCCCTGAGCCGCCCGGCCGGCGCCCGCGCTCCCCCTCGTCCGGCCCCTCCTATGCGTCCTGCGGGTTCCTGGCTCGCGTGCCTCGCCTTCGCCCTCGCCCTCGCCGTCGCCGCCGCGCCGGCGGCGACGTACTACGTGGATCCCGGCGCCGGCGACGACCGGGCCGCCGGCACCAGTCCCGAGCGGGCGTGGCGGACCCTGGCGCGGACGCGGGGAGCCGACCTCGGGCCCGGCGACCGCCTGCTGCTGCTCGCCGGCGCGCGCCACGCGGGCCGGCTCCATTTCGAGGGGCTGGCCGGCACGGCCGAGCGGCCCATCGTCCTCGGCAGCTACGCGCCGCCCGGCGCGGCGCCGGACGCGCGGGCGCTGGTGGACGGCCGCGGCCAACCCGCCGCGGTGAGCCTGCGGAACTGCCGCCACGTCGTGGTCTCCGACCTCGTGGTCACCGCCGACGGCGGCGCGCCGACGGGCGCCATGCGCTGCGGCGTGCTCGTGACCGCCGACGGCGGCGCCGAGTCCCGCGGCCTCACGCTCCAGCGGCTGCACGTGAAGTCGGTCTCCTACGAGAATCCGGGCCACGTGCGCCCGGAGGCCGACGTCCGCACCGCCAACGGCCGCGCGCGCTACGGCTGGGGCATCCGCTTCCTCGTGCCCGACGGCGACCGCGCGGTCCTGCGCGACCTCGTCGTCCGCGACTGCCGCATCGAGCGCGTGGACCACACCGGGCTCAAGTTCACCGCGCCGCGCGACGGCATCCGCGACGTGCTCGTCGAGCATGTCGCCGTCTCGCACTCGGGCGGGCCGGGCGTGCAGATGTCGGGCGTGACCGGCGGACGCTTCGCCCACCTGTCCGTCGACCACTCCGGCAGCACGGCCGACACCCGCAACTGGGGCCGCGGCAGCGGACTCTGGACCTGGGGCACGCGCGACGTCGTCGTCGAGCGCAGCCGGTTCACCGACGCGAACGGCCCCGGCGACTCCGCGGGCGTGCACATCGACTTCAACTGCGAGCACGTCGTGGTGCAGCACAACTTCAGCGCGCGCAACGCCGGCGGCTTCTGCGAGATCCTCGGCAACAACCGCAATTGCGCCTACCGCTACAACGTCAGCGTGGACGACGGCCATCGCGTGAAGGGGCGGGGCGGCGCGTTCCAGGAGGGCAAGGTCCTCTGGCTGAGCGGCTACGTCGGCGAGAAGCGGAGCCCGCAGGGCCCGTTCGACTCCTACATCTACAACAACACGATCGTCGTCTCCGCCGGCATCGAGCCGAAGTTCGCCTTCGGCCCCACCGCCGAGGGCGTGCTGGTGGCGAACAACCTGTTCGTCCTCGCCCGGCCGGGCCGCCGCGTCGCCGGCGACCAGTGGGTGAAGGACGACGTGGCGGCGCGTCCCATCGCCCGCGCGGTCATGGCCGGCAACCTCTTGCTCCGCGCCGAGGACTGGCCGGCCGGCCTCGGCCTGGCCGACGGCGCCCCCGTGGTCGGCGACCCGCGCTTCGCCGCGCCCGGCGGCGACCGGCCCGAGGACTACGTCCCGACCGCCGCGGCGCTCGTGCGGGACCGCGGCGTCGTGATCGCGCCCCTCCCCGGCGACGCCGTCGGCCTCAAGCTTGGCCTCGCGGTGGCGACCGACATCCTCGGCCGGCCGATCGTCGGGGCGCCCGACATCGGCGCGATCGAACTGCCGGCCGGCCCTCCCTGAACGCTCCCCCTTCCTCCTTCCCTCCGTCATGCTCCTCCGTTCCCCGCTCCTCCGCTGCCTCGCGCTCGGCGCCGTCGTCGGCGCCCTCTCCCTCCTCCGGGCCGCCCCCGCGCCCGTGCCCGGCGCCGTCTGGAAGGACACCGACGGCCAGCCAATCAACGCCCACGGCGGCGGCGTCCTCTTCCACGAGGGCGTCTACTACTGGTACGGCGAGATCAAGGAGGGCCGCACCTACCTGCCGAAGGTCAACCAAGCCTGGGGCGGCACGCGCGTGGTCGCGGGCGGCGTCTCCGTCTATTCCTCGCGCGACCTCGCGACGTGGAAGAACGAGGGCATCGCGCTCGCCGTCGTGCCCGAGGACCCCGACCACGACCTCTCGCCGGAGAACGTGATCGAGCGCCCGAAGGTGATCCACAACGCCCGCACCGGGAAGTTCGTCATGTGGTTCCATCAGGACAGCCCGGACTACCAGGCCGCGCGCGCGGGCGTGGCGGTGAGCGACACGCCGACGGGGCCGTTCCGCTACCTCGGCAGCTTCCGGCCCAACGCCGGCATCGCCCCGCTCAACGCGACGGCGGCGGATCTCGCGCCCGGACCGGGCAACCTGCTCGCCCGCGACCTCGCCGGGGGGCAGATGGCGCGCGACATGACCGTGTTCGTGGACGACGACGGCACCGCGTACCACTTCTACTCCTCGGAGGCCAACCAGACGATGCACGTTTCGCAGTTGAGCGACGACTACCTGCGTCCCGCCGGCAAGTACGCCCGCATCTTCGTCGGCGAGTCCGTCGAGGCCCCCGCCGTCTTCAAGCACGCCGGACGCTACTACCTGCTCGGCTCCGGCTGCACCGGCTGGGACCCGAATCCCGCGCGCTCCGCCGTGGCCGACTCCATCTTCGGGCCGTGGACGCTCCTCGGCAACCCGTGCCGCGGGCCCGAGGCCGAGGTCACGTTCCGCAGCCAGAGCACCTTCGTGCTGCCCGTCGCCGGCCAGCCCGGCCGGTTCATCGCCATGTTCGACCGCTGGAACAAGTGGGACCTCGAGGAATCGCGCTACGTCTGGCTGCCCCTGACCTTCGACGCCGCCGGCCGGCCCGAGGTCCACTGGCGGGAGCGCTGGTCGCTCGGGGAGTGGTGACCATGGGTGCCGGGCGCCCGCTTCTCCCGACGGCCCGACGGACTTGGGCTGCGGCGTTGCGGTGGGTCGACGTGCTCGCCGCGGCGGCCATTGGTGGAGGGACGCTCCTGAGCGCTTCGGCGGGGGCGGCGGCCCCCGACGGATACCGCTTGGTTTGGGCGGACGAATTCGACGTCGACGGCCCGCCGGACCCGGCGAAGTGGGGCTTCGAGGAGGGCTTCGTGCGCAACCGCGAGCTGCAGTGGTACCAGCCGCAGAACGCGTGGTGCGCGGGCGGACGGCTCGTCATCCAGGCGCGCCGCGAGTCGCGGCCCAACCCGCGCCACGTCCCGGGCAGCACCGACTGGCGGCGGGCGCGGCCGACCGTGGACTACACCTCCGCGAGCGTCACGACCCGCGGCAGGCACGCGTGGCTCTACGGCCGCATCGAGGTCCGGGCGAGGATCGACGTGCGCGCCGGGACGTGGCCCGCGATCTGGACCTTGGGCGTCGAGGGGCGCTGGCCGGCCAACGGCGAGATCGACCTCATGGAGTACTACCGCGGGATGATCCTCGCGAACACCTTCTGGGCGGAGGCGGGCCGCGAGCGGCCGGCCGGCGTCGTGGTGCGGCTGCCGCTGACCGAGACCTTCGGGCCGAAGTGGGAGGACGAGTTCCACGTCTGGTTGCTCGAGTGGGACGCCGCGGAGGTGCGCCTCTCCGTGGACGGACGCCTCCTGAACCGCACACCGATCGAGGAGTCGCAGCGCCTCACCCCCGATCACCCCCATCCCTTTCGCCAGCCGCACCACCTGCTCCTCAACCTCGCCATCGGCGGCCAGGGCGGCGACCCGTCCCCCGCCGACTACCCCGCCCGCTTCGAGGTGGACTACGTGCGCGTCTACCAGCGGTCGAATTGACGGGGCCTGCCTGGGTCGAATCCGAGCTCCTGTAAAAAGGGGTCAGGCCGTTGTTCGCTGCTCCTTCGTTGGGGACGGTGTTCGATTTGGAATCGCGCCTCGACCGAGCCCTCCCGCTTGGCTGCGAGGCAATCTGGACCGCGCCAGCAGCGAACAACGGCCTGACCCCATTTTACGAGAGCCTGACCCCTTTTTACGAGAGCGCCGGCAGCGAACAGCGGCCTGACCCCTGTTTGCGAGAACTCCTACTTGCCAAGGTTCGGAGGTTTGAGGTCGGGGCGCTTGGTAGGGTCCTGATTCGAGCGATTGGTGAATGCCGGGGTCGAGTCCGGCGGCCGGGGTGGGGCTCAGTTCTTCTTCTTCTCCTGCCGGCGCTCGGCGGACATCAGGCCCTCGAAGGCGGGGGCGACCAGCTGGGCGTTCCAGGCGGCGCGCAGGCGTTCGAGGCGCGCGAGTTCCTCGGGGCGGGCCGCGACGACGTTCTTCGCCTCGGCGGAATCCCGGCGTAGGTCGAAGAGCTGCGGGGCCGCGTCGCGCTGCGGGATGACGAGCTTGGAGTCGCCCGCGCGCACCGCGAACACGCCGCGGTCAAACATCCGCAGGTAGATCGCCTCGTGCGGCGGACCGGACTTCGCGCCCGTGAAGTGGGGCAGGAGGTCCACGCCGTCGAGCGGCCGCTCGGGGTCGAGGGGCGCCGACGCCAGCGCGGCGATCGTGGCGAAGATGTCGAGCGAGCTGACCGGTTGCTCGTAGACGAGGCCCGCAGGGATGCGGCCCGGCCACTGCGCGGCGAACGGCACGCGGATGCCGCCCTCCCAGGGGCTGCCCTTCTGGCCGCGCAGGGGGCCGTTGTCGGAGGCGTTGTCCGACTCGGGGCCGCCGTTGTCGGAGAGGAAGAACACGAGGGTGTCGTCCTCGAGGCCGAGCTCTCGCAGCTTGCCCAGCAGCCGGCCCACGCCGTCGTCCACCGCGGACACCATCGCCGCGTACGTGCGCCGCTTCGGGTCCGCGATGGCGGCGAAGCGCGCGAGGCGCTCCTCCGGCGCCTGCAGCGGGGTGTGCGGCGCGTTGTAGGCGAGGTAGAGGAAGAAGGGACGGTCGCGGTGGCGCTCGACGAAGCGCACGGCCTCGTCGGAGAACTCGTCCGTGAGGTACCGGGTGGTCCGCACCGCCTCGTGCCCGCGGCGGATCCGGAGCCGGTAGCTCTCCCCCTCGTTGCGGGCCTCCGTCGGCTCCTCGAGCGTGAGCTCCTCCGGGAAATAGCGCGCGCCGCCGCCGAGGTGGCCGAAGAACTCCGTGAAGCCGCGCGCGAGCGGATGGAAGCGCGGGTGGGCGCCGAGGTGCCACTTGCCGACGAGGCCGCTGACGTAGCCGACGCGGCCGAGCGCGGCCGGCAGCAGCGTCTCGGTCAGCGGCAGGCCGGTCTGCGGGTTGGCCGGCTGCCAGGCGGGATTCCGCTCGTGACCGAACCTCTGGGGATAGCGGCCGGTCAACAGCCCCGCGCGGCTCGGCGAGCACACCGCGTAGGTCACGTAGCCGTTCGTGAAGCGCACGCCCGCCGCCGCGATCGAGTCGAGGTGCGGCGTGGGGATGTCCCGGCAGCCGTTGAAGCCGACGTCGGCGTAGCCCTGGTCGTCGGTCATGATGACGATCAGGTTCGGCGGCCGCGCCGGAGCCGCCGGCGCGGTCGCGGCGGAACCGCGCAGGGGCGCGAGGGCGCCGATCAGGGTGACGGCGACGACGAGGGAGGGGCGGGAGGACATGGGAAACAGGGGCGGGTCACGGCGACGGCGTCGCCGGATTGGGCCGGGCCGGGCGCGCGCCGACCTCCTCGCGCCACGCGCGCAGCTCGGCCAGCAGCGCCGCGGCGCGCTCGGGCGCGCGCGCGGCGAGGTCCTGCGTCTCGCCGGGGTCGGACGCGAGGTCGAACAGTTCCGTGCGGCCGTCCTCGAACCACTCGACGAGCTTCCACGCCCCGCGTCGGACCGCGCCGTGCGGCCGGCCGCGCTGGTTGCTGTAGTGCGGGTAGTGCCAGAACACGGCGCGCTCGGGGAGCGACCGGGCGGGATCCGTGAGGGCCGAGGCGAACGAGCGGCCGTCCACGTGCGCCGCCGGCTCGGCCGGCAGGCCGGCGAGCTCGAGCAGGGTGGGGAAGACGTCGGTCGAGGTGACGACCGCGTCGGTCACGTGCCCGGCGGGAATCCGCCCGGGCCACGCGGCGATGAACGGCACGCGCACGCCGCCTTCGTAGGGCCAGCCCTTGCCGGCGCGCAGGGGCGCGTTGGCGGTCGGCCAGCCTTCGGAGGTGGCGACGCCGCCGTTGTCCGAGGTGAAGATCACGAGGGTGTCGCCCGCGAGCCCCAGCTCCTCCAGCGCGCCGACGAGCGTGCCGACGCTGTTGTCGAGGTGCTCCACCATGGCGGCGTAGGTGGGGTGGCCCTGCCGGATGCGCACGCGCCCGTCGGGTCCGTCGGTCGAGAACTCCGGGCCCGCGGGCGGGTGGGCCGCGAGCTTCGCCCGGTACTTCTCCACCGCCTCGGGCCGCGCCTGCAGGGGGTTGTGCGGCGAGTAGTGGGCCAGGTAGAGCAGGAACGGTTTGCCCTGCTCCGCGCTCGCGCGGACGAAGGCGATCGCCTCGCGCGTGAGGCGGTCGTCCAGGTGTTCGCCCGGCGGGCCGTCGGGCAGGTTCGGCAGGCGGTGCGGGCTGAAGTAGGAGGGCGGGCTGCCCTTGCCGGACCCCGCGACGTTGAGGTCGAAGCCATGGGCCTCCGGGAAATGCTCGGGCGTGTCGCCGACGTGCCACTTGCCGATGGCGGCGGTGCGGTAGCCGGCGGCGCGGAACGATTCGGCGAACGTCCGGTCGCCGGCCCCGAGGTGCGGCGCGAGGGCGGGGCCGACCAGCCGGTCGCCGGGGCGCGTCCCGCGGCCCGGCAGCCAATCGGTGATGCCGAGGCGCGCCGGGTGGCGGCCGGTGAGCAGGCTCGCGCGGGTCGGCGAGCAGACGCCCGCCGCCGCGTAGGCGGCGGTGAAGCGCACGCCGCGGGCCGCGAGGCGGTCGAGGTGCGGGGTCTCGTGGAACGTGCTGCCGTCCACGCCCAGGTCGCGCGCACCGAGGTCGTCGGCCAGGATCACGATCACGTTGGGGGGACGCGGCGGCTTCGGGCCGACCGCGCCGGAAGCCACGGTGCCCGCCGCCGCGGCGACGAGTCCGCGCAGCACGGCGGGCACGATCTTCATCCCACCGACACTACGCCTGCGGCCGGGCGGAGGCCAGCCCCCGAACGGGGGATTCGTCGCGCGGGGTCTCCCCGCGTCGCTTCAGCTCCGCGGCCGGAGCAGCGCCCGCGTGCCCTTCTCCCAGGCGAGTCCCCAGTCGCGCAGCGCGCCGAGGACGGGTCGCAGGGCCCGCCCCTTGTCGGTGAGGCGGTAGGCCGGATGCCGCGTCCCGTCCGCGGCCGTCACGCGCTCCACGACCCCGTGGTGCTGCAAGCGCTGGAGGCGGTCGGCGAGCACGTTGGTCGGGATGCCCTCCGGCGACGCGACGAATTCCTTGAAGCGCTCGGCCCCGAAGAGGAGGTCGCGCACGACGAGCAGCGTCCAGCGGTCGCCCAGGAGGTCGAGCGAGCAGGCCACCGGACACGGGGACCGGCGGGACGCGGGTCCCGGATCCGAGGAGGATGCCTTCATGGCTCCTTGCTGAATCCTCCCGCCCACGCTTGCAATCCGCAAGTAAGTACGCTTGCAAGATGCAAGCATGAGCCCGACCCCGTCCTTGCCGCGCCGCGTCGCGGCCTCCGGCCGCCCCCGGCCGTCCACCCGCCGATGAGCTTCTCACCCTGGACCGAGGCCATCGTCCTCTTCTCCGTGCCGGCGGTCTTCTGGCACCTGCTGCTGATCCAGATCGCGGCCCGCGTCCCGCTGCGGCAGCGGGTCGTCGTCTCCGCGCTCGCGCTCGCGTGGACGGCGTGGGCCTACGCCAGCGTCCGCCACGGCCTCGACCAGGCGCTCTTCCGCGGCTTCGCCGGCCGGCCGTTCGTCTACCTCCTCGCGGCCGTCGCCGTGGCCTGGGTGTTCCGCCGCCGGCTGCTCGGCGCGGGCGTGCCCCAGCAGTGGCTCATCGCGTTGCAGCTTTTCCGTCCGATCGGGCTGGTCTTCGTGCTGGAGGAGTCGCGCGGGACGCTGCCTTGGGTCTTCGCCTGGCCGGCCGGCTGGGGCGACTTGGTCGCCGGGCTGGTGGCCCTGGGGGTGCTCGTGCGGTACCCGACGGGACCCGTGCCGGCACGCGCGGTCGTGCTCGTGGCCGTCGTGGGTCTGCTCGACTTCGCCTCGGCCTTCTTCTTCGGCTTCACCAGCTCGGCCACGCCGCTGCAGCTCTTCGCCTTCGACCAGCCGAACCGGGTCCTCGAGTACCCGCTCGGGCTGATCCCGACCTTCCTCGTGCCCTACGCCACCATGGCCCACGTGCTCTCGCTCGCGCAGCTGGAGCTGGACCGGCGGAGAACGGCGGCCGCTTGAGCGGTCGCCGCGTCGTCGCTCCGGCCGTGGTCCGCCTGCTCCTCGCCGCCTGCGGCGGCGTCGGCCTCGCCGGCTGCGCCGCCGCGCCCGCGCGCTTCGCCAATCCGTACCCGCCGGTCGGGGACGGGGACGACCGGGCGCCGTTCACCTATTTCCTCCGCCGGGCGTGGGTGCAGGTCACGCGCGACGAGGCCGCGACCGAGCTGCCGCCGGTCGTGCCGCTCGACCTGGCGGACCTGGCCCGCCGGCCGTTCGCGGTCGCCTGGCTCGGGCACTCGACCCAGCTCGTGCGCGTGGCCGGACTCTGGGTGCTCATCGACCCCGCGCTCGACCGCTACGTCGGTCCGCTCGACGGCTTCGGGCCCCGGCGCCTGACGCCCCTGCCCGTCGCGGTCGAGGCCCTGCCGCGCATCGACGTCGTCCTCATCTCCCACGACCACTTCGACCACCTCGACCACCGCAGCGTGGCGCGGCTCGCGCGCCAGCCGGGCGGTCCGCCGCGCTTCCTCGCGGGCCGCGGCCTCGGTCCGTGGTTCGCGGACCGCGTGGGCGTGGCCGCGGAGGAGTTCGACTGGTGGCGGACGGTGACGATCGGCGAGGTCGGGTTCACCTTCGTGCCCGCGCAGCACTCCAGCGGGCGCGGCCCGGGCGGACGCAACCGCACGCAGTGGGGCGGGTGGGTGGTGGCGCAAGGGGAACGCCGGTTCTACTACGCGGGCGACACGGCCTTCGTCGCCGCGCTGTTCCGCGACGTGCGCCGGGCGACGGGGCCCATCGCGGTCGCCGCGCTGCCGATCGGCGCCTACCGACCCGCGAAGTGGATGCGGCGGGAGCACATGGCCCCGGCCGAGGCGCTGGCGGCCTTCCGGCTGCTGGAGGCCGACCGGGCCTTCGGCGTCCACTGGGCCACCTTCCAACTCGGCGACGAGGAGCCGATCCAGCCGGCCCGGGACCTGGAGGCCGCGCGGGGACCCGCCGACCTCGGCTTCCGGGTCCTGCCCGTGGGCGGGGTGATCGACGTCGGACCCTGAGGGGTCGCCCGGGGCCGCCGAAGTGCGGATGAACGGAAATTCATCAAGCGTTCAACCGGCGTTCATTTCGGTCGGGCAGGGTGGGGCATGCGCTTCCGACTCCTCCCCGCCGTTCTCGTCCTCGCGGCGACCGCGCGGCTCGCCGCCGCGGACCATGCCGTCGTCTTCGATCCCGCCCGCTCCACCGTCGACGTCGTGGTCAAGGCCACGGTGGATTCCTTCACCGGCCGGCTGGCCCATTTCTCGCTCGCCGGGACCGCGGACGAGACCGGACAGGTGACGGGGGCGCGGCTCGACTTCCGGTTCCGCGACGTCCTCACGGGCAAGGCGAAGCGCGACGAGGCGATGCATGCGTGGCAGGACACCGCGCACCATCCCGACGCCAGCTTCGTGCTCACCGCGCTCGACACCGCCGCCGACGGCGGCCGGCGGGCGACGGGGCGGCTCACGTTCCACGGCGTGACGCGCGAGCTGAGCTTTCCCGTCCGGCTGACGCAGGCGGGCGACGAGCTGGCGGTGGACGGCGAGGCGGCGTTCGACACGCGCGACTTCGGGCTGCCGGTGATCCGCATGATGGGCCTGCTGAAGGTCGATCCGGTCGTGCGCGTGCGCTTCCATTTCCAGGGGAAGAGCGCATGAGCGCCGCCGCCGCTCCCGCCCGCGTGCTCGTCTGGGACCTGCCGGTGCGGGTCCTGCACGCCGCCCTCGCCCTCGGCGTCACCGGCGCGCTCGTGCTCGGTTTCGCGGTGGACGACGACCACCCGCTGTTCGCGTACCACATCCTGTCCGGCCTCTTCGCGGCCGGCGCGCTCGGGCTGCGCGTGGTCTGGGGGCTGGTCGGTCCCGGCCCGGCGCGCTTCGCCCGCTGGCCGCTGTCGCCGGGCGCGCTCGTCCGCCACGTCCGGGCGCTGGTCGGACGCGCCCGCGCCGAGGAGCACGAGGGCCACAACCCCCTCGCCTCGTGGGTCCTGCTCGGTCTCCTCGCGGTCACGGGCGCGACGGTGGCGACGGGCTTCGCGGGCGGGGACGACGTCCACGAGGCGCTGGCCATCGGACTCGCCGGCGGCGTCGGGCTCCACCTCGCGGGCCTCCTGCTGCACCGGTTCCTGACCGGGGAGAACCCGGCGCCGGCGATGGTGGACGGCCGCCGTCGCGTCGCGGCCGTCCCCGCGTTCCCGGTGCGCGTGCGCGCCGTGCCCGGACTCGTGTGCTGCGCCGCGCTCGGCCTGTGGGCCGCGGTGCTGGTGCGGGGCTTCGACCCGGGCGCCGGTTCCCTGCGCCTGCCCTTCGGCCTTCCGACGATCGCCCTGCCCGTCGACGGCGACGGCGGGGAACACGACCACGACCGCGACGACCACGATGACGACTGACCTCCGCTCCGCCTCCGCGCTCCGCGCGGCCCTCCACCGCCACCTGCCCGCCCCGGCGCGGGCGGAGCCGCGCCTCCTCGCCGCGCTGCGGCAGGGCGCGGACCATCCGGGCAAGCTGGTGCGCGGCCGCCTCGTGCTGGCCGCGGCCCGCAGCCACCGCCTGCCGCGCGCGCGGGCGCTCGAGCTGGCCTGCGCGGTCGAGTACTTCCACACCGCGTCGCTGCTGCTCGACGACCTGCCGTGCATGGACGACGCCGCCGTGCGGCGCGGGCAGACCTGCGTCCACCGGCGGCACGGCGAAGCCACCGCCATCCTCGCCGCGCTGGCGCTGATCAACCGCGCCTACGCGCTCGCGGGCCGCGCGCTCGCGGTCTACCCGCGGGCGGTCCGCCTCCGGGCGACCGCGCTGCTCGACCGGGCGCTGGGCCTCGCCGGCCTCGTCGGCGGGCAGGCCTGGGACCTCGCGTTCGGGCGCACCGACCGCGCGCCGGCGCTGGTGGGCCGGATCGCCGCGGCCAAGACCGGCGCGCTCCTCGACCTCGCCGTGCGTCTGCCGGCGGCCCTCGCCCGGACCTCCCCGGCGGAGCGCCGCGCGCTCGCCGCCCTCTGCGTCTACTGGGGCCAGCTCTACCAGGTTGCGGACGACCTCGCGGACCTGCGCGGCGGGACGGCGCCGGGCAAGTCCACCGGACGCGACGGCGCGCTGGCGCGGCCGAACCTCGCCCTCGCGCTCGGGACGGCGCGGGCGGAGGCGCGGTTCCACCGGCTGACCCGGCAGGCCGCGCGCGCGCTGGCCGCACTCCGCGCTCGCGGTCGCGGGCGCTGGGATTATCTCTCGGAGCTGCACGCGTCCGTCGCGCGCCTCCCCGCCCCGGCGGCCGAGGCCGCCCACCGGGCCGCGTGATCCGCCGCCCGCGCATGCAGATCCTCTCGCTCGTCGTCACCAACCTCGTCCGCCACCGCGGGCGGGCGCTGATCGGCGCGGCCGGCATCGCGTTCGGCGTGGCGGCGATGCTCACCATCCTCGCCATCGTCACCGGCGCGATCGGCATGTTCCAGCGCATCCTCGCGAGCGACAGCCACTACCTCGTCTTCGAGCGCAACGTCTCGGACCTGTTCTTCAGCTCGGTCACGCCGGAGCAGCTCGCGGCCGTGCGGGCCCGGCCCGAGGTGGCGGAGGCCCACCCGGTGCTGTTCGGGCTGGTCTCGGCCCCGGGCCGTCCGGTCATCACCTGCTTCGGCGTCGAGCCGGCGGACCCGCGGCTGGCCAAGGCGGAGTGGCGCGCGGGCTCGCCCGCGGCCTTCGGCGCCGCGCGGGGCGAGGTCTTCCTCGGGTCGCGCGCCGCCGAGTTCCTCGGCGCCCGCCTGGGCGCGGAGATCGAGATCGGACGCGGGCGCTTCCGCGTCGGCGGGGTCTTCCGGGCGGAGAACGGCTTCGAGGACGGCGGCGTCTTCCTCCCCCTGGCCGAGGCCCAGGAGTTCTTCCACCGCGCGGGCGCGGCGTCGGTCGTCACGGTGCGCCTGCGCGACGAGTCCGCGGGCGCCGCCTTCAAGGGCGCGCTCGAGGCCGCGCAGCCGGGCGTGATCGCGCTCGAGAACCGCGAGTTCAACGCGACCTACAACAGCTTCAAGATCCTCAACTTCACCGCCTGGGCCGTGGGCCTCTGCGCCTTCTGCCTCGGCGGGCTCGGCGTGGCCAACACGATGCTGCTCTCGGTCTTCACCCGCATCCGCGAGATCGCCGTCCTCCGGGTCTGCGGGTTCTCCGGCGGCCAGGTCGCGGGCCTCATCTTCGGCGAGGCGGCCGCGCTCGCGGCGGCGGGCGTCGCCGCGGGCCTCGGGCTCGGCTTCGCCGCGCTCGCGGTGCTCGAGCGCGTGCCGCAGTTCAACGGGTACGTGCAGGCCGAGACCCGGCCGGCGGTGCTCGCCGGCATCGTGGCCACCGCCTTCGTCACCGCCGCCCTCGGCGCCATCTACCCCGCGCGGTTCGCGCTGCGCATCCAGCCGGCGGAGGCCCTCCGCTATGAGTGAGCGCGGCGAGGTGGTGGTGCGCGTGCGCGGGGTGTCGAAGTCCTACGACGGCGGACGCATCGCCGTGCTGAGCGACGTCGACCTCGCCGTGCGCGCGGGCGAGCTGGTCGCGCTCTGGGGCGCCTCGG
The DNA here is from genome assembly GCA_964460895.1 of uncultured Opitutaceae bacterium. GTDB lineage: Bacteria > Verrucomicrobiota > Verrucomicrobiia > Opitutales > Opitutaceae > Didemnitutus. The sequence continues at coordinate 22,181 of CAYWTK010000049.1, forward strand.
GCTCCGGCAAGAGCACGCTCCTCCACCTGCTGGGCGGGCTCGACGTGCCGGACCGGGGCGAGCTCGAGGTCTGCGGACTCGACCCGCGCCGCGAGGACCACCGGCTGGTGCTGCGGCGCCGGCACCTCGGGTTCGTCTTCCAGCTGCACAACCTCATCCCGGACCTCTCGGTCGAGGAGAACCTGCGCGTCCCCGCCATCGCGGTCGGCACGCCGCGGGAGGCGGCCGCCGCCCGCGTCCGGACGCTGGCCGAGCGGGTCGGTCTCGGCCACCGGCTGGGTCACCGCATCCAGGACATCTCCGGCGGCGAGCGCCAGCGGGTGGCGATCTGCCGCGCCCTGATGAACGCGCCGCGGCTGCTGCTCGCCGACGAGCCGACCGGCTCGCTCGACGAGACGACGGGCGCCTCGGTCTTCGCCCTGCTGCGGGAGCTCGCCCGGCGCGACGGCATCGCGGTCGTGCTCGCGACGCACGAGCGCCGCTTCGCCGAGGCGTGCGACCGCATCGTGCGGGTGCGCGACGGGCGATTGAGCGAGGTGGACGCGTGAGCGCGCCGCCCGCCGCGGCGGTCGCCCGCGTCGCCGCGCGCCACAGCCTCTTCTGGCTCGTCGCCGGCAACCTCGTCGGCGTCTGGCTGGCCGTCGTCCTGCTCTGGCCCGCCGTCGGCGACCTCCTCGCGCCGCTCACCTTCGGACGGTGGCTGCCGCTGCACACCGACTGGCACCTCTACGGATGGACGGCGCTGCCGGTCGTCGGCGTCCTTTTGGCCTGGTGCCTCGACCCGCGCGACCCGCGGGGCGCGACGCACGCGCGGCTCGGATTCGCGGTGTGGTCCGCCGCGCTCGCCGTCGGGGGCGTCACCTGGCTCGCCGGTTCGGTCAGCGGCAAGCTGTTCCTCGACTGGGCGGGCCTCGCGCGTCCGCTCCTGCCGGCGGCGATGCTGGTCCTGTGGGGCGTCCTCGCCCGCCACACGCTGGCCCGCTGGTCCGGCCTGGCGGCGTCCGCCCGCGCCGCGCGCGCCACCCTGCTCGCCCTGCTGCTGCCGGTGGCGCCGCTGCTCTGGTGGGCCGAGGGGCCCGAGGTCTACCCGGCGGTCAATCCCGACAGCGGCGGCGCCACGGGCGCGGCGCTGCTGGGTTCGACGCTCGGCATCGTCACCATCTTCCTGCTGCTGCCGCCGCTGCTGCGCGCGCCGCGGAACGCGGGGCCGGTGGACGGCCGGGTCGCGTGGACCGCGCTCGCCGCGAGCTGGGTCGTCTTCGCCCTCGTGGACCACGGCCACACGTCGCACCACTCCCTCGCGCAGATCGTCTCCCTCGGCCTGCTCCTCCTCTGGGTGCCGCTGCTGGGCGCCTTCTGGCTCGGCCACGACTGGCCGGCCGCGGCGCGGCCGTGGGTGCGGGCGGCGATCGCGTGGTGGGCGCTGCTCGTGGTGAGCGGGTGGGCGGGCTTCCTGCCGGGCGTCTCCGAGGCGCTGAAGTTCACGCACGGGCTCGTCGGCCACGCGCACCTCGCGATGGCGGGGGTGGTCACGAGCGCCAACGGCCTGATGCTCACCGCGCTCTCCGGCCGCGCGGCGCCGCGCGGCGTCTTCTTCCGGTGGCACGCCGGCTGCGCGCTGCACGTGGCGGCCATGCTCGTCCTCGGCGCCGTCGAGCAGGAGCACGCGGCGGCCCTGTTCCGCAGCGAGGCGTGGACGCAGGCGCTCTTCGGCCTGCGGCTCGTCGGAGGATTGCTCATGCTCGAGGCGGCGGGACGCTGGCTGGTGGACGCGTGGAGGGCCGATGACTGAGTCGACCCGCATCCGTTTCGCGCGGGCGTTCGCGCTGGCGGCGGGCCTCGCGGACTTCGCGACCGGCGTCGGCCTCGTCGCCCTGCCGGACGTCACCCTCGGCCTGATGCGCGTCGGTCCCGTCGGATCCGAGGCGCAGGTCTTCCTCCGGTTTGTCGGCGTCTTCGTCGGGTGCGTCGGCGCGAGCTACCTCGCGGCCCTCGCCGCGCGGCGGCTCGACCGCCTCTGGGCCGTCTTCCGGATCACGACCCTCTTCCGCCTCGCCGCGGGCGCGTTCGTCGCCGCGATGGTCGCGGCGGGCCGGCTCGACTGGCCGTGGCTTTCGGTGACGGCCACCGACTGGACCATCGCGGCGGTGCAGCTCTGGCTGCTGGCCCGCGAACCGCGCGCATGACCGGCCCCGCGCAACCCGCCCCTTCGTGGGTCGCCGCCGCCGTCGCGACGGCGGCGACCTACGTCTATTTCCTGCTCTTCGCCCAGTTCGCACTGCTGGCGCTCGCGGAGCGGGCCGGTCAGGCGGCCCACCTGCGGAGCGTGATGGCGGCGATGGGGGCCGGCGGCCTCATCGGGGCCGCGGCGGCCGCGCGGCTGTTCGCCGCGGAGCGGGCGCGCGCCCAGCTCATGGCCGGATTCGCCTGCTGCGCGGTCGTCGCGCCGCTCGCGACCGTCGCGGGTTCGACCGCCGCGTGGACCGCGGTGGCGGGCGCGGTCGGGCTCGGACTCGGGGCCCTGACCGTGGTGCTGGCCGCGAGCCTCCGGGCCGCGGCGGGCGGCGGCGCCCTCGGGCGGTGCGTCGGGGTCGGCACGGGCGCGGCCTACGCGTTCTGCAACCTGCCGCCGGTCTTCGCCGCCGACCCGCGCGCGCAGGCGTGGATCGCGGCGGCCGCGGCGGCGGTCGGCGCGCTGGCCGCGACGCGCCTCGCGGCGCCGGGTCGCGACCCGCTCGAGGCGCCGTCCGGTCCGGGCTTGGCCCGGTGGGTCGTGGCGCTGACCGCGCTCGTGTGGATGGATTCCGCGGTGTTCTACGTCATCCAGCGGACGCCCGCGCTGCGCGCGGCGACCTGGGAGGGGTCCGGCACGCTCCTCGCCAACGCCGCCGTGCATCTCGCGGCGGGCGTCGCCGCCGGCTGGCTGCTCGACCGCGGGTGGCGGTACGCGCCGGCGTTGGCGGGCATCGGCCTGCTCGTCGCCGCCAGCCTGATGCTGGCGGGTTGGCTGCCCTCGGCCGGGGCGGGCTGGCTCTACGTGGCGGGGGTCTCGCTGTACTCCGTCGCGCTCGTGTACGTGCCGGCGGCGCTCGCCCGCGCGGGGTCGGCCGCCCTCGTCTTCGGCGTCGCGGGCTGGGTGGGCTCGGCGCTGGGCATCGGGATGGCCCAGGACCTCGCGCAGGTCCCGGTCTGGTTCGCGGGCGCGGCGCTCGCCGCGGTCGTCGCCGCGCTGGGCCCCCGCCGCGCGGCGGCCGCCGGCGTGGCGCTGGCCGCGTTGGCCGCGGCGCCCCGC
>CAYWTK010000050.1:0-24782 GCA_964460895.1 uncultured Opitutaceae bacterium
CGCCGACTACGCGCTCTTCGAGGCGCCGGGCGGGCTCGTCGTGCTCGATCGCCGGGCGGCGCACGAGCGGGTGTGGTTCGAGCGCCTGCAGGCCGAGTTCGCGCGCGGCCCGGTCGCGAGCCAGCGGCTGCTCTTCGCCGTGCCGGTCGAGCCCGACCCGATCGGCAGCGCGCTGCTCCTCGACCGGCTCGCCTTCCTCTCCGCGCACGGACTGGAGGTGGCGGAGTTCGGCCGGCACTTCTTCCGCATCGAGGGCGTGCCCCCGTGGCTCGAGCCCGAGGCCGCCGCCGGCTTCCTCCGCGACGTGCTGGCGCTGGCCCGCGAGGGGCGGCTCGACGGGCGCGAGCCCCGGCTGGCCGACGAGGCGCTCGCGCGGCTCGCGGCGCAGAAGGCGGTGCGGCTGCCCGAGACCACGACCGAGGCCGACGCGCTCGCGCTGGTCGGCCGGCTCTTCGCCTGCTCGCAGCCCCACACGAGCCCGGCCGGCCGGCCGACGCACTTCGAGCTCTCGCGCGGCGAGCTGGAGCGGCGCTTCCAGCGCTGACCGGCCCCGCGGGTGGAGAAATCTTCGCGCGGGTGGAGTTTTCCTAGGCCGGCGGGCCCCGTCACCGTCAAGACGCCAATCGCGCCTTGCCCGCGGCTTCCCCGGGGGGTCTCATCGCGGCGATGCCCGCTTCCCCGTCGCCCAAGTCCAAGGCCAAGACCCCGGCCGCGCCCCGCCTCAGCCCCGAGGCCGAGTCACTCCAGCAGTCGATCCTGCACTACCTGAAGTACAAGATGGGGCGCGACAGCGAGTCGGCGACGCCGCGCGACTGGTGGATCGCGACGGCCACCGCGGTGCGCGACCGGATGATCGAGCGGGGCCTCGACACCTACAAGGCGCACCGCGAGGGCAACGTCCGGCGCGTCTACTACCTCTCCCTCGAGTACCTTATCGGCCGGCTGATGACCAACAACGTCATCAACCTCGGGCTCCACGACGCCATCGTCGACGCCCTCGACGACCTCGGCCAGAGCTTCGAGAAGGTCCGCGCGCAGGAGGAGGACATGGGCCTCGGCAACGGCGGCCTCGGCCGCCTCGCGGCCTGCTACCTCGACTCGCTCTCGACGATGGACCTGCCGGCCGTCGGCTACGGCATCCACTACGAGTTCGGCCTCTTCCGGCAGGAGTTCGTCAACGGCCACCAGGTCGAGCATCCCGACAACTGGCTGATCTACGGCGCCCCCTGGGAGCTGGTGCGGCCGGAGTTCACGCAGCCGGTGCGGCTCTTCGGGCGCTGCGAGCAGGTCTTCGACGACCAGGGCAACTTCACGTGGCGCTGGGTGGACACCAAGACCATCCTCGGCTTCCCCTACGACATCCCGGTCGTGGGCTACGGCACCAAGACGGTGAACATCCTCCGCCTCTGGGCCTCGAAGGCCACGGAGGACTTCGACCTCCGCACCTTCAACGAGGGCGGCTACATCGAGGCGGTGCGCGAGAAGGCCTACGGCGAGACGATCTCGAAGGTCCTCTACCCGAACGACAAGACCGAGAACGGCCGCGAGCTGCGCCTCGTGCAGCAGTACTTCTTCGTCTCGTGCTCGCTGCGCGACATCATCCGGCGGCACTTCTCCAACCCGGAGAACAGCTGGGACAACTTCGCGGAGAAGCAGTGCATCCAGCTCAACGACACGCACCCGGCCATGGCCATCGTCGAGCTGCTCCGCATCCTGCTCGACGAGCAGTCCCTGCCGTTCGCCCGCGCGTGGCAGATCGTCACCAGCGTCTTCGCCTACACCAACCACACGCTGCTGCCCGAGGCGCTGGAGCGCTGGAGCGTGCCGCTGTTCCAGCGCGTGCTGCCGCGCCACCTGCTCATCATCTACGAGATCAACGACCACCTCATGCGGCTGTGCGAGCAGAAGTGGCCGGGCGACGACGGCAAGAAGCGCGTCGTCTCCCTCATCGAGGAGAACGGCGTGAAGTCCGTGCGCATGGCCAACCTCTGCGTCGTCGGCTCCTTCGCCGTCAACGGCGTGGCCGAGCTCCACACCCGCCTCCTCCGGGCCAACCTCTTCCCCGAGTTCGACGCCCTCTACCCGGGCAAGTTCACCAACGTGACCAACGGCATCACGCCCCGCCGCTGGCTCCGTGCCTGCAACCCGCGGCTCTCCGCGCTCATCACCGCCAAGGTCGGGCCCGACTGGCCGCGCGACCTCGGCCGCCTGCGCGGGCTCGAGCGCTGGGCGGACGACCCGGCGTTCCAGGACGAGTTCATGGCCGTCAAGCGGCAGAACAAGGTGGACCTCGCCGCCATCATCCACCGCGAGTGCGGCATCGAGGTCTCGCCCGACGCGCTCTTCGACGTGCAGATCAAGCGCCTGCACGAGTACAAGCGGCAGCACCTCAACCTGCTCCACATCCTCGCCCTCTACCGCCGGCTCGTGCAGGACCCGGACCTCGACGTCGTGCCGCGCGTCTTCCTCTTCGCCGCCAAGGCCGCGCCGGGCTACGACCTCGCCAAGGCCATCATCAAGGCGATCAACGCCGTCGGCGCCCGCATCAACGCCGACCCCCGCGTCAACGGGAAGCTCAAGGTCGCCTTCCTCCCCAACTACCGCGTCTCGCTCGCCGCCCGCATCATCCCCGCCGCCGACCTGTCCGAGCAGATCTCGACCGCCGGCAAGGAGGCCTCGGGCACGGGCAACATGAAGCTCTCGCTCAACGGCGCGCTGACCATCGGCACGCTCGACGGCGCCAACGTCGAGATCCAGGAGGAGGTCGGCCCGGAGAACATCTTCATCTTCGGCCAGACCGTCGAGGAGGTGCAGGCCCTCCGCGCGGCGGGCTACAACCCGTGGCGGTACTACGAGCAGGACGAGGAGCTGCGCGCGGTGCTCGACTGGCTCGGCTCCGACTACTTCGTGAAGGGCGAGTGGCCCAACCTGCCCGCCGAGGTGCGCGCCAGCCTGCTCGAGGGCGGCGACCCCTTCATGGTGCTGGCCGACTTCCGCGCCTACTGCGACTGCCAGCGGCGGGTGGACGCCGCGTTCCGCGACCGCCGCCGCTGGGCGCGCATGGCCATCCTCAACACCGCGCGGATGGGCAAGTTCTCCAGCGACCGCTCGATCGGCGAATACGCCGACCGCATCTGGCGGCTCAAGCCGGTCTCGGTGCGCTGAACGGCCCGCCCCGCGCCCGCGCCAGCTCGGCGTCGATCCGGCCGCCCCAGTAGCGGCCGGTCAGCGTCATGCTGACGCCCAGCGACGCGTAGAAGACGCCCGGCACCCACGGGTGCACCGGCAGGAACGAGAGCAGGATCGAGCCGGCGCAGGTGCCGACGTTCACCGCCACGGCGGCGAGGTCGAGCTTCGTCAGCAGCACCTCGACCGGATTCAGGCCGAGGCGCGCGCGCTGCCGGTAGGCGTTCCAGAAGAGCAGGCCGAAGAGGAGCCAGAGTCCGCCCAGCCCGAGGCCGTAGACGCGGTACACGAGGAAGAGGTTGTCGATCGTGCCCACGCCCGCCCCGCCGCCCAGCCAGGCGGTGAAGAGGAACTTGAGCGGGTACACCGAGAACAGCACGAGCAGCAGGATGGCGTAGTTCACCGTGCGCGTGAGCAGGTCCTCGAGGCCGTAGCGGCGGAAGAACTTGTAGTGCACGTTCCAGAACACCATCAGCAGCACGAAGCACGCGGCGAAGGCGGGGAAGGACCGGACGACGCCCATCAGGCCGTCGAACGTCGTCGGGACCTGCTGCGCGACGACGAGCAGCGTGACCGAGAACGCGAAGACGCCGTCGGCCAGGTTCTCGAGCCGCGAGACCTCGCGGCCGCGCCAGCGGAAATGCGGCTCGGGCTTGCGGCCCGGCAGCTGGTCGCGCCAGGACGGGGAGCGGGAAGGGCGGGGCATGACGGGGAACGGACGGGCGGCAGCCTAGGAAGGCCCGCCGGCTTGCCCAGCCCGAAGGTGCCCTCCGGCGGAGCGGATCGCCCCGATCCGCGCCCGGCCGCGCCGCGGCCGCCGCCCGCCGCCCGGGCCGGTCGCCCCCCCGGCTAGGACAGCTTTCGCCCTTGCCGGGCCGGCCTCCCGGGCGTGGAGTGCCGCCCCCATGCCTGCCCGCGCCCAGCGCCTCGTGCTCAAGTTCGGTTCCGGGATCCTCACCAATCCCCGGGGCAACGACCTCGACCGCCGCCAGTTCTCCCGGCTCGCGGCCGAGGTGGCCGCGCTCGTCCGCGCGGGCCACGAGTGCCTGGTCGTGTCGAGCGGCGCCGTCGCCGCCGGCATGTCCGCCCTCGGCCTCGCCGAGCGCCCGCGCGAGCTCGCCGCCCGCCAGGCCTGCGCCGCCGTCGGCCAGTCGCGCGTCATGGCCCTCTACGGCCGCGTCTTCGCCGCCCACGGGCTGCCCGTCGCCCAGCTGCTCCTCACCCACAGCGACCTCGACAGCCGCACGCGCCACGCCAACGCGCGCAACACGCTCGAGCAGCTCTTCCGCCGCCAGGTCGTGCCCATCATCAACGAGAACGACTCGGTCGCGGTCGAGGAGCTCAACTTCGGCGACAACGACCGCCTCTCCGCCGAGGTCGCCCTCCTCGTCCGCGCCGACCAGCTCCTCCTCCTCACCAGCGTGGACGGCGTGCTCGACGCCGAGGGCCGCGTCGTCCCCGAGGTGCGCGACTTCGGCGCCGTCGCCGGGCTCGTGCGCCAGGAGAAGGGACACCTGTCGGTCGGCGGCATGACCACCAAGCTCCAGGCCGCCGCCATCGCCTCCGCCGCCGGCGTGCGCGTCCGCATCCTCCACGGCCGCCGCCCCGGCCTCCTGCGCGCCGCCCTCGCCGGCCGGGCGGTCGGCACCGCCTTCCCCGCGCGCCGCGCGCGGGCCTGACCGCGCCATGTCGGACCTCGCCGCCCAGCTCCGCGACCTCGGCCGCCGCGCCCGCGCCGCCGCCCGCGTGCTCGCGCGGACGGACCCGGCCGCGAAGGCCCGGGCCCTTGAGGCCATGGCCGACGAGCTGCTCGCGGCCCGCGACGCCATCCTCGCGGCCAACGCGGCCGACGTCGCCGCCGCCCGCGCCGCCGGCACGTCGGCGGCGCTCGTGGACCGGCTGCGGCTCGACGGGGCGCGGCTCGACGCCGTGGCCGCCGCCGTGCGCGCCGTCGCCGCGCTGCCCGACCCGGTCGGACGCGCGCTGCGCGACTGGACCCACCCGAACGGCCTGCGCTTCGCCAAGGTGAGCGTCCCGATCGGCGTGGTCGGCTTCATCTACGAATCCCGGCCCAACGTCACCGCCGACGCCGCCGCGCTCTGCCTGCGCTCCGGCAACGCCGTCATCCTGCGCGGCGGCTCCGAGGCCCTCGCCTCGAACCGCGCCCTCGCCGCGGCGCTCGGCCGCGGCCTCGCCCGCGCGGGGCTGCCGGCCGACGCCGTCCAGCTCGTGCCGACGGCCGACCGCGACGCCGTGCGGCTGCTCTGCGGACTGGACGAGTTCGTGGACCTCCTCATCCCCCGCGGCGGCCGCGGCCTGATCGAGACCGTCGTGGCCCACGCGCGCATGCCGGTGATCAAGCATTTCGACGGCCTCTGCGCCCTCTACGTGGACGCCGCCGCCGACCTCGCGATGGCGGAGCGGATCGCGCTCAACGCCAAGTGCCAGCGTCCCGGCGTCTGCAACGCGATCGAGACCCTGCTCGTGCACGCGGCGGTGGCGGGGCCGTTCCTCGACTCCGCCGGCGCGGCCCTGCGGTCGCGGGGCGTCCAGCTCCGCGCCGAGCCCCGCGCCCTCGCGCTGCTCGGCGGCGCGGCCGCCCCCGGCGTGGTGCCCGCGGCGCCCGAGGATTTCCGCACCGAGTTCCTCGACCTCGTCCTCGCGGTGAAGGTGGTGGACTCGCTCGACGAGGCCATCGCCCACATCGAGGAGCACGGGTCGCACCACAGCGACGCGATCGTCACGGCCGACGCCGCGGCGGCCGAGCGGTTCCTGCGCGAGGTGGACAGCGCCACCGTGTACTGGAACGCGAGCACGCGGTTCACCGACGGCGGCGAGTTCGGCTTCGGCGCGGAGATCGGCATCAGCACCGACCGCCTCCACGCCCGCGGCCCGATGGGCCTCGAGGAGCTCACGACCTACAAGTACGTCATGCGCGGCGACGGCCAGGTGCGCTGAGGCGCGGCAAGACGCGCCGAACTGGAGCCGGGGCGCCCTCGCCCCGGGGATCGAGGCCGACGCGCCGAGGGCGGCGCATCCCCAGGGGTGGCGCATGCCCAGGGGCGGCGCATTCCCAAGGCCGCCGCGTCCCCTTTCGATTGGCCTCCGGCCGGGACTTGGGGCATGGGTGCCGGCGATGACGCCGTCCCCCCGCCCCCGCCGCCGGAAGCTGGTCTGGGCCCTGGCGGTCCTGCTGGCGGCGGCGCTGGGGCTGGTCCTCCTGCGCAAGCCGCTCGCGGCCGCGGCCATCGCGGCCTCGCTGCGGAACGCGGGCGCGGGGGACGTGAGCCTCGACGTGACCGCGGCGTCGCCCTGGGCGGTGGAGATCCAGGGGCTCGGGTTCCGGCTGCGCACGCAGCGCTTCGACGCCGAGCGGGTGACGCTGGAGCGTCCCCGCTGGTGGCGGCGGTCGCTCGGCGCGGTGCGGGTCGAGCGGGCCCGCCTGCCGGTGACCGTGGACGGCCCGCGCGACGGGACGGCCTCCGCGCCGGCCGCCCCGGCGCCGCGGCTCCGCGACCTGCGCGTGCCGGCGGACGAGGTCAGCTTCGACGGCGTGCTGGTGCTGCGCGCGGCCGGGCAGCGCGACGAGGACGTGCGCGTGGAGTTTTCCGTCCGTCCGACCGACGCCGGCCGCTGGTCGGGCCGCGCCACGGCGCAGGGCCGCGGGCTCGCGGCGACGGTGGCCGCGGAGCTCGATCCCGCGGCGGAGGCGCTCGATTTCCGGCTGACCGACGCACGCCTCGACCTCGCCGTCTGGCAGGGATTCCTGCAGTCGCTGGCCGCCCTTCCGGACGAGGGATGGGAGTTCGCCGGGCAGGTCGAGGGTGCGGCCTCCGGCCGGTACGCGGCCGGCGCCCTCGCGGCCACGGCCCGCGTCCGGTGGCGCGAGGGGAGGATCGGCTACCCGGCGCGCGGCGTCGTGGCGGAGGGCGTGGAGGCCGACTTCGATTTCACGGACTTGGCCGCCCTGCGCACCTCGCCCGGGACGGTGCGGGCCCGGAGCCTCGCGGTCGGCGCCGTGCAGGCGACGGACGTCGCGGTCGAGGCCGCGCTCGCCGGGCCCGAGCGGGTCGAGGTCGTCCGCGCCGAGCTCGCGGCCTTCGGCGGACGCCTGCACGCGGAGCCGTTCGCGTTCTTCCCGCGGCGCGACGGGATCGAGGCGACCGTGCGGGCGGAGGGACTTTCCGTGGAGGCGCTGCTCGCGCTCGCGCCCACCGTGCCCGCGCGGGCGCGGGGCCGGGTGGACGGACGGCTGCCGTTCCGCCTCGACGCCGGGGGCCTGCGGCTGGGGCAGGGCTGGCTCGAGCTCACCCGCGGCGAGCGGGCCGAGGTCGAGTTCGACGCGGCCGGCCTCCTCACGCGCGGCGTGGCCCCGTCGGGGCCGACCTACGCCACGCTCCAGCGCATCGAGTCCGGCCTGCTGCGCCTCGAATTGACCGAGCTGCGCCTCGACATCCGGTCGCCCGACCTGCCGACGGGCCGCACCGCCGTCCTGCGGGTCGCGGGCGAGCCGGTCGACAAGTCGGTCAAGGCCCCGATCCAGCTGAACCTCAACGTCAACGGCCCCATCGAGGGCCTGCTGAACATGGGGCTCGACAACCGCGTCCGCTTCGGCGCTTCCAAGTGAATATCCCGGCCCCCGCCGGCGTCGTACCTGTCAGCACCCGCCTTTCCCCCGCATGAGAAACCGCCTCCCGCTTCCCGCCCTCGGCCTCGCGGCCCTGGCCGCCGCCGGCCTCGCCGGCTGCGTCAGCGTCCGCACCGAGCCGATCGAGGTGAAGCCCATCCACATCACCGTGGACGTGAACGTGAAGGTCGAGCGCGCGCTCGACGACTTCTTCGGCGGGCTCGACGCCCAGTCGAAGACCGTCGCCCACGACCAGCCCCAGGAGACCAAGCCATGATCCGCCGCATCCTCTTCCTCGCCCTCGCCGTCGCCCTCGCGGCCGCCCCGGCCGCCTTCGCCCAGTCCGCCGCCGAGCTCCGCCAGCGCATGGCCCAGCGCCTGTCGCAGGTGGACGAGCTCAAGGCGCAGGGCGCCGTCGGCGAGAACAACCGCGGCCTCCTCGAGGTCCGCGGCGACGCCGCGTCGGCCGCGTCCGTCGTGGACGCCGAGAACCGCGACCGCGAGGCCGTCTACGCCCTCATCGCCAAGGACACCGGCTCGACCCCCGACGCCGTCGCCCGCGCCCGCGCCCGCCAGATCGCGCAGCAGGCCCGGCCGGGCGTCTGGATCCAGGACGAGCGCGGCGAGTGGAAGCGGAAGTGAGCGCGGCGGGGGCGCCGCCGCGTCCGGTCGCCCCCGTGGCCACGGATTGGACGGGTGGAGCCGGGACGCCCTCGTCCCGGAGTCGGGCGCGACGCGGCGAGGGCGCCGCATCCCCGGAACACCGCCAATGACGGCGCGCAGGGATCCTCGGGGAGCGGTTCGGACGACGGCTGGGTCCCGTCCTCGGCTTCATCCGGCACCGGCCGTTATCTTTTCCCACGGATAGGACGGATCTTTCCGGATCGGACGGATTCCATCCGTCTCCATCCGAAAAATCCGTGGCCAAGAGGACGGTCGGGCGCGGCAAATGCCCGTCACGGCATCGGGGTCCACGCGCAGAGGCGTGGCGAGAGCGAGTCCCGAGCGGGGGGATCGAGGTGCGTCCCGGCAACCCACCGCGGTCTCATCCCAAGCCATCACCGGCCTCAGACCGGCACGAGGATGCCCGCGATGCAGGCGGAGAGGTAGCAGGCGATGGTGCCGCCGAGGACGGCCTTGACGCCGAGGGCGGCGAGGTTGCCGCGCTGGCTGGGGGCGAGGGAGCCGATGCCGCCGATCTGGATGCCGATGGAGACGATGTTGGCGAAGCCGCACATCGCGTAGGTCAGGATGATGACCGTGCGCGGGTCGGACAGCGTGCCGCTGGCCTTCATCTGGCCGAGCTGGAGGAAGGAGACGAACTCGTTGAGCACCGTGCGCGTGCCGAGGAGCTGGCCGGATTGGAGCAGGTAGCCGTAGTCGATGCCGATGAGCCAGGCCATCGGCGCGTAGACCACGCCGAAGACGAACTCGAGGGAGAAGGTCTTGAAGACCCCGCCCGTGACCTGCTCGACGAGGTGGTTGAAGCCGGGGTAGGTGAAGAGCGTCGTGCCGCCGACGGAGAGCGTGTGCGGCGCGCCGACCCAGCCGAAGAGGGCGTTGAAGAGGGCGACGAGGGCGGTGAAGGCGATGAGCATCGCGCCGACGTTGGCGGCGAGCTTGAGGCCGTCGGTCGTGCCGAGGCAGACGGCGTCCACGAGGTTCGAGCCGATCTTCTCCTTCGAGACCGCGAGGTCCGTGTTCACCTGCTCCCGCTGCGGCAGGATGATCTTCGAGACCATCAGGCCGGCCGGGGCGTTGATGACGGAGGCGGTGATGAGGTGGGTGGCGAAGAGCACCTGCTGCTGCGGGTCGTCGCCGCCGAGGAAGGCGATGTAGGCGATCATGACCGCGCCGGCGATCGTGGCCATGCCGCCGACCATCACCGTGAAGATCTCCGAGCGCGTCAGCGTCGGCAGGTAGGGCTTGATGAGGAACGGCGCCTCGGTCTGGCCGAGGAAGATGTTGGCCGAGGCGCTGAGCGTCTCCGCGCCGGACAGCGGCATGACCTTCGAGATGACCCAGGCGTACGCGTAGACGATCCTCTGCAGGATGCCCAGGTAGTAGAGCATCGAGGTGAAGGCGGAGAAGAAGATGATCGAGGGCAGGATGCCGATGGCGAAGACCACCCCGTGCCTGGACGGGTCGGCCAGCGAGCCGAAGACGAACTTCACGCCCTCCTGCGTGAAGCCCATCAGGCTGACGAACACGTTGCCCACCGCCTCGACCAGCCCGCGGACCGGTCCCACGTGCAGGACCACCGCGGCGAAGAGGAACTGGAGCACCACGCCGGCGGCGACGATGCGCCAGGGGATGTGGCGCCGGTCGTAGCTCAGGGCGATGGCGATCCCGAGGAGGACCGCGTAGCCGAACGCTCCGCGTAAAACATGCGTGAGAGTGTCCATGGGGGCGGGGTTGCGCGCGAGGATGCGTGACAGTTCGGCGACGGCGAGAAACTTTTGGCCGGGGCCCGTCGTCTCCCTCTCCGTCCCCCGCATGTCGCCCTCCCTCGTCGACCTCCTGATGTTCCTCGGAGCCGCGCTCGCCGCGCTGGCCGTCGCCGCGGCCTGCGCGATCGGCCTCGTGGTGTGGCTCGCGGGCGGCGACCGCGACGCGCGCGGGTGAGGCGCCGGTCCGCGCTTGGCGCGGGCGGCGCGGTCCGCCTAGGCTCGCCGCATGGACGTGCAGGCGCGACTCGAACGCTTCCTCGGCCGGACGCCCGACGTGGCGTCGGCCGCCTTCGTGGCCCCGAACGCCACCGTGCTCGGCGCCGTCACCCTCGGCCGCGACAGCAGCGTCTGGTACGGCTGCGTCCTCCGCGGCGACATCAACGCCATCGAGGTGGGGGAGGGGACGAACATCCAGGACCTCGCGATGGTGCACCTCGCCGACGACCACGGCGTGCGCATCGGCCGGAATTGCACGGTCGGCCATTCCGCCATCGTCCACGCCTGCGAGATCGGCGACGAGTGCCTGATCGGCATGGGCGCGACGATCCTCGACGGCGCGCGCATCGGCGACCAGTGCATCGTCGGCGCGGGCGCGCTGGTGACGCAGGGCTTCGTGGCCCCGCCGGGCTCGATGGTCCTCGGATTCCCGGCCAAGGTCGTCCGCCCGCTCACGCCCGAGGAGCGGGCCGGCATCCGGCAATGGGCCCTGAAGTACGTCGCCGTCGCGCGGGCGCACGCGGCGCGGTCGGGGCGCGGATGAACGCCGGGGCGTCGTCGCCACGTGTCCTCGCCGCGCAAGGACGGGCCGGTGTGACTCGGTCACACACCGGCCGCCTGCCCTCACTGTAGGGCGGGGTCTCCCGACCCCGCCGCGGCCGTCGGCGCTGGCGCCATCGCGGGGCACGCGGGCGGACAACGGCCCGGCCCTATTATGCGGCGGGAGCGTCATCAGGAATCGCGATCGAGAACGCGGGCGAACGACGGCGGGCTCGTCCCGCGCCCGCGGGACCGCCCCACAGCGTGGCTGATTTTCTTCGTAAGGGCAGGGTGGGGTGCGGAGACTAATCCCAGTGCATGAGCCTCCCTCGACCTGAAGCCGACGCCCTGTTCTCCGCCTGGATGGCGGAGCACGGCGGCATCCTCGCCCGCGTGGCGCGCAGCCATGCGCGGGACGAGCGGGGACGACAGGACCTCGAGCGCGAGCTCGCCTACCAGGTCTGGCTCTCGGCCCCGCGCTTCGCGGCCGGCGCCAAGCCTTCGACCTGGATCTACCGCATCTGCCTCAACACCGCGCTCACCTGGCGGCGGAACGCCGCGCGGCACGAGCAGCGCACCGAGGGGGAGAACGCCGCCGCCGAGCTGCCGGCGGGCGGGCCCGACCCCGCGGCCCGCGCCGAGCGCGGGGACCTGCTCGAGCACCTCTTTTCCGCCCTGCGCGCGCTGCCCGACGCCGACCGCTCGCTGCTGCTCCTGCAGCTCGACGGCCTGGCTTACCGGGACATCGCGGACGTCACGGGCATGACCGAAAACCACGTCGGCGTCGCGCTCACGCGCGCCCGGCAGCGGCTCGCCGCCCAAATGAAGGGGATCCTCCATGAACTGGACTGAATTCGAACGCACCTGGCAGGACGCCCTGCCGCGCTACCAACCGCCGACGTGGGACGTCGGCCAATTCGAGCAGCAGCGCCGCCGCCTCGCCCGCACGCTCGCGCGCCGCGACTGGCTCGAGGCCGGGATCAGCTTCGGCGTCGCCGCCTTCTTCGCCGCCATCCTCTGGCCGCTGGGCCGGGCCGCCGCCCCGGCCTGGGGCGCCGTCGCCATCCTCGTCGGCCTGGGCGTCGCCTTCGTCCGCGAGCGCCGCCGGGCCCGGGCGCTCCGGCCGGACCCGGACGCCCCGCTGCGGGTGCGGGTCGAGGCCGAGATCGCCGAGCTCGAACACCAGCGCCGCCTGCTCGGCAGCGTCCTCTGGTGGTACGTCCTGCCCTTCCTCGCCGTCGTCGGCCTCCTGCTCTGGGGCGTGCACGCCGCCCAGCCCGGACCGGTCACGCCCGAGGCGTGGATGCGCATGGGCGGATTCGGCGCGGTGTGCGTCGGACTCGGCGGCGTGGTGGTGTGGCTCAACCGCTTCGTCGTGCGGCGCGACATCGAGCCCCAGCTCCGCGACCTGGAGCGCCTGCGGGCCGAGCTCTCGGAATAGGGCCGCATCCGTCGGTCGCCGGCCTCGCAGAGGCCGGCGATTCCGGGACGGCGCCCGCTTTAGCCGGCACGGCCTCTTGAAGAACTTCCCTACTGATTGAATGGGGAACTCAGGAAATCAGGAGAAGGGCTGGGCCTGATTCGAGCGGCCCATCGCTCTTGGACTTTTCACGGGCTCGACCTGTAGGGCGGGGTCTCCCGACCCCGCCGCGAGCGTTGTTTCAGGGCGTGTGTCCGAAGTCGCGAGCGAACGACGGCGGGGGTCGGGAGACCCCGCCCTACAGTCCGAAAATTCCGGCCGACGGGTGTCGGGATAGGGGCGATGGGCCTGATTCCTGAGTTCCTGATTTCCTCATCCTCCGGTCCGTGACACGCCCCTTCACGGATTCCCCGGAGGGATGATCGGCGCAACGCGGCGGCATGCTGGGTTCACCATCGGGGTCATTGATCGACTCGCGGGCATCGATGCCCTGGGTCGGGTCTTGAAACCGTGAGATCCGTGTAATCCGTGGTTAAGTCCGACTTTCAGGCTCAACCCCGCTCGAGCACGAGGAAGGTGTACCGATACGAAGCGTCTGCGCCCTCCCGGCGGTAGGTCTCGCGCCACTGGAGGTGCCGCCACTCGGGGAACCAGGTGTCGCCCGGCACCTCGGCGTGGACGAGGGTGAGGATCAGCCGGTCGGCGAGCGGCAGGGTCTCCTCGTAGATGCGCTGGCCGCCGCAGACGAGGATCTCGCCGGGGAGCGTCCGCGCGACCGCGAGGGCGGAGGGCACGTCGGACGCGAGGTGCACGCCAGGAGCGGCGAGGGCGCGGTTCGAGGTGATGACGACCGGCACGCGCCCGTCCGCGCGCACGCGCGGCCAGGTCTCGTAGCAGATGCGTCCGAGCACGACCGTGCGGCCCGCGGTCTTCTCGTGGAACCACGCCTGGTCCTCGGGAATGTGGAACGGCAGCCGGCCGGCGCGCCCGATGACGCGGTTCTCGGCGCAGGCGACGATGAGGGAGAGGGGTTGGGCGGCATTCATGGCGGAGGCGCGAGGTCCACGCGCACCGGCGCGCGTTCGAAGTCCTCCGCCCCGAGCAGCGGCGCGGGCTTCATCGCGCCTAGGGCGGCGACCCAGCGGTCGGGCACCTGCTCCAGCCGTGTGGCGAAGTGGGTCGCGATGTCGTTGTAGTAGGCGCGGGCGAGGGCGATGCGCTGCTCGGTGCGGACGAGTTCGTCGTGGAGGGCGCGGAAACCCGGGGCGGCGCCGAGCTCCGGGTAGCGCTCGACCACGGCGGTCACCGACCGGGCGAGGGCGTGGTAGTCGGGTCCGGCCACCCCGGGCGGCGTCGCGACCGCCTGCGTCCGCAGCGCGGCGAGAGCGGCCTGCGTGTCCGCCTCGTGGCCGCGCGCGGCGTCGAGCGCGGCGACGAGCGACGGGATCAGGTCGTGCCGGCGCTTGAGCTGCACGTCGATCAGCGACCAGCCCTGCCGGGTGCGCTCGCGGAGGGTGACGAGGCTGTTGTACGCCATCCAGACCCAGGCGAGCGACCAGAGCCCGAGGTAGGCCGCGGCGGCCGCCGCGGGCCAGCCGGGCGACGGCGGCCGGCCCTGCGCGGCGAGCCAGCCGGCCGCGGCGCCGACGGCGACGGCGAGGCCGAAGACCCACGCCCCCCAGGAGCTGAAGGCGTAGCCGCGCGCGACCTTGTCCTCCGTGCGGGTGCTGATGAGGAAGAGCTCCGCCGCGTCGTCCGCGGCGATCTCCGGCGCGACCAGGTCGGCGCGCTCGCGCGCCCGGCCCGCGACGAAGAGCCGGGCGTGGAGCGGGATGCCCTCCTCGACGAAGCGGCGGACGCCGTCGGAGTCGGACACCGCGCCGGGCGGGCCCTTGCCGTAGTAGAGCGCGTCGCCGCGCGACACGGTCTGGTCGAAGAGCGGGGCCGGCTCGACCGTCGCGCGATCCGGCCGCACGAGCACCGCGCCCGTGTCGTCCCGCACGTAGAACGGCTGCGAGTGGCCGTCGCCCGCCACGCGCTTCCAGCCGGACTTCCGCCGGACGCGCGTGCGGGTGTTGCCCTTGGAATCCCGGTAGGTCTCGGTCTCCAGCCGCGACCAGCGCTCCTCCACGCGGTAGCTGAACAGCACGCACTCGGCGCCCGCGAGGAAGCTGCGCACCGGGGTCGCGCATTCCGCCGTGCCCTCCACCTCGACCTGACCGATGAAGACCCCGTGGGCCTTGGAGGTCGGGGTGTCGCGCAGGAACCGGTGCTTGCGCCGGAAGTGGAGGCTCACGACCAGCAGGCCGAGGGCGAGCGGCGCGCCGAGGATGGGGAAGAGGTGCGGTTCCATCGCCGGGGGGAGGGCGCGGATTCAATCTCCGGGGCCGCGACCCTGTCGAGGATTAGGCGGCCGGAGCCGGGGAAAAGGCCGGGCACTACCGGGACGGCCGGCCGGAGCGGTCTTGTCATAACGCCCGGCGAAGGTATCCCGTTGCCGCATGATTATCGGCGTCCCCAGAGAGATCAAAATCGGCGAGAAACGCGTCTCCATGACCCCCAGCCTGTGCCGGCGGGTGACCTCGCTCGGCGCGAAGGTGGTGATCGAGAAGAACGCCGGCGTGACCGCCGGCTTCTCGGACGCCGAATACAAGGCCGCCGGCGCGAGCATCGCGTCGTCCGCCGCCAAGGTCTGGCGCGGCGCCGACATGATCCTGAAGGTGAAGGAGCCCCTCGAGGCCGAGTTCGACCTGATGCAGCAGGGGCAGACGATCTTCACCTACCTGCACCTCGCCGCCGGTCCGGCCCTGGCGAAGCAGCTCTGCAGGAAGGGCATCCTCGGCATCGCCTACGAGACGGTCGAGAGCTCGGACGGCCAGTTCCCGCTGCTCAAGCCGATGTCGCAGATCGCCGGCCGCCTCTCCATCCAGGTCGGCGCCTATTTCCTCCAGTCGCAGAACGGCGGCTCCGGCGTGCTCCTCGGCGGTATCCCCGGCACGATGCCCGGCCACGTCGTCGTGGTCGGCGCGGGCAATTCCGGCGCGCACGCGGTCCGCATGGCGGCCGGCATGGGCGCGCGCGTGACCGTGCTCGACCTCGACACCCGCAAGCTCGAGGTCATGGACCAGGAGTACCGCGGCAAGGTCGTCACCCTCGTCTCCAACCCCGCCAACGTCGAGGCCGAGGTCGCCTCCGCCGACCTGCTGATCGGCGCCGTCCTCATCCCCGCCGCCAAGGCCCCCATCGTCGTCACCAAGAAGATGGTGAAGCAGATGCGCCCCGGCTCGGTCATCGTGGACATCGCCATCGACCAGGGCGGCTGCGTCGAGGGCATCCGCTACACCTCGCACGAGAAGCCGACCTACCAGGAGTTCGGCGTGAACCACTACGCCGTGCCGAACATGCCGGCGCTCGTCGGGCGCACCTCGACGATGGGCCTGACGCAGGCCACCGAGCCGTACGTCGCCATGATCGTGCAGAAGGGCGTCGAGCGCGCCCTGGCCGAGCACAAGGGCCTCGCCAAGGGCGTGAACACCCGCGGCGGCCGCATCGTCTACGACGAAGTGGCGAAGGCCGTCGGCTTCGACCAGGCCTGAGGCGTACGATTGTCCCGTGTAGGGCGGGGTCTCCCGACCCCGCCGCGACCGTCGTTTCCGGCCACGCTCCTGAAATCGCGGACAATCGCCCGCCGTTCACCCACCTCCGCCAAAGCTGCGGTGGGCGCGCCCGAACCCGCCGCGACCGAAGACACAGGTCTGGGGCTTTCCGCCGCTTCGAGGGCCTGGCGTTGGACGGCGCCTGCTGACCGCGGCCCCACCTGCTGTTGGCCACGGATTCCGCGGATGGGTACGAATCGGACGGATCCGTTGCATCCGCTGTCATCCGCCCAAACCGTGGGAGAAAGAACCACCGGACGCGACATCGCCTTCGAAGCGGCCGGCGCCCGAGCCGCGATTTCTCACACCTCAGGGGAACCGCCGACGGTCTGTCGTAGCGGAATTCGTGAGAATTTCGCCGCGCGCGGGAGGCGAAAGCCTCACGGCTTCCGCCACTGTGCGAAAGGTCCGGGCTGGCGCTGCCGCCGCGGGCGTAGAATTACCCCGTCCTCGCGGCTTGCGCGCGCTCGCGGGCAGGGCTCCCTAGGAGAATGCGCCTCCGCTCGCCGTTCCTGATCGCCGCCGTCCTGCTCGCTGCCTCCGTCCACGGTCAGGCTCCCGCGCCCGTCGCCGCCCCGGCACCGGTCGCGCCGGCCCCGGTCGCCGCGCCCGCGCCCGCGCCGGAGGCGCCGGCGGGCATTCCGGTCGGACCCGCCGCGCTGACGCTGGACGTCGGCCTGCCGCTGCAGGTCTTCACCTACAAGCCGCCGACCTACAAGGGCGGGCCGCTGCTGGTCGTCTTCCACGGGGTGGGCCGCAATGCCGAGGAGTATCGCACCTTCGCCATCACGCTGGCCGAGCGCTTCGGCGCGATCGTGGCGGCGCCGCTGTTCGACCGGGAGCGTTTTCCCACCGAGGCCTACCAACGCGGCGGCATCGTCCGCGGCGGCGTGCCGCAGCCGCGCGAGGCCTGGACCTACCAATACGTGCCGCGGCTGGTGGCGGCGCTGCTCGCCCTCGAGGGGAAGCCGGACCTGCCGTACTCGTTCATCGGCCATTCCGCGGGCGGACAATTCCTCGTGCGCATGACCGCGCTGGCGGGGACGTTCGGGGCGAAGGAGGTCGTCGCCGCCAACCCCGGCTCGCACCTCTGGCCCACGCGCGAGGCGCCGTACGGACACGGCTTCGGCGGGCTGCCGGCGGAATTGGCGGACGACGAGGCCCTGCGCCGCTACCTCGCCGCGCGGCTCACGCTCTATCTCGGGACGGGCGACATCGACCCGAACGACGACAGCCTCTCGCGCGACGAGGAGTCCATGAAGCAGGGCCCGCACCGCTACGCCCGCGGGCTCGCGACCTGGGAGTTCGCCCAGCGCGTCGCCCGCGAGCGCGGCTGGGAGTTCAACTGGCGCAAGTTCGAGGCCCCCGGCATCGGCCACGTCGCCGCCGAGATGTTCGCCTCCCCGGTCGCCGGCCAGGCGCTCTACGGCGAGGCGCGCTGAGTAGTGAACGAGCGCGACTCAACAGGTAGCCTTCGCTCTTTTCTAGTGGAGCCAGGCGGTTGCTTGTTGTTGCCAGCTCTGTGACGGACCTGGCGCCGCTGCGGTGCGCACTCGACCAGGGCGTAATCCGAGTTCGTCCTCTCCCCTTTCTCTTTGGGATAGGTTTTTCTCGCTGTGCCCGCGTGTCGGGTAGGTTGGCGAACGAGACTCAATTGGCCGAACTCAATGGTGGAGTTGGATGGGGTGGTCACTACCGACGTAGCTCGAATAACGTGCAACGTCTTGTTGGTTCGAATCCTAATTCTTGCCGAGCGAACCCAAAATTCGATTGTAGGTCTCCACCAGCGACATAGCAATTAGACAGGCGAGGGGACGCAGATCACCACGATCGGCTCTTCTCAGTGAATAGTAGTACCGCGTGCGAGCCTTCTGTGTCGTTGCCTTGAGTGCGACAAACGGGTGTTGCCCGCAGAGAACGAGATTCATCAGGGCCCGCGAGATTCTCCCGTTGCCATCATTGTAAGGGTGAATCGCCACGAAACGATGCGAGAACTTGGCAGCTGCCATCACTTCATCGCTAGAGTTTCCGAACGCAACGCTTAGCGGGTAGCTGCGCACGAACTCTTTCATTAGAGGTTGCACAGCATCTGGTGGCGGAAAGAAAAGATCGTTGCGCCCGACGTTTACGTGCGAGCGTCGGAAGACACCGCACCTCGCGGCAGGAAAAACTCCCATGAACAACAGTCTGTGCAGGAGATGGACGTGTCTCAGCTCCAACATTTCTAGGTCGGCTGAGTGCTCAAAAATGCCGCCCTTTGCGAGGAACTCTGCTCCAGAACGGACGCCATGTGTTACTGGGAATGGCAATGGTTGAGAGCCAAACAGATCTGCGCTAGCTCGCTTTCCTCTTTCTATGGCTTCACTAGCACCGCTCAGGGCCTCTTTGGGAAGCGCCGCCAATAGTGTATCTAGTAGTCGAGCGAGAATCGCGTTATAGCGAGTTTGGATATCGATTAACAGCCACTCTATCGCACGATAAGTAGCCGATAAGTTGAGAGCGACGAGGTCATCTTCAGATATTCCCTGGCGTTTCGCCTTTAGGACCCTTTCGCGATGGTTCTGAAGGATCCAATCGATGTCCAATCCCGGGTTCTTTGACGGAGAGAAATCCGCGAAGACGACATCCGACAACTCCCTAGTTCTGCCGAGGCTTACTTCGACACCCTCTTGCCAGTTGCTCTCATGTACTGCTGCCGCGACAATCTCTTTGGTGTAGCTTAGCATTACAGCGACAGGCTGAATTCCAAGCTCGGTACAGCGGGCATGAAAGCTGGACTTTGCTTCCCTTACGGCTGCGAGCTTCTGCTCGTAGTTGTAGTACCACGGTGGTGCTACGCCAGTTTCGTGCATGCAAATGAGAATGAGCGAAGCATGGAGTTCTGCGAGGAGTTTCTCCTGCTGGTTTCAGCGACCAGAAGCACTCATTGCGCACGTGGTGGTCCGTTCTTCAGAGACGACTCTACTGCAATCGTGATTGGTAGGAGGACTTAAACCGTTGGTCGCTGCTGTTGGCCCTGCGACGGACGCGGTAATGCGCTGCCATTGCGAATCGGGATAGGTTGAGGCGTTGTTTGGATGTAGCGTTTCAGACGAGTTGGCGAAGGGCATAGATTGAAGTAAGCCCTTCGGGAGTGTGCTGAAAACTGTCGACGGGCAAGGTGCCGAATCCGTCGTACGGTCGCGGGGAATCGACGATTGAACCGGAGGCGGTCCGGTCGTTCAGTGGCGGTGCGGCCCCGCTGAGACGGAGCTTCGGCGCGGGTCGGAATCATGCTTTCCGGAAAAACGAGGACGGTCTCCTTCGGGCTCCTGTTCGCGGCGGCGCTTTTGGGCGGCTGCAACACGCCGCAGAGGCATGAGGACGTCAGCACCAACCCCGCCTTTCGCGCCTACGTCGGCGCCTCGTATCGGCTGAAGGTGCCCATGCACCTCTCCGGGGTGAACGCGCCGCCGGGCTACGGGAAGACGGTCGACTACTACGTCGTCAATCCGACGACGCCGGGTTGGCGCGGCCCGGAGTTGATCACCCGGCACACGCTCCCCGCGGGAACGGAGGTCACCGTGCGGTCGGTGCGTCGCTGCGTGAACTGCCCGTTCGATGAGGTGGTCCAGGCGGAGATTCGGATTACCGGGCACGAGACGGAGTTCGTCCGTCCGATCCACATCCACCTGAAATACCTCGCGCCGGAATTCGCCGCGAAGCGGTAGCCGGGCCGGCGGCCTTGTCGAGAGGGGGGCAGGCCGTTGTTCGTTGTCGCCGACCGACGGGCACGTTTTACCGGGCCGCGCATCGAAGCTAGCCGGTGAACGCTGTTGCGGCGCGGCGGCGGGCGCGGTTCAACTCGGTCGATGCCACTGCCGAGGGAACAAGCCTGGTTCGCGGCGAAGACGTACGGCTGGGGCTGGGGACTTCCCCTCCGCTGGCAGGGCTGGGCCGTGCTGGGTGGTTTCGTCGCGGCGCTGTTCGCGGGAGGTCCGCTGGTGGGAGTCCATCCGGTGCTCTATGTGGCCTACTGCCTGGTCCTCGGGGGCGGGCTCCTCGGCATCTGTTACTGGAAGGGCGAGAAACCGGGGTGGCGATGGGGCTCGCGGGAATGACGGGAGCGAGGTGTGGCCCGGACGTGGCCAAGGGAACGACCGCGCGCGTTTCGAGGGTGTGAGTGCGGCTGCGGCGATCGGGTGACGGTCGCGGCGGGGTCGGGAGACCCCGCCCTACAAGTGGCCGGGCGCGATGAGCCGCATCGGGCCGCGTGTGCGGTCGATGGGGATGGCGGCCGCGGGCTCCCGTCCTCGGAGAGGCTACCTGGGGCGGCGGGGCGACGTCGTGGAGATCCGGGGATTCCGTCACTTGACGCTCCTTTGCGCGAAGTTAGGGTCCCGGCGTGACCGCGTCCGCCATGCTCGACCTCAAACAGCGGCTGTCGAAGCTCTCGCCGGCGGATCGGCGCATGGTCTCCGCCTACCTGCTGCGCCTGAAGCACGAGTCGCCCGCCGGTCGGCGCGAGGCGACGCGCGCGATGCGGGAGATGGACGCGGGAAAGAAGATCAGACTCAGGGCTTTGGCGAAGCAGTTGGGTCATGCCTAGCCCTTCGGGCTACGAGCCCGTCCTCTCGGGCGGTGCTTCGTCTTTTCTGGTCGGCCTCTCGCGCCCGAAGCAGCGCCAAGTGTTCCGGTTGCTGCTCCAGCTGGCCGAGCATCCGGGTCAGCTCGGTGATTACGCGACGCGGGACGGGGACGGGCGCGAGATCCAGCACCTCCTGGTCGGCGACTGGCATTTCAGCTTCTGGGCCGATCACGCGGCCAAGGAGCTGCGGATAACGGAAATCGTCGAAGTCTGAGCGGCGTTCGCACGGCTGGGGCCGCAAGACCCGCGGAAGTGTGGGGTCCGTGGCATCCGTCGCTATCCGTGCGATCCGTGGCCAAAGAAGTTCCCGCGTTCAGGACGACTGTGCGATGCCGGCTGCGGCGATCGGGTGACAGTCGCGGCGGGGTCGGGAGACCCCGCCCTACAAGTGGCCGGGCGCGATGGGCCGCATCGGGCCGCGTGTGCGGTCGATGGGGATGGCGGCCGCGGGATTCCGTCCTCGGAGAGGCCGGGCTGCCTTGGGTGGACGGGCCGCGTCAGGCGGCGGCGACGATGCGGATGCTCTCGACGCCGACGCGGTCGATCGGGGTGCTCTTCTCGCCGCCGCCGCCGGACTTCACCGGGACGGTGGCGAGGCGCTCGAGGACGTCGTCGCCCTTGATGAGCTGGCCGAAGGCCGTGTACTGGCGGTCGAGGAAGCGGGCGTCGCCGTGGCAGATGAAGAACTGCGAGCCGGCGCTGTCGGGGTGGGCGGAGCGGGCCATCGAGATGACGCCGCGCACGTGCGCCTTGGCGTTGAACTCGGCCTTCACCTTCCAGCCGGGGCCGCCGGTGCCGGGCATGCCGGTCTCGCCGGCCTTGGTGTTCGGGCAGCCGCCCTGGATCATGAAGCCCTTGATGATGCGGTGGAACGCGGTGCCGTCGTAGAAGCCCGCGCGGGCGAGCTTCTTGAAGTTCTCGACCGTCTGCGGGGCGACGTCGGGCCAGAAGGCGATGGTCATCTCGCCGTAGGCGGTCTTGATCACGGCGACTTCGTTCGGAGTGGCGGGGGCGGTGCTCATGGAGGGCCCACGAAGGCCCGCGCGCCCACCGGCGGCAAACCCAAAAACCCGCCGCGAGAAAAGGCACGATATGCGCAGCGCCCGGCGCGGGAGGGTGTATCATCCCGCCAACCCAAGGAGGCGCCATGAAGATCCGCACCCGCCATGAAATCCATCCGCGCGGCGACCTGACCGAGGAGATCCGCCGCGAAGCCTACCTGCTCTGGAAGCGGGACGGCTGCCCGACCGGCCACGAGCTCGACCACTGGCTCGAGGCGCAGGAGTACGTCCGCCACCGCTGGCACCTGCCGCACCGCCAGACCCCCGACGACCGCGGCCCGATCATCCGCGACACGGACCGGCTCGTGACCCCGCTCTGAAGCCGGCCGCGCGGGCGGGCCGAAGGTGAGCGACCGCATCGACGCTGCGATGCGTGGGGCGAACGTTATCTTGGCCACGGATGGCACGGATGAACTCGGATAGGACGGATCCGTCCCATCCGTCGTCATCCGTCCTACCCGTGGGAAAACAAGACGCCCACGCGCGGCGAAACTCCCGCCTCCGCTCCCGCGCACGCTCCGCCTGGGAGCGTCAATTGAACGCCTCGTCCACGCGCTCGCAGAAGTGGTGGATGAGGAAGAGGTGGCACTCCTGCGCGGCGGCGCCGCTGTCGCCGGGGACGACGATCTCGACGGTGGCGAGGCCCTGGGCCTTGCCGCCGCCACGGCCGAGGAGGGCGATGCTGTCGAGGCCGAGGCGGCGCGCCGTGGCGAGCGCCTTCAGGATGTTCGGCGAGTTGCCGCTCGAGGTCAGCGCCACGACCACGTCGCCGGGCTGGGCGAGGCCCTCGATCTGCCGGGAGAAGACCTCGTCGTACCCGTAGTCGTTGCCGATGCAGGTCACGAGCGTGCCGTCGGCGCTGAGCGCCACGGCCGGCAGGGAACGGCGGTTCTTGAAGTAGCGGCCGACGAGCTCGGTCGTCAGGTGCTGGGCCTCGGCCGCGCTGCCGCCGTTGCCGCAGGCGATGACCTTCCGGCCCGCGCGGAGGGCCGCGAGGATCAGGTCGCCGGCGCGGTCGATCGCCGCGCGCTGCGCGGAAAGTCCCTGGAGCGCATGGATCGTCGCCTGCTGCGAAGCCTCGAAGGTCATGCGCCGGAGCCTTGCGATGCCGGGGGGACCGGCAACGGCAAAAGGGGGCGGCTCGCGGCGGGGGCCGCACGGGGAACGCTGAAGGCTGAGGGCTGAACGCTGAAAGCCGAATGCCGAAGGCCGATGGTCGAAGGTCGAGCGACGAGCGTCGAACGTAGAACACGGAACGGAGATTGCTAGACACGGAACGCGGAAGGTCGACCGCCAGATGCGGGACACTGAAGGCCGAACACTGAAAGCCGAACGCTGAATGCTGAGAGCTGAACGCTGAGAGCTGATCGCTGATGACTGATCGCTGACCACCGCTCACCGAAATCCGACCCCCGGATGTCTGACCCGTTCTCGCACGAACGACCCATGACCCGGAACCGATGAACCGATGACCTGCTCCGCGTTCACCCCCGACTGCAGGATTGAGTTCCGCCGTCCGTCCGCCGTCCTCTGTCTTCCGTCCTCCGCCCTCCGTCTTCCGCCCTCCGTCTTCCGCCCTCCGCCGTCTGCCTTCCGCCCTCCGTCGTCCGTCCTCCGCCCCATGCGTTTCGTCCGCGTCACCCTCCAGCACTTCCGCAACCTCGCGCTCGTCGATGTCGCGCTGCGCGGGCGCCGGACGTTCCTGCAGGGGGCGAACGGGCAGGGGAAGACGAACTTCCTCGAGGCGCTGGGGTACGTGACGGCGCTGCGGTCGTTCCGGGGGGCCGAGCCGCGGGCGCTCGTCGGGGTCGGGCAGGCGACGGCGGGGTTCGGCTGCGTCGTCGAGCACGAGCGGTTCGGCGAGAGCCGGATCACGGTCGCGTTCGGGCCTGACGGGCGCACGGTCGAGTGGGACCAGGGTCGGGTCGCGCGCCTGGCGGACTTCATCGGCCGCTTCCCGACCGTCGTCTTCTCCTCGCAGGACCACCAGCTCCTGCGCGGGTCGCCCGGCCTGCGGCGGCGCTGGCTGGACCTGACGCTGGCGGCGACCGACCCCGCCTACCTCGTCGCGCTGCAGGGCTACACGCGCGCGGTGGCGGAGCGGAACATCCTGCTCAAGCACGGCGGGCGCGACGCGACGCAGCTCGACGCCTTCGAGCGCGAGGCCGCGGGCCACGGCGTGCGCCTGACGGCCGCGCGCGCGGCCGGGGTGGAGGCGCTGTCGCACCTCTTCCGCGACGCCCACGCGCGGCTCGCGCCCGAGGGCGAGGCGGCCGGGCTCGTCTACGCGCCCGACACGGCCGCGGCCACGGCGGAGGAGTTCGCGGCGCGGCTCGCGCGGGCGCGGCCGCGCGACACGCTCCTCAAGACGACGGAGCGCTGCCCACACCGCGACGACCTCGACTTCCTCCTCCTCGGCCGCCCGGCGCGCCAGTTCGCCTCCGAGGGCCAGCAGCGCTGCCTCGTCCTCGCCCTGCGCCTCGCGCAGGCGGCGTACTTCCGGACGCGGAGCGGCGTCGAGCCGGTGCTGCTCTGCGACGACGTGCTCGGCGAGCTCGACCCCGTGCGGCGCCGGCGCTTCTGGGCCGGCCTCGACGGCGCGCCGCAGGTCGTGGCCACGGGCACGACGCCGCCCGAGGACGACGGCACCGCCTGGCAGGTCCTGCGGGTCGAGGGCGGGGCGATCACGGAAGCGTGAGTTTCCGATGTAGGGCGGGGTCTCCCGACCCCGCCGTTGCGCGAGCGCGGCTTGAGGAGCGAATCCTGAAAGGACTTTCGAGGCGGGCCGACGCCTTCGTCCGCGCGCGATCTCAGGAGCGGAGCACGTAGCGATGTTCGCGGCGGGGTCGGTCCCGCGGCCGCGGGACGCCCTACAGGACCGCGGGTCTTATGAATCTCGACCTTCGACCGTCGTCCGTCGACGGGAGCGGCGGCCGACACTTCGGTTAATCTCTCCCGGAGCCGAGCCCCCTCACTTGCCTCTCATCTCGACTCGATGT
>CAYWTK010000050.1:24882-25075 GCA_964460895.1 uncultured Opitutaceae bacterium
GTAGTGCGAGCGCGGCTTGAGCAGCGCATCCTGAAACGACGTTCGCGGCGGGGTCCGGAGACCCCGCCCTACAAGACCGCGTCGTGACCCTCGACCTTCGGCCGTCGTCCCTCGACGGGAGCGGCGGCCGACACTTCCGTTAATCTCTCCCGGAGCCGAGCCCCCTCACTTGCCTCTCATCTCGACTCGATGT
>CAYWTK010000051.1:0-24849 GCA_964460895.1 uncultured Opitutaceae bacterium
GTGCTGGCCCGCGGCCTGGTCGCGCGCGTGCGCGGCGGCGCCGGCGAGCGCGGCGTCGATGCCGTCGAGCAGGGGCTTGCGGGGCGCGCCGCTGAAGTCGAAGGCCCCGGTCTTCACGAGGTGCTCGAGTACGCGCTTGTTGATGGCGCGCCCGTCCACGCGCCGGACGAAGTCGGCGAAGTCGGCGAACGGCCCGCGCGCCTCGCGCTCCTCGATGATCTTCTGCGCCGCGAGTTCGCCCACGCCCTTGATGCCGGCGAGGCCGAAGCGGATGCGGCCGACGTGGCGGCCGGCGGGGCCGGGCGCCGCGGGTCCGCCGTCGCCGCGGCGGCCGCGGACGGGGGCGTCCGACGGGGCGGACACCACCGGCGTGAAGTCCCCGCGCGACTCGTTCACGTCGGGCCCGAGCACGACGATGCCCATGGCCTCGGCCTCGGCGATGAAGTGGGAGACCTTGTCCGCGTTGCCGAGCTCGGCGGTGAGCACGGCGGCCATGAACTCGACCGGGTGGTTGGCCTTGAGGTAGGCGGTCTGGTAGCTGACGAGGGCGTAGGCGGCGGAGTGGGACTTGTTGAAGCCGTACTGCGCGAACTTGTTCAGCAGGTCGAAGATCTCGTTGGCCTTGGCCTCGCCGAGGCCCTGCGTGCGCTTCGCGCCCTCGACGAACTTGGCGCGCTCCTTCGCCATCGCCTCGGCGTCCTTCTTGCCCATCGCGCGCCGGAGCATGTCGGCGCCGCCGAGGGTGTAGCCGGCGATGATCTGCGCGCACTCCATCACCTGCTCCTGGTAGACGATGATGCCGTAGGTCTCGCGCAGGGACCGCTCGAGGAGCGGGTGGGGGTAGGTGACGGACGCCGGGTCGCGCTTGCCGCGGGCGTAGTCGGGGATGAACTGCATCGGCCCCGGTCGGTAGAGGGCGCAGATGGCGTTGATGTCGTCGATGTTGGAGACGCCCACCTGCCGGCAGGCGCTCTGCATGCCGCCGGATTCGAGCTGGAAGACGCCCACCGTGCGGCCGGCGTTGAGCATCGCGTAGGTCGGCGGGTCGTCGAGGGGGATGGTCTCGATGTCGAACGCCGGGTCGACCGTGCGCCGGATGTTCGCGACCGCGTCGGCGATGACCGTGAGGGTCTTGAGGCCGAGGAAGTCCATCTTCAGCAGCCCGAGCTTGCCGACCGCGTTCATGTCGTACTGCACGGTCACGTCGCCCTCCTGCAGCGTGAGCGGCACGAACGAGTCGAGCGGCTGGTCGGTGATGATGATGCCGGCCGCGTGCTTGCCGGTGTTGCGCACCATGCCCTCGAGCACGAGGCCCTGGTCGAGGATCTTCTTCGCGACGGGGTTGCGCTCGTACTCGCCGCGGAGCTCGGCCGACTTCTCGATCGCGTCCTTCAGGGCGATGTTGAGCTCGTCGGGCACCATCTTCGCCAGCCGGTCGGCCTCGGCGAAGGGCAGGTCGTGGACGCGGGCCACGTCGCGCACGACCATCTTGGCGCCGAGCGTGCCGTAGGTGATGATGTTCGCCACGCAGTCCTGGCCGTACTTGCGGCGGACGTAGTCGATGACCTCGCCGCGCCGCCGCATGCAGAAGTCGATGTCGAAGTCCGGCGGCGAGACGCGCTCGGGATTGAGGAAGCGCTCGAAGAGCAGCTTGAAGCGGATGGGGTCGAGGTTCGTGATGCCGAGGACGTAGGCCACGAGGCAGCCGGCGCCCGAGCCGCGGCCGGGGCCGACCGGGATGCCCTGCTGCTTGGCCCAGGCGATGAAGTCCCAGACGACGAGGAAGTAGTCGACGAAGCCGGTGACCCGGATGATGGCCAGCTCGTAGGCGAGCCGCACGGCGAGCTCCTCCTCGAGGGCGAGGCCGGCGTAGTCGGGCGGCTGGGGCTTCTCGCCCGCGGGCAGGTCGCGCAGCCGCGCGAGCCGGGCGGCGACGGCCGGCCGGGCGGCGACCGCGGCGTGGTCGAAGCCGTAGCGGCGGCGCAGGCCCGCGACGCAGAGCTCCGCGAGGTAGTCGGCCGGCGCGGCGCGGTCGCGGACCTCCGGCGGCAGCGGGTACTTGGGGTAGCGCTCGGAGCCCTTCGGGAACGGGATGCTGAGGTCGCACATCTCCGCCACGAGCTGGGTGTTGGCGACCGCGGCCGGCACCTCGCCGAAGAGCCGCAGCATCTCGTCGCGCGACTTGAGGTAGAACTGCGTGCCGCTGAAGCGCATCCGGTCCTCGTCCGCCACCTTCGCGCCGGTCTGGATGCAGAGCAGCGCGTCGTGCGGTCCGGCGTCGGCGGCGTCCACGTAGTGGACGTCGTTCGAGCAGACGACCTTCAGGCCGAACTCCTCGCCGAGCTTGAGCAGGCCGGGGATGATCTGGCGCTGCTCGGGGATGCCGTGGTCCTGCAGTTCGACGAAGTAGTTGTCGCGCCCGAAGATCTCGACGAAGCGCCCGCAGGCCCGGCGCGCGTCGTCGAAGCGGCCGTGGAGCAGGAGCTGGGGCACGACGGAGGCGAGGCAGCCGGTGAAGCCCACGAGGCCGTGCGCGTGGCGGGCGAGGGTGTCGTAGTCGGTGCGCGGCTTGTAGTAGAACCCGCGCAGGTGGGCGTCCGAGACGAGCTTGAGCAGGTTCTGGTAGCCCTCGAGGTTCCGGGCGAGCAGGCCGAGGTGGTAGTAGCTCTTCCCGTCCTCGCCGCGGCCGTTCTTCTCCAGGCGCGAGCCCTCGGCGAGGTACAGTTCGCAGCCGATGAGGGGCTTGATGCCCTTGGCCTTGGCGGCATTGAAGAACTCAATCGCGCCGTAGAGGTTGCCGTGGTCGGTCAGGGCCAGGGCCTTCATGCCCAGCCCGGCCGCGCGGTCCATCAGCCGGTCGATCCGGCAGGCGCCGTCCAGCAGGCTGTAGTCCGTGTGGACGTGGAGATGGACGAAATTCTGGTCCGGAGCGGCCACGGCCGGGCATCGGATGCGCCGCGTCGGGGCGCCGCAAGCGGAAAGACCGGGTCGGGGCCTCCGGCGCAAGCCGCGGGCGCGGCGGGACTTGTTCCGCCGGG
The DNA here is from genome assembly GCA_964460895.1 of uncultured Opitutaceae bacterium. Classification (GTDB taxonomy): domain Bacteria; phylum Verrucomicrobiota; class Verrucomicrobiia; order Opitutales; family Opitutaceae; genus Didemnitutus. The sequence continues at coordinate 3,039 of CAYWTK010000051.1, forward strand.
CCGGACCGCCGGGGCGGGATCCGGGACGAGGGAGGGGCCGGGCGAAAAAATAGGCGTTGACGGCGGCGGAGCGGACGGGATTCTCTCCGCCCTTTCGACCCATCCGAACCTTCCCTTCGCCCATGTCTATCGAGATCAAGATGCGCAAGAACGAGCCGATCGATCGTGCGCTCCGCCGCATGAAGAAGAAGCTCGACCGCGAGAACATCATCAAGGATGTCCGCGCCAAGCGCTACTACGAGAAGCCCTGCGAGCGCCGCCGCCGCAAGGACAAGGTCGCCGCCTTCACGGCGATGCTCCGCGCCCGCTACGCGAACTGAGCGGGCGTCCTCCCCCTTTCGACCGGCCGTCGCCCCGCGCGCGGCCGGTTTTTTATCGCCCCCATGAGGCGCGCGACTGCCGCGCCGGCCGGCTTGCCTCGGCCCGTTTCCGTCTTCTGATAGGGCGCCGCCCATGAAGCCCGTCCTCGCCCTCTCGTCCTGCTGGCTCTCGCACCGGCACCAGGACGGCTACGAGATGCTCCGGGAGATGGCCTCCCTCGGCTTCGAGTGGGTCGAGCTCAGCCACGGCATCCGCATCACCCTCGTCCCCGGCATCCTGCGCGGGGTGGAGGAGGGGATCGTGAAGGTGGCCTCCTGCCACAACTTCTGCCCGCTGCCCACCGGCATCAACCACGCCGCGCCCAACCTCTACACGCCGAGCGTGAAGGATCCCCGGGAGCGCGACCAATGGCTCCGGCACAGCCGGCGCACGCTCGACTTCGCCCACCAGGTCAAGGCCCGCCGCGTGGTCCTGCACCTCGGCAGCGTCGAGTTCTTCTGGTCGAACCCCGGGCGCAAGCTCGACGCCTACGCCGAGGCCCATCCCGAGGCCGACCTCCGCCAGGACGCCGCCTACCAGAAGCTGCTCGCCAAGGCCCTGGCCAAGCTGCGCGACCGCAAGGAGGCCTACTGGGCGAACACCCGCGCCGGGCTGGCCGAGCTGCTCCCGTACGCCGCGGCCAAGGGGGTGACCTTGGGGTTCGAGAACCGCGAGAAGTTCGAGGAGCTGCCGATGGACGAGGACCACCCCGACCTGCTGGCGTCCCTCGCGCCCGACGCGCCGGCCGGCTACTGGCACGACACCGGACACGCGCACATCAAGGAGAGCCTCGGCATCCTCGACCACCGCGAGCACCTCGCGAAGAACGCGGCGCGGCTCGTGGGTTTCCATTTGCACGACGTCAGCGCCGAGGGCCACGACCACCAGGCCATCGGATCGGGTAGGATCGACTTCGGCATGGTCAGCGAATTCTGGCGCCCCGAGCACGAGCTCGTGCTCGAGTTCAGCCCCCGCCTGTCGGTCGAGGACGTGCTGCGCTCCAAGCGCCGCGTCGAGGAGCTGATCGCGGCCCGCTTCGGGGCCTGACGATCCCGGTCCGCGCGACCGGGTGAAATCACGTATGGCGCCATCCGGCGCCGGCAGGCTAGGCTGCCGTCATGTCGCTCCCCGCCCCGCGCGCCCTGGTCCGACCCTTCCTCGCCTGCGTCCTCGGCGCCGCGGCCGGAGTCGCGGCCGAGACGGAGCCGGCCTTCGTCCTCCCGCAGCTCCCCGAGCCGCTGACCGGACACGCCCGCGACGGAACGCCGATCGACGAACTCGAGGTCTTCCGGACCCCGGTCGCGTCGCTCGCGCAGGAGTCGGAGGCCTTCGCCGCGGCCCAGGCGGGATTGGAGCAGGCGCTCGACGAGGCGGATCCGGCGGCCGCGATCGACTACCTTGCCGCGTACTTCGCGGTGCGGCGCTCGGCCGAGCGGCTCGCGGCGCAGACGCCGGGCGCGAGTCTCCCGACGCGCGACCTTTTCCGCCCGCTCCTCGAGGCCCGGGCGGATGAGGCTTGGCGCGAGGATCGGCCGGGCACGGCGCTGCTGGCCTGGATGCTGCGCGACCGCGTCAGCCAGCCGCCGGGCCAGGGGGGGCGCAGTCTGGTCGAACGGTCCCTCGATGCCAATGAAGGCTGGATGCTCTGGCGGCGCCGGGTGCTGGCCGAACTGCCGCGCATCCTCCCGCCCGTCACCGGCCTCGGGACCCTGGGCTACACGATTCCCCCCTGGTCCCCGCTGCTGCGCCACCCGCACGACGTGTTGGGCAACGACCCGACCCCGTTCGCCGACGTGGCCGAGATCGCGCACCGTCGCTCCCCGGCGCGCGACGCGTACCGCGCGGCGGGCCCGGGCGCGACCCTGCGGATCAAGGCCGCCGCGCCCCGCGCGGTCGCGGCACCGAGGCACTCCGCGTTCCTCGAGCGGACCTACGTCCCGATCCAGAGCGACGCCTTCACCGCCTTCGAACGCACCCAAAAGGAGAATTTGGCCGAGCTCGACCGCCGCATCGCGGCCGCGCAGGCCCGGGCGGACCGGGAGGCCCCGAAGATCACCAAGACCGAGCGGACCCGCACCTTGGTCGGCTACGAGGACCGGCCCATGTTCGAGCGCGCGCTGCCCTTCGGCGCCAAGCCGCCGGGCGTGCGGCAGGGCGACCTGTACCGCTCGGGCACGATCCGCGTGCCGATCTACGAGGAGAGGACCATCACCCGCGAGGTCGTCGATCCGAGCCATCCGCTGCACCGCACCGTGCAGGCGCTGCGGCAGGAGCGGCTCGCCGTGGTGCAGCAGGAATTCCCCGCGGCGCTGCGCGATTCGGTCGCGGTGAACGAACGCCTGCTCGACCAGTGGATCGGCACGGCGGACGTGCCCCTCGAGGTCGATGACGGCACCGGTCCGATGCGGCTGGTGCTGCGGGTGCCGTTCGTCCGCATCGAGGCGCGGAGGCGGGAGGCCCGGGCTCCGGACCTGGTCGAAGGCGAGGCGCTCTGGCGGGGCCGGGCCCAGGACGTTGGGCTCGACGGCGCCGCCGACGTGCATCGCGCCGTGGCCCTCTGGTGGAACCTGCGCCAGCTGCAGCCGCGGCTGGGCGACGAACGCGCCGCCCGCGAGGTCGCGCTGCTGGGCGAACTGGGCTTCGGGTTGCGCCCGGACACGGGACCGGTCGTGTCCCGGCTGCGCGAAGCGTTCCGGTTGTCCTCGAACGCGGCCTCGGCCCTCTACGAGGAGGATTGGCCGACCGGCGCCGCACCGGCCGCGCGGGCCGACGCCGGGGCGCCGGTGATGGCGTCCGCCTGGCCGGGCTTTTCGGAGAAGGCGACTCCCGCGCCGGCGCCCGGCGGGGAGTTCCGCCTGGTCCACGACCCCGCGGTGGCGCGCGAGGCGGGCGCGCTGGCCGCGCGGCTGCGGGCCGCCGGCCTGTCGGTCACCCTGGAGGCGCGGCCGCTGCCGCGCACGGCGCCGCTCTTCCCCGTGCTCGCCTTCGCCCGGTCGCGGTCGGCCGACCTGGGCGCGTTCCTCTGGCGCACGGTCCCGGAGCAGATGCCGGCCCTGCACGACCCCCCGGTGGCCCAGCGCGAGCTGCGGCTGCACGCGCCGGCGGACGAACGGCGGTTCGCCGAGGGCCTGGCGTGGATCCTCGCGCACCCGTCGCGCTTCGCGGAGGCGCGCCGGCTCGCGCGCCGGCTGCGGGCCCTGGGCGGACCCCAGACCTATGTCGACATCTCCGTGAGCGTGCGGGGCGTCGTCCGCGAGGGTCACCCGGAGAAGACCGTGCTCGCCCCGGACGCGTCGAGCCGATGGCTGCGCGACTTCCTGCGGTCCGAGGGCTTGGCGGACTACCTGCCGACGGAGGACCTGCGCCTGGGGCCGTTGCAGTCGGCGCCTCCGGACCTCGTCGTCGTGCTGCGCGGCCAGCCGGGCGCGCCGGCGCGCGGCCTGCCGCCCGCGGTCCTGGAGAAGATCGGAGACGATCCGGACAAGCTGCTGCTCGTCACGAACGGATCCGGCCGGCTCATCCAGGCGGCGGAAGTCGCCGCGACCAGCTTGGGGCTGTGGTGAGCCGCGTGGCGGCCGGGGTTTCCGCGGCGCGCGGACCATGCGGCCGCCGCGCGCCGTCGGGCGGACCGGGACCGATGCGGCCCGCGGTGCCGGCGGCCCGGGGTCAGGAGTTCTCCGGGTGGCACGCCCGGTCGCTGGCCTGCGCGCCCAGCGCGTCGAGCAGGGTGTGCACGGGCGCGGCGTGGTCGCGGCGCCAGATCGCGAGGAGGTCCCAGCGGGCCGCCGGTCGCGTCACGGGCACCAACCGCGCCCCGGGGTGCGGCTCGCAGGTGAAGTAGCTCGGCAGCAGGGCGACGACCCCCTCGGCGGCGACGAGGGCGAAGAGGTGGCCGACGTCGCGCGCCTCCGGTCCCCGGCGCGGCCGGAAGCCCGCCTTCCGCGCGAGCGCGGCGACCCAGCGGTTGCGTCCCGGCATGTCCTCCTCGGGAAAGGCCACGAAGCGGTCGCCGCGCAGGTCCCGGAGGTCGAGGCCGTCGCGGTCGGCGAGCGGGTGGTCGGTCGGCAGCGCGGCCACGACGCCGAGCCGCGCGAGCGTGCGGGCGTAGAAGGCGCGGCCGAGGACCGCGCCCTCCTGGCCCGCGATGGCGACGTCGATCCGGCCGGCCCGCAGGGCGCGGACCTGCTCGCCGGGCGAGAGGTCGGTGAGCTCGACGCGCAGCCCGCGGTGGCGCTTCCGCAGCTCGGCGAGGGCGGGCGTGAGCAGGGTGCGCGCGGCCGACTGGAGGTAGCCGATGCGGAGCGGCGCGTGCTCGCCGCGGGCGGCCGCGCGCGCGGCCGCGACGGCGCGCTCGCAGCCCTCGGCCACCCGCGCCGCCTCGAGGGCGAAGGCCGCGCCGGCCTCGGTCGGGCGCACCCCGCGCACGCCGCGCTCGAGCAGCGTGACGCCGACCTCGTGCTCGAGCGCGCGCATCTGGCGGCTCAGCGCCGGCTGGGCCAGCCGCAGCCGCGCGGCGGCGAGGTTGATCGAGCCTTCCGACACGACCGCGAGGTAGGACTGGATCCACGTCAGCATCATGGCGCGACCAGGCTATGCGCCGACGGCATAACGGCAAGCCCGCGCGGGCATTGGCCGGCCCGGCGGCGGTCGGCTAGACTGCCGGCCTCCACCCGATCCCTTCCGTCCCCTCCCTCGCCTTATGAACACCGCCTCCGCCACCTCCGCCACCTCCGACCTCGCGTCCGGCCCCGTCCGGCGCCTCCTCGCCACCGACGCCTCCGCCGGCCCGGCCATCGCCCGCCTCGCGCTCGGCGCGATGATTCTGCCCCACGGGGCCCAGAAGCTCCTCGGCTGGTTCGGGGGCTACGGTTTCGAGGGCACGATGGGCTTCTTCACCGGCACGCTCGGCATCCCGTGGATCCTCGCCTTCGCGGCGATCCTGGCCGAGTTCTTCGGCGGTCTCGCCCTCCTCGCCGGAATCGGCGTGCGCCTCGCGGCGGCCGCGGTCGGCGCGGTCATGGCCGTCGCCATGGTCACCGTCCACTGGCAGCACGGCTTCTTCATGAACTGGTTCGGCAACCAGAAGGGCGAGGGCATCGAGTTCTTCCTGCTCGCGCTCGCGCTGGCGGCCATCGGCGTGGTCCACGGCGGCGGCGGGCTGTCCGTCGACCGCGTCCTCGCGTCCCGCCGCTGAGGGCCCCAGCGTGAGGACGATGCCCGAATCCGCCTCCGCCCGCGGCGCGGAACCGCCCGCGTTCTTCGCCGGACTCGCGATCGAGGAGGTGCGCCTCCGCGTGCGCGACTTCGACCGGGCGCGGGCCTTCTATCGTGACGCCCTCGGACTCGTGCCGGTCCGCGGGCCCGCGGCCGGACCGGAGCGCGCACTCGCCTTGTCGGCCGACGGCGCCCGCCCGGCCCTGGTCGTGCTCGAGTCGGATCCCGCCGCCCCGCCCGCCCCCCGCGGCGCGGCCGGGCTGTTCCATGTGGCCTTCCTCTATCCCGACCGCCCGGCGCTCGCGCGCGCCGTCGGCGCGCTCGCGGCGCGCGGCTTCCTGCCGCTCGGCGCGTCCGACCACGGCGTGAGCGAGGCGGTCTATTTCACCGATCCCGAGGGCAACGGGGTCGAGCTCTACGCCGATCGTCCGCCCGACCTCTGGCCGCGCCGGGCCGGGCAGCTGGACATGCACACGGCGGCGCTGGACCTCCGGGCCCTGCTGGTCGAGACGACCGCGGACACCGCCGGCCGCGCCCGCGCGGCCGGGGTGCGGATCGGGCACCTGCATCTCGCGGTCGAGGACCTGGACGAGGCGCGGCGCGTGTTCGTGGACGGCGTCGGATTCGCCGTCAGCCAGGATTCCTACACCGGCGCGCTCTTCCTCGGCGACAGCGGCTACCACCACCATGTCGCCGTGAACCGCTGGCACGGCGGCCGGCCGCCGCCGCCCGCGGGATCGGCCGGGCTGGTGTCGTTCGTCCTGCGCCGTCCGGGCGCGGCGGGACGGGATTTTCCCGGCCGGACCGCGGGCGCGGTGGCGGGCTTCACCGCCCGCTGGTCGCCGCGCGCCGTGGCTTTCGCGCGGCCCTGAGGTCGGCGGGGGCGCCGGCGTCCGCCCGCGTCGCGACCAGTTCGTCGACCCAGCGGCGGTGCGGGCCGGAGAGGGTGAGCGCCGGCAGGTCGCCGAGCGGGACCCACACGAGCGCCGGGTCCTTCCGGACGCCGGCGCGGAGCGTCGCGTCGGCGTCGACCCGGTGGATGCGTTCGACGAACTGGTGCCGCGTGATGGCGCGGCGCTTCGTGACGAGGAGCGCGGCCTTCCCGGGCGCGATCCCGAGCTCCGGCAGGGTCGGCAGTTCGTGGAGTCCGGCGAGGCGGCGCGCGCCCGACGCCCCGCGCCGGAGCAGCAGCCGGCCGCGGTCCACGCAGAACGCGCGGTCCACCTCGACCCGCTCGACGCGCTTGGGCGCGAGCCGGGGCAGCGCGGCGGGGTCGCCGGCGCGGCGGGCGGCGCAGAAGTCCGCCACGGGGCAGGTGAGGCAGAGCGGCTTCGCGCGGAAGCAGACGGTCGCGCCCAGCTCCATCATCGCCTGGTTGTGCGTGCCCGGGTCGGGCCCGGCCACAAGGGCGGCGGCGAGCGGGGAGAAATGACGGACCGCCTCGCCGCCGTCGCGGAAGGTCCGCCCCTCGTCCGTCAGGCGGGCGAGGATGCGGACGACGTTGCCGTCCACGCACGCGACCGGGTGGCCGAAGGCGATGCTGGTCACGGCCGCGGCGGTGTACGGTCCGACGCCCGGCAGTTCGAGCCAGCCGGCGGGATCCCGCGGCGGCTCGTCGCGGGCGGCGAGGGCGCGGCCGAGGCGGTGGAGGTTGCGGGCGCGGGAGTAGTAGCCGAGTCCCTCCCAGAGCTTGAGCACCCGCTCCTCGGACGCCGCGGCCAGCGCCCCGAAGTCGGGCAGCTCCCGCATCCAGCGGTCGAAGAAGGGCAGGGCGGTCGCCACCTGCGTCTGCTGGAGCATGAACTCCGACACCACCGTGCGGTAGAGGGAGGGCTCGGTCCGCCACGGCAGCGGCCGCCGGTGCGCATGGTACCACGCGTGCAGGGCCGCGCGGAAGGCGGCGGAGCGGTCGGCGAGGCGGGCGGCGGCGGGGGGCACGGGACGCGTTGGTTGCCAGATTCGGGCGCCGCTGGGAAGCCGGGTCTTCGGCCGGCGGCCCGGAAGTTTTGCGTGTGTTTTGGGGCGCTTTCTGGCCACTTCGGCGCATGCCCAAACGGTCCGACGACGCCGCGGCCGGGCAGCCGAAGGCGCTCACCTCCTACACGCTCAAGCTCGACGACGCGCACCTCGACAAGCTGCGCGCCGCGGTCGCGCGCCGGGACTGGGAGGCGGTCGAGGTGCCCTACGCCCGGTTCGCGTTCAAGGGCCCGAAGGTCAACGTGACCGCCTACGAGAGCGGCAAGGTCGTGGTCGCGGGCAAGGGCACGGAGGAGTTCGTCCAGAACATCCTCGAGGCGGAGGTGACGGGCGTGGCGCAGCTCGGCTACGACGAGGTGCACCACCCCGAGTGGTTCGAGCCGCACGCCGGGCTCGACGAATCGGGCAAGGGCGACCTGTTCGGTCCCGTGGTGGCCGCGACGGTGGTGGCCGAGCGGCCGGCGATCGAGGCCTGGCGCGCGGCGGGCGTGCGCGACAGCAAGAGCATCGAGGACTCCCGCATCCTCGAGCTCGACAAGCTCATCCGCCAGACGCCCGGCGCCGCCGTCGAGACCGTCGCCTGCGGGATGGAGCGCTACAACGAGCTCATGCTCAAGCCGCGCGCCAACCTCAACCGCCTGCTTGCCTGGCAGCACGCGCGCGCCCTCGAAGCCGCGCTCGGGCGGCGGTGGGTGGACCGCGGGCTGCTCGACCAGTTCTCCACCGAGCCCCTCGTCCAGCAGGAGCTGAAGAAGCGCGGGCTCGAGCGGTTCCGGCTGGAGATGCGGACCAAGGCGGAGTCGGACCCCGTCGTCGCCGCCGCCTCGGTCGTGGCGCGCGCCGAGTTCCTGCGCGCCATGCGCGACCTCGGCCGGGAATTCGGCACTCCCCTGCAGTTCGGCGCCGGCGCGACGGCCAAGGCGCAGGCGGCCGAGATCGTCGCCCGCCTCGGCGCCCGCGCCCTGGGGCGCTTCGCCAAGCTGCACTTCCGCACCTGCTACGAGGTCGTGGCCGCGGCCGGGAAGCTCGACGAGCTGCCGCTCCCCGTGCCGCGCGAGAAGACCGAGTGGCGGCGCGCCTGAGCCGCCGCGTCCGCCCATGCCCGCGAAGCGCCGCCAGCTCCGCGCCTTCGACCTGAAGCAGATCCAGGGCTACTCCGGCCTGCTCGGCGTGGACGAGGCCGGCCGCGGCGCGCTCGCCGGCCCGGTCGTGGCGGGCGCGGTGCTCGTCTCGCGCGACTTCCTCGAGTCGCGCTGGGCCGTCGCGCGGTCCGGCCGGGTCAACGACTCGAAGCAGCTGACCCCCGCCGAACGGGCCGAGCTGTGGGCCGAGTTCGACGGGCTCGCCCGCGCCGGACAGATCCACGCCACCTTCGGCGTCGCGAGCGTGGCGGAGGTCGAGACGCTCAACATCCTGGGCGCGACGAAGGTCGCGATGCGCCGGGCCCTCGAGCAGGTCTACCCGCCCGACGCCTTCGCCGCCAAGACGGAGCCCGACCTCTTCTCCAGCGACGCGGAGCGCGCGTCCTTCCGGCCCGCCGCCTCGTGCCGCATCCTCGTGGACGGCCTGCCGCTGCGGCATTTCCCTTACCCCCACGACGGGCTGGTCAACGGCGACGCCCGCTCGCTCTGCATCGCGATGGCCTCGATCGTCGCCAAGGTCACGCGCGACCGGCTGATGGACGAGCTCGACGCGGTCCATCCCGGCTACGGCTTCGCCCAGCACAAGGGCTACGGCACGGAGGAGCACCGCGCGGCGGTCCTGAAGCTCGGGCGCTGCGCCGCGCACCGCGACAGCTTCCTCCGCAAGCTCTTCGCCCAGCCGCGCGACCTCGAGGGCCAGATGACGCTGTTCGGCTGACCGGGCGACCGGCGGGCCGCGGCAAGGTTCGGCTTGCGTTCGTTCGCCGGGACCGTGGTTTTCCCTTCCATGTCCTCCCGCCTCGGCTGGATCCTCGCGCTCGCGGCCGCCGCCGCCTGGCCCGGCCGCGCGGCCGAGCCGTCCGTCGAGGAGCGGCTCCGCGCGCTCGAGCAGACCGTGCAGCGCCTCTCCCAGGAGAACCGCGAGCTGCGCCAGCAGCTCGGGTGGAAGGACGCGGCGCCGCCCGTGCTGGTCGCGAACACCTTCTCCGGCCGGCGCACCATGTGGGGCGTGGACGCGGCGCTGAAGACCAAGCCGTTCGAACTCCAGGGCGAGGTGCTCGGCGGCACGCTCCGGCCGGCCAACGCCGTGCCCGCGCGCGAGGTCGAGCCGCTCGCCTGGCACGCGCTCGCGGCGTGGAACGCGCTGCCCGGACGCCTCCAGCTCGCCCTGCGGCGCGAGGCCTTCGACGCCCGCGGCGCGCCGGGGGTGCCCGACGTCGACGTCTGGGGGCTCGGGCTGAACTGGTTCATCCGCGGCGACGACCTCAAGCTGCAGGTGAACTGGCTGGAGGGCGACAACCCCGGCACGGCGGCCGACGGCGGCCGGCTGTTGACGCGCATGCAGGTCGTGTTTTGACCTCGGCCATGGCCGCGGGCCGCAAGCACAGTTCCCTCGACAAGGTCCTCGGCCGGCTCGACCAGCTCGACCAGGCCAACCTGCAGAACCTCGTCCAGCGCCTCGCGCGCGAGCGCGCTCTGCTCGAGTCGGTCTTCAACACCCTGCAGGAGGGCGTGCTGGTCATCGACGCCGACGGCAACATCGACTACGCGAACGACGCGGCCGGCCGGCTCATCGGCCTCAAGGACGGCGCGGCCGGCGCCTCGCTCTGGCGCGTCGTGCCCGGGCTGCGCGCGTCGCTCGAGGCGGGCGACGACGCGCCGGCGGAGGGCGCGCCGATCGTCACGCGGGAGTTCGAGCTGCACTACCCGCAGCCGCGCGTCGTGCGCCTCTACCGCGTGCCGTTCCACGAGGGTCCGGGCGGCGCGGCGCGGTTCGCCATCATCCTCTCCGACATCACCCGCGAGAAGGAGAGCACGGCGGAGCTGATCGAGAACGAGCGCATCTCGTCGATCCTGCTCCTCGCCGCCGGCGTGGCCCACGAATTGGGCAACCCGCTCAGTTCGCTGACCATCCACCTCCAGCTGATCGAGCGCCGGCTGCGGAAGCTGCGGGACGCGCGCGACGACGCCGCGCTGCGCGACTCGCTCAAGGTCTGCCAGGACGAGGTGGCGCGCCTCGACGGCATCATCCGGAACTTCCTCGAGGCCATCCGCCCGCGCCCGCCGGACCTCGCCGAGACCAACCTCGTCGAGGTGCTCGAGGAGGTGCTGCACTTCCAGGCGCGCGAGCTCGAGGACCGCGGCATCGCGGTCGACGGCGAGCTGCCGGCCAGCACGCCGGTCATCATGGCCGACCGCAACCAGCTCAAGCAGGTGTTCTTCAACCTCGTGAAGAACGCGATGGAGGCGATGGGGCCGGGCGGCCGGCTCAGCCTGCGGGTGCGGACCGACGACGATTCCGTCTTCGTGGCGGTGGCCGACACCGGGAGCGGCATCAAGGTCGAGGACCTCCCGCGCCTCTTCTCGCCCTACCACACGACCAAGGCCGGCGGGCACGGCCTCGGCCTGATGATCGTGCAGCGCATCCTGCGCGACCACGGCGGGCACGTCGGCATCGAGAGCAAGGAGGGCGTCGGCACGGTCGTGACCCTCCAGTTCCCCCAGAAGCACCGGCGCCTGCGCATGCTGCGCTGACGGGTGGAGGCGCGCCAAGGCGTGCGCAGCCTTGGACAAGCCGCGGCGGGCCGCGGGCCGCGGTCGCGGGCATGATGCGACCGCCGGGAACCCACGCATGACACCGCCGTCGCCGCTCACTGTCGACAAGTACGCCTGGTTCAAGATCGGGCGGGCCTCGCCGCCGAAGCGGGACGTGGCCGAGCGGGTGGGGGACTTCCGCGAGGTCTACGGCGACTTCGACGAGGCCACCGCGCGCGCGCAGGCGCTGCGCTGCATCCAGTGCCCGACGCCCGGCTGCGTGCAGGCCTGCCCGCTGCACAACCGCATCCCGGAGTGGCTGGCGCTCACCGCGCAGGGCCAGTTCCTCGAGGCCGCGGCCGTCTCGCGGTCCACGAGCAACATGCCGGAGATCTGCTCCCGCGTCTGCCCGCAGGAGCGGCTGTGCGAGGGCTCGTGCATCCTCAACGCGCGCAACGAGGCGGTCGCCATCGGCGCGGTCGAGCGGTTCATCAACGAGTACGCCTTCCGGCACGCCCCGCCCGAGCTCGTGCAGGCCCCGCCCAACGGCCGGCGGGTCGCCGTGATCGGCTCCGGCCCGGGCGGCCTGGCCTGCGCCGACGAGCTGGCGAAGCTCGGCTACGGGGTCGTCGTCCTCGAGTCGCTCCTCATCCCCGGCGGCCTCCTCGTGAACGGCATCCCGGCGTTCAAGCTGGAGAAGCGCGTCGTGGACCGGCGCCTCGACCTCCTCGCGCGCCGCGGCGTGGAGTTCCGGCTCGGCGTGAAGGTCGGCTGGGAGGTGACGCTGACGGAGCTGCGCGCGGAGTTCGACGCCGTCTTCCTCGCCTTCGGCGCGCAGCGGCCCAAGCCGCTCGAGCTGCCGGGCAAGGAGCTGCGGGGCATCGTGGACGCGCTGCCGTTCCTCGTGCAGGAGAACGTGGACTCGCCGCTCGTGGACGGTCCGCGGATCGAGGTCGCCGGCCGGCGCGTGGTCGTGCTCGGCGGCGGCGACACCGCGATGGACTGCCTCCGCACCGCGCTGCGCGGCGGCGCGCGCGAGGTCACCTGCCTCTACCGCCGCGACTTCGCCAACATGCCCGGCAGCCGCAAGGAGTACGCGAACGCGGTCGAGGAGGGCGCCCGCTTCGTCTTCCTCGCCAACCCGCTGGAGATCGTCGGCAACGGCGACGGCGCGGTGGTCGAGGTCCGCTGCACCCGGATGGAGCTCGGCGCGCCCGATGCGTCCGGCCGGCGCAAGCCGCGGCCCGTGCCCGATTCGGAGTTCGCGGTGGCGGCCGACGTCGTGCTCGTCGCCTACGGGTTCGACCCCGTGACCTTCCCCGCCGGCAGCGGGTTCGACCGCCTCGAGGTGGACGAATGGGACGGGCTCAAGGTCGACGCGGACCAGATGACGAACGTGCCCGGCGTCTTCGCCGGCGGGGACGCCGTGCGCGGGCCGAGCCTCGTCGTGCACGCCGTGCGCGACGGCCGGAAGGCCGCGGCCGGCATCCACCGCGTGCTCTCGAAGGCGGCCGCGCCGGCCGGATAGGGCCGCGGCGCTTCCCCGGCCGCCCGTCAGCGCGGCGGTTCGGGATCGCGGGGTTCCAGCCGCTCGCTGTCGCGGACCACGGTCGGAGGCGACGCCGGCGGAGGCGGGGGCGGAGCGGGTGGGGGAGAGGGCGGAGCGACGACCGGCGGCGTGGACGGCGGGGGCGCCGACGGGGGCGATGCCGGAGGCGGGTGGTGGGGAGGCGGTCGGGATCCTCCGTCGCCTCGCGGCGGAATCGGCCGGTCCGGGTGGCCGTGGTACGGCGGCCCTCCATAGGGCGGGCGCCCGTAGCGGGGCACGTACGGGTAATCGTAGCCGGGGCCCCGGGGGTAGTCGTAGTAGTCGGCGCGGTACTCCGTCCGGTACCGGACCGTGCGCTCGGGGAAATCCGGAGGCTGCCGGCCGAGCACGGCGAGGAAGGTGAAGCGGTACGTGCCGTCGGCCGCGAGCGTCACGGCCACGACTTCGTCGGCGAGCGCGGGGTCGTTCACGACCCGCGTATCGGGGCCCACGATGCCCCGCGCGGTCAACTGGTCCAACACCTCCCGGCGGGCCCGCGCGATCGCTTCCGGCGCCGGCGCGACGGTGTCGAAGACGACGAGGATCGCGAGGGTGCGGAGCGGCGGAGCGCGTTCCGCCCGCGCGGCCCGGGGCGGCGCCCACAGGCAGCCCGACAGCACCAGCATGGCCAGCGAGGCCCACACCCACGTTCTGGCTCCCCGCGTGATCATGGGGTCACGATGGCCTGAAGGGCGTCGGACTCAAGCGGCCAGATGAAACCCGCCGGCCGGGACGAGCCGGTGCGCCTCGCTCGAACGGACGCGGCCGGGTGCACCCGGCGCGACGCCTCAAGGCGCCTTCGTCTGCGCCGGGGGCTGGGACGCCGCGGCCGTGGGCGTGTTGGCCGGGAAATTGGCGCAGCCGGCGAGCGCGAACGCCGCGGCGGCGACGAGGACGAGGCGGACAAGGGGGCGGGTGATCATGAGGATGGGGAGCGAGAACTCGTTGCCCATTGGGGCCGCGCGGCAAATCGAAACTTCGGCCGGCGGGTGGACGTGTGCCACCTTGTCGCATTTCCCGTTGACCGACCGTCGCCCCGGGGGCTTCATCCCCGCATGGTTCCCAGCGTCCTGATCGTCGACGACGAGAAGCACACCCGGGAAGGCCTTCAGCAGGCGCTGCAGGACAACTACGACGTCTCCGTCGCGGCCAGCGCGGACGAGGGCTTCAACCTCATGGAGGCGCAGGAGTTCGACGTGATCCTCACCGACCTCCGCATGCCCGGAAAGAGCGGCCTGAAGGTCATCGACAAGGCCCTGACGCTGGCGAACCGGCCGGCCGTCATCATGATGACCGCCTACGGCAGCATCGATTCCGCGGTCGAGGCGATGAAGCGCGGCGCGGTCGATTTCCTCACCAAGCCCGTCAACATCGAGCGGCTCGAGATCCTGATCCAGCGGGCGCTGAAGACCCGGACCCTCGAGGTCGAGGTCAAGCAGCTGCACGAGCGCCTGGACGAGAAGTTCAACGCGGACGGCATCATCGGGCATTCGCAGAAGCTGAAGGAGCTGATCGAGCGGGTGCGCCTCGTGGCGCCCTCGAAGGCGACGATCCTCATCGAGGGCGAGACCGGCACGGGCAAGGAGCTCGTCGCCCAAGCCATCCACCAGGCCAGCCCGCGCTCGCGGGCCGCCTTCATCCCCGTGCACTGCGCGGCGCTGCCGGCGACGCTGCTGGAGAGCGAGCTCTTCGGCCACGAGCGCGGGGCGTTCACCGGCGCAACCGACCGGCGCGTCGGGCGCTTCGAGGCGGCCGACGGCGGCACGGTCTTCCTCGACGAGATCGGGGAGATCGGCCCGGAGATCCAGGTGAAGCTGCTGCGTTTCCTCGAGACGCGGAGCTTCGAGCGCATCGGCAGCACGAAGACGCTGGCGGTGGACGTGCGGCTGGTGGCGGCGACCAACCGGAACCTCGAGCAGATGGTGCGCGAGGGGAAGTTCCGCGAGGACCTCTTCTTCCGCCTCAACGTCGTGCGCATCACCACGCCGGCGCTGCGCGAGCGCCCGGACGACATCCCGCTCCTCCTCGACCATTTCGTCCGGCAGTTCGCCAAGGAGAACGGCTTCGAGCCCGTCGCGATCGAGCCCGGGGCCATGCAGCACCTGCAGCGCTACGCCTGGCCGGGCAACATCCGCGAGCTGCGCAACTTCGCGGAAAACGTCGTCGTCCTGCGCCGCGGCGGCAGCCTCAGCGAGTTCGACCTCGAGCCGAAGTTCCGGGGTCAGCCCGACGCCCCGCTCCCGCTGCAGGTGCCGCCCTCGGCGAACCCGCTCTCCGTGGAGGAGAACGAGAAGCGCCTGCTCCGCGAGGCGCTGATCAAGTCGCGGGGCAACCGGACGGCCGCCGCGGAGCTGCTCGGCATCAGCCGCCGCACCCTCCACCGCAAGCTCGCGCAGTGGCCGGAACTCGACGTGGTCGACCGGTGATGGGGCGCCGCGACCAGTCGGAGCCGGCGGCGGGCGCCGGGGGCCACGCGTGAGGACCACGCAGGACCTCGTCCATTGGCTGGAGCAGGGCGCCGGGGCGCGCGCGCTGCGGCGCGCCGCCGTCCTCCTCGGGGCCGTGCTGCTCTCCCTCGTCTTCTCCTGGAAGCAGTTCCACGGCCCGCCCAACGAGTGGACGATGCAGCAGGTCGAGCTTGCGCGGCAGGTGGCGCAGGGCGCCGGCTTCACGACGCTCGTCAACTACCCGCAGACCTACGCGGTGATGAAGGCGCGGGGCCGCGCGCTCGACGACCGGCCGTACCCCGAGCTGCACCACGCGCCGCTCTACCCGCTCGTGCTCGCCGCGGTGTTCGCCGCCGCGCCCGCCTCCGTCTGGGACCACGTGCCGTCCCCGCCGGCCGGGTGGCTGCCGGACTACCTCGTGCTGGGGGTGAACCTCGTCCTGTTCTGGTCGGCGCTCGTGCTCCTGTGGCTCCTCGCGCGCCGGATCTTCGACGAGCGCGTGGCGTGGATCGCCGCCCTCGCCGCCGCGGTGTCGGTGCCGCTCTGGCAGCAGACGGTCGTCGTCAGCGGGCTCCCCCTGCTCCTGCTCCTGTCGGTCGCCGCCTTCCTCCTGCTCGCCGCGATCGAGGAGGAGACGCCCGAGCCGGCGCGGGCCGACCGGGCGCTGCTGGCGCGGTCCGCCGGCCTGGGGGCGGTCAGCGGCCTGCTGTTCCTCACCGAGTACTCGGCGGGTCTCGCCGGACTCGTGTTCGCGGGCCACCTCGCCTGGCGGCTGGCCGGGCCCGCGCGCGCGCCGGCGCTCGCCGTGTTCGCCGCCGCCGCGCTGGCCGTCGCGGGACCCTGGCTCGCGCGCAACGCGGCCGTGGTCGGCCACCCGCTCGGGCTGGCCTGGCAGAACCTCGCGCTCAAGCAGGACGACACCACCGCGCTGCCGGCGGCGACGCGCAACACCGCGGCCACCGAGGCCCCGGGCATCGACCTGAAGAAGCTGGGCAACAAGGGCCTCACGGGCATGGAGCGCAACCTGAAGGAGCGCATCTGGTCGGGCGGCGGCCTGCTGCTCACCGCGTTCTTCGTCGCGGGGCTCGCCTACCGCTTCCAGGACCCGGTCGCCAACCGCACGCGCGGCACGTTCGCCGCGCTGCTGCTCCTGCTGCTGGCGGTCCAGCCGTTCCTCAACTCCGGCGAGAGCCCCCGGCTGCCGGCCCACTACCTCGCCCCGCTGCTGATCGTCTTCGGGGCCGGGTTCTTCGCGGTCCTGGTGGACAGCCAGCCGCGGCTCGCGGGCCACGCCCGCTGGGTCGCCGCGGGGCTGCTCCTCCTGCAGGCGCTGCCGCTGGTCCGCGACTGCCTCGAGCCGCGCAAGATCCACTTCCACTACCCGCCGTACTTTCCGAACCTCTTCATGGAGCTGCGGCGCGACACCGAGCAGCGCTTCGTCCCGGGCACGGGCATCGTGACCGACGTCCCGGCGGGCACCGCCTGGTACGGGCGGCAGCGGGTGTGGGCGAAGCCCGAGCGGCTGCGGGACTTCTACGAGATCACGGTGCAGCAGCCCATCGGGGCGCTGCTCTTCACGCCCGTGACGCTCGACCGGCCGTTCTTCACGGAGCTGGCGGCCCGCAACGAGGAGGCCATCCGCGCGCTGTCCGACGCGGGCGGGTGGGGCGGCATCTACGCCGGGCTGGTCACGCGGCGGATGCCCGCCAATTTTCCGCTCAACGCCCCGCCGCAGCGCCTGACCGAGAACATGGTGCTCCTGGTCGATCCGTCGGCCATCCGGCCCCGGGGAAATTGAATTGCCTGCCCACCGGGTTGGAACGATAGAGGTGCAGCCATGCGAACCCCGAGTTGTCCACGCCGCGGAGTCCTTCTTTCGCTCGTCCCGCTCCTCGTCGCGCCCGCCGCCGCGCTCGCGGTCTACGCCCCGATTCCCGAGCAGGACCAGGGCAAGGCCCTGCTCGTGCGGCTCGGCGCCTCCGTCTACCACGACTCCAACATCTTCGGGTCGGCCACCGGCGAGGTCGACAGCATGGTGTACAGCGTCGCCCCCGGGATCTCCTACAACGGTTCCCTCAGCGACCAGACCTTCCTCTCGGCGGGCTACGACCTCGCCTACGACCACGTCGCGGACCGTCCCGGCAAGCAGATCCTGACGAGCCACACCCTGAGCGTGCGGCTCGCGCACGCCTTCAGCGACGCCACCTCCATCGACGTCAGCGACCGCTACCAGATCTCGAAGAATCCGCAGTCGCTCCTCGCCGGCGTGCCGCTCAACACCGACCAGTCGTTCAAGATGAACGAGTTCAACGCGCGGTTCGCCACCGCCGCGAACGCGAAGACCGGGCTGGTGTTCAAGGTCCGCCACGCCGCGATGGCGTACGACGTCGCGGCGCTGGCCACGCAGCTGGACCGCGACGAGGCCCTCGCCGGCGTCGAGGCGTCGTTCGCGCTGCTGCCCGAGACCAAGCTGGTCGGCGAGTACCGCTACCTCGACGTCGCCTACGACCGCGGCGGCGCGCTCAAGGACAAGCGCTCCCATTTCGTCCTCGCCGGCGTCGACCACAACCCCGGGCAGCAGCTCACGCTCTCCGCCCGGGGCGGCTTGGAGGACCGCACGCGCGAGGGCGCGGGCGACACCACGTCGCCCTACGTCGAGCTGAGCGCCCGCTACGCGTACGCCGAGGCCTCCTTCCTCTCGGGCGGCTACTCGTACACCATCGAGGAGCCCTCGGACGTGGTGCGGTTCACCGACTCCAAGGTCAGCCGCCTCTTCGTCAACCTCCAGCACCGCCTCTCCGGACTCGTGACGGCGTCGGGCTCGCTCACGTTCGAGCCGGCGCAGCTCCAGGGCCGGGCCGGCGTCGCCGACGTGGACGAACGCACGACGCGGCTGGGCCTGGCGCTGTCGTGGACGCCCTCGCCGAACTGGCGGGTCAGCGCGACCCTCGACTTCGACCGCGTCGCCTCGGACGACGCCAACCGCGACCAGAGCCGCGACCGCATGGGCGTGAACGCGCAGTTCTCGTTCTGAGTCCGGAGTGCCCGAATCCATGGCGGCCCCGGTTCCCCTTCCCGGCACCTCCGGTGCCACGCTCGGCGATTTCCTCGGCCTGCTGCGGCAGCGGCGGCTGCTCGTCTTCCTCGTGGCCGGCCTGGTGGTGTTGACCGCGGCCGGCGTCACGGCGCTCCTGCCGAAGCAGTACCTGGCCACGGCCAAGATCCGCGTCGAGAAGCCGGAGAGCGAGGTGAAGCTCTTCCAGAACCAGAGCTCCGCCTACTACGACCCGTACTTCATCCAGGACCAGTTCGAGATCATCCAGTCCGAGAAGATCCTCTACCGGGTCATCGACAACCTGCGGCTGAACGACGCCGTCGGCCGCGCCGTCAACGACGGCCAGCCCCTGCCCACCGCCGTCACCTACCAGTACCTCGTCCGCCGGATGCTGCAGGTCGAGTCGCGGCGCTCCACCTCGCTCATCGAGATCAACGTCTTCGCCCGCGAGCCGCGCCTGGCGGCCGACATCGCGAACGAGATCGCCCGCGTCTACTCCGCCGACCGCGTCGACCTCGCCACCTCCGAGCAGCGCGAGGGCCTCGCCAAGCTGCGCGGCGAGCTGGAGAAGCAGGAGCAGGTCGTGGTCGCCCAGCGCGACCGGGTGGAGAAGCTCCGGAAGGACCTCGAGATCTCCGGCGTGGACCTCAACCAGCGGCACTCGGACATGGAGATCGAGAACCTGCGGCAGATGCAGAACTCGCTCATCGCGCTGCGGGTCGACGCGATCGGCCGCAAGACCCGCTGGGAGCGCTTCCGCTCCATCCCGCCCGCGGAGCGCCGCAACCTCGTCAACTCCGAGCTCATCGCCGACACCAACATCCAGAGCCTGCTCCAGGCCTTCCTCGTGGCCGAGCAGAACCTGACCCGCCTGCAGGGCCGGCTCGGCGAGGCGCACCCCGACCTCGTCGCCGCGGTGGACGCGAGCGCGAAGATCGGCGCCCAGCTCGACCGGCAGCTCGTGGGCTACCAGGACTCGCTCGAGATCTCCTTCAAGGAGGCCGAGGCCCGCGTCACCGAGCTCGAGCGCCAGCTCGCGCAGGCCCGCGTCGACCAGATCCTCTCGGCCCGCGAGCGCATGCGGCCGTTCGAGGAGGCGGCGTCGCGGCTGGAGGACGAGCAGCGGCTGCTGACGACGCTCAAGCTCACGCTGCGCCAGCGCGAGATCGACTTCCAGGTGCCGAAGAAGACGATCGAGATCCTCAACACCGCCGAGCCCCCGCGCGCCCCCAGCAAGCCGAACTGGACCCTCAACCTCCTGTTCGCCGTCGTCTTCGGCGCCATCCTCGGGGTCGGCGCGGCCGTCCTCGTCGAGTTCCTCGACACGAGCTTCCGCAACGTGGCCGATGTCGAGGGCCGGCTCGGCATCCCGGTGCTCGGCGTGCTGCCCTTCCATCGGGAACCCGTGCGGGCGTTCGGCGGCGGCGATCCGGAAGGCGAGCCCTTCCGCGTGCTGCAGACCAACCTCAACCTCGCCCTCCGGGGCGGCAGCGCCCACGCGCTGACGGTCTTCTCCGCCGGACCCGGCGAGGGCAAGTCCACCACCATCCGCCAGCTCGCGCGCGCCATGGCGCAGGCGGGCGAACGCGTGCTGCTGGTGGACTCGGACGTGCGCCGACCCACCCAGCACCGCCTCGCCGCCTGCGCCCGCGATCCCGGCCTGACCGACGTGCTCCTCGGCCGGACCGCGTGGCGCGACGCCGTGCGCCGCGACGAGGCGACCGGCGTGGCGCTCCTGCCCGCGGGGACGCCCGGCGGCGTCACCCTCAGCCTCCTCTACGCCGACCGCCTCCGGACGCTCGTGGCGGAGTTCAAGGCCGACTACGACCGCGTGCTGTTCGACTCCCCCCCGATCATCGGCGTGAGCGACGCCTCCGTCCTCGCCAGCGTCGCCGACGCCTGCATCCTCGTCGTCCAGCACCGGCGCAATCCCGCGAGCATGGTGGGACGGGCGAAGCAGATCCTCGACGGCCTGTCCGCGCGCATCGTCGGCGTGGTGCTCAACCAGGTGCCGACCGGTTCCGGCGAGGACTACGGCTACTACACCAGCAACTACTCGTACTACACGCACGACGGCGCGGGGGACCGCGCCGAGAAGGGCGCCGCGGGCGAACGCCGGAAGCGGGGCGACCGGCTGGAGCTGAACGAGCGGCCGCGGCGCTGAGTCCGGCTGGACGGCGGGACGACCGAACGGGGCTTGTCAGCCCCGGGGGCCGGGCTTTCACTCGCGCTCCTTTTTCCCGCCCATGGCCACCATCACCAAGAGCTACGAACCCCGCGACGTCGAAGGGCGTTGGTACGAGGCCTGGCAGTCGGCCGGCTGCTTCGCCCCCCGGACCGGCCCGGGCCGGCAGCCCTACACGATCGCCATCCCGCCGCCGAACGTCACGGGCGTGCTCACCATGGGGCACGTGCTCAACAACACGCTGCAGGACATCCTCATCCGCCGCGCCCGCCTCGACGGCCGCGCCGCGCTCTGGATTCCCGGCACCGACCACGCCGGCATCGCGACCCAGACGGTGGTGGAGCGCGAGTTGCGCAAGCAGAAGGTCCACCGCCGCGACCTCGGCCGCGACCGGTTCCTGGCCAAGGTCTGGGAGTGGCGCGAGGAAAAGGGTGGCATCATCCTCCAGCAGCTCCGCGCCCTCGGCGCCTCCTGCGACTGGAGCCGCACGCAGTTCACCATGGACGAGCCCTACTCGCGCGCCGTCCTGTCCGTCTTCGTCGACCTCTTCCGCCAGGGCCACATCTACCGCGGCAAGCGGATGGTGAACTGGTGCCCGGTCTCCCTCACCGCCCTCTCCGACGAGGAGGTCGTGATGAAGCCGGTCAAGGGCCACCTCTACCAGGTGCGCTACGAGCGCGTGGACGCCCCGGGCCAGTTCATCACGGTCAAGACCACCCGGCCGGAGACGATCGCCGGCGACGTGGCCATCGCCGTCCACCCCGACGACCCGCGCTACGCCGGCTGGATCGGCCGCCTGGTGCGCCGCCCGCTCGGCCCGCCCGCTGAGATCCCGATCATCGCCGACGCGGCCGTGGACCGGGAGTTCGGCTCCGGCGCGCTCAAGATCACGCCGGCCCACGACAAGGTGGACTTCGAGATCGGCCAGCGCCACCGGCTGCCGCCCGTGGACGTGCTCAACGCCGACGGCACCCTCAACGAGCTCGCCGGCCCCGAACTCGCCGGGCTGGAGCGCTTCGCCGGCCGCCGGCGGGCGGCGGAGATCCTCCGCGCGCGCGGCGCGCTCGTCGCCGAGGAGCCGTACGAGAACAACGTGGGCTATTCCGAGCGCGCCGACGTGCCGATCGAGCCTCGCCTCACCTGGCAGTGGTGGCTGCGCTACCCGCGGGTCGAGGAGGCCAAGGCCGCCGTCCGCGACGGCCACATCCGTTTCCACCCCGAGCGCTGGTCCAAGGTCTACCTCCACTGGCTGGAGAACATCCAGGACTGGTGCATCAGCCGCCAGCTCTGGTGGGGCCACCGCATCCC
>CAYWTK010000052.1:0-24764 GCA_964460895.1 uncultured Opitutaceae bacterium
ACCTTCAAGGCCCCGCCCGCGCCCCCGGCCACGCCGGCCCCGTCCACCGTCACCGTGACGGAGGAGGGCGGCGTGAAGATCATCCACGTGAAGCCGCCGATCGTCGTGCGCGACTTCGCCGTGGCCCTCGGCCTCAAGCCCTTCAAGCTCATCTCCGAGCTCATGGAGATGAGCATCTTCGCCTCGATGAACCAGGCGATCGACGAGGCCGTCGCGACCAAGCTCGCCGAGAAGCACGGCTTCCTCCTCGACATCAAGCACCGCGGCGAACAGGCCCCGGCCGCCGCCAGCAAGAAGGTCGAGGACCAGAAGACCCGCGAGGAGAAGGCCCGCGAGGAGGACGCCCGCAACCTCGCGCCGCGTCCGCCCGTGGTCTGCATCCTCGGCCACGTCGACCACGGCAAGACCTCCCTGCTCGACGCCATCCGCAAGGCCAACGTCGCCGCCGGCGAGGCGGGCGGCATCACCCAGCACATCGGCGCCTACCAGATCGAGCACAACGGCAAGCGCATCACCTTCCTCGACACCCCGGGCCACGCCGCGTTCTCCAAGATGCGCGCCCGCGGCGCCAACGTCACCGACATCGCCGTGCTCGTGGTCGCGGCCGACGACGGCTTCATGCCCCAGACCGACGAGGCCCTGCAGCACGCGCAGAACGCCAAGGTCTCGATCATGGTCGCGGTGAACAAGATGGACGTGAAGGGCGCCAACCTCGACCGCGTGAAGGGCCAGATGCAGGAGCGCGGCATCGCGCCCGAGGACTGGGGCGGCGACACCATCACCGTGCCCGTCGCGGCCATCAAGGGCCAGGGCATCACCGAGCTCCTCGACTACGTCCTCCTCAACGCCGAGGTCCTCGACCTCAAGGCCAACCCCAAGGCCGAGGCCAGCGGCATCGTCATCGAGTCGCAGGTCGACGTCGGCCGCGGCCCCCTCGCCACGGTCATCGTCCAGCGCGGCACGCTCCGCGTCGGCGACGCCCTCGTCTGCGGCCCGCACTGGTGCAAGGTCCGCGCGATGTTCGACGACCAGGGCGCCAACCTGAAGGAGGCCCCGCCCTCCACGCCCGTGCGCGTCATCGGCTGGTCCGGCACGCCCGACTCGGGCATGAAGTTCACTGCCGCCAAGAACGCCCGCGAGGCCGAGAAGCTCGCCGAGGTCGAGGAGCACCGCCAGCGCCAGGAGGCCGGCACCGCCGCGGCCGCGCCCAAGGACACCTCCCTCGACGCCCTCTTCGCCAACATCGCCGCCGCCCAGGAGAAGGTCCTCCGCGTCGTCCTCAAGTCCGACGTCTACGGCTCGGTCGAGGCCGTCCGCAGCGTCCTCGACGGCATCAAGAGCGCCAAGGTGAAGCTCGACATCGTCGCCGCCGACGTGGGCATCGTCTCCAAGAACGATGTCCAGATGGCCAGCGCCGCCAAGGCCGTCATCATCGGCTTCAACACCAAGCAGGAGAACGGCGTCACCCCGCTGGCCAAGCACCAGGGCGTGACGATCGAGCACTTCTCCATCATCTACGAGCTCGGCGACCGGGTCCGCGAGATGATGGCCGACCTGCTCGAGCCCGACCTCAAGGAGGTCAAGCTGGGCGTCGCCGAGGTCCGCCAGGTCTTCCCGATCTCCCACGGCTTCGTCGCCGGCTGCCTCGTCACCGAAGGCAAGGTCAACCGCAACGTCGCCGCCCGCGTCCGCCGCGGCAAGGAGGCCGTGTTCGAGGGCAAGGTCGGCACGCTCCGCCGCTTCAAGGACGACGCCAACGAGGTCCGCGCCGGCCTCGAGTGCGGCATCCGCCTCGACGGCTACGACGGCTACCAGCCGGGCGACAAGATCGAGTGCTTCGAGGTCCAGAAGGTCCGCGCGTCGCTCTGATTTTCGAATCTGGATTCCCGATTTTCGAGGCGCGCCCCGCCTTCGTTCCGGAAATCGAGAATCCCGAATCGAGAATCGAAAATCCCATGTCCAACCGCCTCCTCCGCGTGAACGAGCTGCTCCAGCGCGAGCTGAGCGGCTACCTGCGCAAGCGGTACACGAGCGAGGCGACGCGGCTGACCATCACGGGCGCGGAGGTGACGGGCGACCTCCGCGAGGCCAAGGTCTTCTACAACGTGGTGGGCTCCGACCCCGACGAGGTGGCCCGCATGGGCCGCTGGCTGCGCGCCCGCGCCGGCGAGCTGCGCGCGGTGGTGGGGAAGAACGTCGTCATGCGCCACGTGCCGACGCTCACCTTCCACCACGACGCCTCGGGCCTGCGCGCCGTCCGCATCGAGCAGCTGCTCGACGAGATCGACCGCGAGGGCAGGGAGGCCAAGCCGTGAGCCACTACCCGGAGTACGCCGAGGCCTTCGCCGCGTTCCTCCGCGGCCTCGAGGGCCGCCGCGTGGCGGTCATCGGCCACCAGCGGCCCGACGGCGACTGCGTCGGCTCGCAGGTCGCGCTCACCCGCGGACTCCGCGCGCGGGGCGTCGACGCCGTCGCGGTCAACCCCGACCCGGTCCCGCGCCGCCTGCGCTTCCTCGTCGGGGACACGCCCTTCTTCCAGCGCGACGAGGTCGATCCCGCGGACCGGCTGGCGGTCTTCACCGACTGCGCCGACCAGGACCGCGCCGGCGCGAAGATGCGCGCCCTCTACCCGCGGGCGCACGCCTCGTTCGACCACCACCTCTCCAACGACTCGTTCGGCGCGGTCAACTTCGTCGACCCCCGCAGCTCCGCCACCGCCGAGCTCCTCGCCGGGCTCTTCCTCGACGCGGGCGTGCCGGTCGACGCCGTCAGCGCGCAGGCGCTCTACACCGGCATCATGACCGACACCGGGCAGTTCCGCTTCGCCTCGACCTCGCGCCGCGTCTTCGCCCTCGCCGGCGAGCTGCTCGCGCGCGGCGCGGACCCGGCGAAGTCCGGGCAGGAGCTCTACGAGCGCGAGTCGCTCGGCAAGCTGCGGCTCCTCCAGCATTTCCTCGGCTCGCTCCGCCTCGAGTGCGGCGGCCGCGTCTGCATCGGCGTGCTCCCCGAGGGCATCTTCGAGCGGGTCGGCGCCTCGGTCGAGGACACCGAAGGACTGGTGGACTACGCGCGCGCGATCGACGGCGTGGACATCGGCGCGCTCATCGAGGAGCGGCCGGGCGTGGTCAAGGCGAGCCTCCGGGCGCGCCACGCGTCCTTCCGCATGGACCTCGTCGCGGCCGAGTTCAACGGCGGCGGCCACGCCAGCGCGGCGGGCCTCAACTTCCCGGACCGGCTGGACAACTTCTACCCGCGGCTCGTCGCCGCCTGCGCGGCGCGCCTCGCCGCGGTGGGGGAGGGGGCGCCGCGATGAGCCTGCGCCCGCCCAAGGAGATCGAAGGCGTGCTGCTGGTCGACAAGCCGACCGGCCTCACCTCGCATGACGTCGTCTACCGCCTGCGCCGCAAGCTGCAAATCCAGCGCATCGGCCACGCCGGCACGCTCGACCCGATGGCGACGGGCCTGCTCATCATGCTGGTGGGCAAGGCGACCAAGATCTCCCAGTACCTCATCAGCCTCGACAAGGTGTACGAGGGCGAGGTCACGCTCGGGGTGACCACGAATTCGCAGGACGCCGAGGGCGAGGTGATGGAGACGCGGCCCGTGCCGCCGCTGACCGAGGACCAGCTGCGCGCCGCGATGCGCACGTTCCTCGGCGACCAGTACCAGCAGCCCCCGATGCACTCGGCGATCAAGGTCGGCGGCGTCCCCCTCTACAAGCTCGCGCGCCAGGGCGAGGAGGTGGAGCGCGAGCCGCGCTTCATCCGCGTCGCGGCCTTCGACCTGCTCGGGTTCTCGTCCCCCAAGCTGACCTTCCGCCTCGCCTGCACGAAGGGCACCTACGTGCGCACCGTGGCCAAGGACCTCGGCGACAAGCTCGGCTGCGGCGCGCATCTCTCGGCGCTGCGGCGCACGGCGAGCGGCAAGTTCCAGCTGGCGGATGCGATCACCCTGGCGGACTTCGAGGCGCTGCCGCTGCCGGAGATCGAGAAGCGGCTCATTCCCGTCCACGCGGCGGCGCCCAGCGTGGCGCTGTCGTGAGCGGACCGGCGCATTTCCCCGCCCTCGAGCAGGTGCGGCTGGCCCCGGGACCGGTCCACCTCGCCATCGGCATGTTCGACGGCGTCCACCGCGGCCACCAAGCCGTCGTCGGCGCCGCCATCCGCGCCGCGCACGCCGCGGGCGGCCGCGCCGGGGTGCTGACCTTTTCGCCGCACCCGAGCGTCGTGCTGCGGCCCGAGCGGCCGACGCCGCTGATCCTGCCGCCCGCGCTCAAGCTCGGGCTGCTGGCGCGGCTGGGGGTGGACTTCGTCGTCGAGCACCCGTTCACCGCCGAGTTCGCGGCCACGTCGGCCGAGGGCTTCGTCGCGCGCCTGCGGGCGGCGTTCCCCGGCCTCGAGGCGGTCTACGCGGGCGAGAACTTCCGCTTCGGCCGGGGCCGCGAGGGCGACGTCGCGTTCCTCCGCTCCGCCGCGGCCGCCGCGGGCTTCGCCGTGCACGGCGCGCCCCGGCTGGGGCACGGCGACGCGCCCATCAGCAGCTCCCGCGTCCGCGAACTCCTCGCCGCCGGAGACGTGGCCGGCGCCAACGCGCTCCTAGGCTACACCTACTTCGCGGAGGGCGTGGTCCGCCCGGGCAAGCGCCTCGGCCGGACGCTGGGCTTCCCGACCCTCAACGTGCCCTGGTCCCCCGGCCTGCGTCCCCGGCTCGGGGTCTACGCGGCCGTCGTGGCCGGACCCGACGGCCGGCGCCAGCCCGCCGTGGCGAACTACGGCCTGCGCCCGACCGTCGAGGCCGGCGCCACCGAACCCCGGCTCGAGGTGCACGTGCTGGAGGCCACGGCCCTGACCGAGGGCGACCGGCTGCGCGTCTGGTGGCTCGATTTCCTCCGCCCGGAACAGCGTTTCCCCGGGCTGGGCGAGCTCCGCGCGCAGGTGGAGCGCGACCGGGTCGAAGCCGCCCTGCGCCTCGCCCGCGCCCGGCTGCAGGAATTTCCAAACAGCACTTGACTCGACTTGGTCGGATTCTAATTTCCGGCCTCTTTCTTCCCTCCGGGGTGGTAGCTCAGTTGGTTAGAGCGTCTGCCTGTCACGCAGAAGGCCGCGGGTTCGAGTCCCGTCCATCCCGCCAGTTTCGAAACCCGCTTTCTCCCAGCGAGAAGCGGGTTCTTCGTTGGCGGACGGACGGCCCTTTCGCCGGGCGGAAGGCATCGGCTTCGCCCGGCATCTTTGGTCGGGAGTCAGCGCCGGGGCGACGCGTTCAGCTGACGTGTCGGCGCCAGGAGCGCCGGACCGCCAGCCCGAGCGAGGCGAGGCCCGCAAGGGCGGCGTAGGTCGATGGCTCGGGGATGGCGCCGCCCACCACCGCGAAGTAGGCCGGGCTGCTCAGGCCGGTGATGAAGGCGGCGTCGATCGCCGCGCCCGTGGCGGCGTGGTACGCGCCGATGGTGCCCGCGTTGAAGTCGGAGACGAACAGGGTCGAACCCACGATTCCCAATCCGTAGGGCCGGTTCAATCCCGTGATGAAGGTGGGATTGAGCGAGGCGCCCGTGCCCGCGTCGAACGTGCGGACCGCGCCGCTTTCGGAGGCGGTGACGAACAGCGTCGACCCGCTGATCGCAAGGCCGAAGGCGTAGTTCGGCAGCCCGGTCACGAGCGAGGCGTTGATGGCGGTTCCGTCCGACGCGTTGTAGGAGCCGATCGTCCCCGCCGTGTAGTCCGAGACGTACAAGGTGGAACCGGATAGCACGAGTCCGCGCGGCGAGGTGGTGGTGACGAGCGACAGATTGAGCGAGGTGTTCGCGGTCGTCGCGCTCCAGGTGCTGACCTTCCCGGAGCCGTCGCTCGCGACATAGAGGGTCGAACCGGAGAGGAGAAGTCCGTTGGGTTGGTTCGAGGCCGCCGGTGCGGGCATCGTGATGAACGGGGTGCCGACCGCCGCGCCCGTGGAGGCGTCATAGGAGCGGATCGTGCCGGACCCGTGCTGCACCACGTAGAGCGTCGAGGCCGACGCCGCGAGGCCAGTCGGTTGGCTCAGGCCAGTGACGAACGAGGCGTTGATCGTCGCGCCTGTGTAGGGGTCGTACTTGCCGACGGTGCCGCTGGAGTAGCTCGCGACGTAGATCTGAGCGTGGGCCGTGCCTAGACCGACCACGGCCGCCAGCACGGGGACGGCGTGCCGCCAGGCGGCGAGAAGGCGGGTGCCGGAGGCGGTCGCCCGGCGTTGCGGGAGACGCGGAGTGGAGGGGGGCAGGGGGCATGCGCTCGTTTTCATCGATGGTGGGGGGCTTGGCCGGCTTGGGAATCGGGCCGGCGAAATTCAGCCGGCGGATGGCGCGGCCGTCCCTGGCCGCCCTTCGTGTCGTTCGCACGAGGGCTGGCCAAGCGGCCCGGCCCGACGTCCGATCATGCGGCGACGCTAGCACCCCAGCTTCACGCTACTACCGCAAAGGCTGCGCACGCCTTGCCTGCGCATTTCTTGGGGGCGACCGGGACCCGCACCCGCGGAGTCCGCCGGCACCCGCGTCGGCCGCGTCGGGCGGGAACCGCGGCGCCGTGGCTCAGCCGAACAGCAAACCCGCGCACGTGAGCGCGAGCCCGACGACGAGCGCGGCGAGGGAGAGGCGGGAGAGGAGGCGCTCCTGGCGGACGAGCCTGGCGCTGTCGCCGGGCCGGCCGGTCGCGCGCTCGTGCTGGCGCGCGCCGGCGATCTGGCGGCGCAGCGCGGAGGCCGAGCCGCGGATCACGAGGGAGACGACGACGAGGCAGAGGCCGAGGCCGGTGAGGAGGCGCATGGACGGAAGGCGGGCGTTGCGGACGGGGCGGAAGCGGTCGGTCCTTCGTGGAAGGTTGTCCGGCCCGACGCAACCCTCCCGAGCCCACGCCGACGGCCAAGGATCGTGCGGCCGCGAGGAATCCGGCCCATCCGCCTTCATCCGCGCAATCCGTGGCCACGAGGAACGCACGACCGCGGCAACGGCTGCGGGCGCGGCGAAACGCTCACGCGTTCCGCTACAAACAGGCACCGAGTGCGGGAGCGATGCGTGCGTGGGGACGGGACGAAGGACGGCCACGGATCGACCGGCTGAGGTGAATCCGTGCGAGCCGTGGCCAGGAGAGAAGCACGATCGCGGCAACGGCTGCGGGTGCGGCGAAACGCTTACGCGTTCCGCTACGGAAGATCGCTCGCAAGGGAGGGCGAAACGCCCACGCGTTCCGCTACGGAAGATGGCTCACGCGGGTGGGCGAAACGCTCACGCGTTCCGCTACGAGGAATGGCGGCATCATCGGAACGAAGCGCTTCCGCGTTCCGCTCCGGGAGGTGGCTGCAGCGGCGGCGCGAAATGCGCCCGCGCTCCGCGGCGGCGGGGTCAGAGGGGCTCGAGGCGGTCGCCGACGCGGAGCGTGCCGGACTTGGTCTCGTGGATGAGGTTGACGCCGAAGTTCACGTCGCCGGGCTTGGCGGGGTCGCGGCGGTAGGTAGCCAGCGTGCGCAGGGGCTCCTTGCCGCGCTCGGCGGTCTGCTGGTCGGTGGTGGTCACGACGCAGCGCGCGCAGGGGCCGGCGTGGCGCAGGACGACCTCGCCGAGCCGGAAGCGGCCGAGCGCGTCCTCGGCGAACGGACCGCCGCCGCGGATCCAGAGGTTGGCGCGGAAGCGGTCGGCGGGCACGGCCTCGCCGCCCGCGGCGACGATGCGGTCGTTGAGGTCGTCGAGCGACTCCTCGCCGATGACGAGCAGCGGGTAGCCGTCGGCGAACGAGACGACGTCGCCCGGCCGGGCGCGCGACGGCTTCACCGGCCGGTCGTACGCCGCGCCCATCCGCACGAGCCGCGCGGGCGTGCCGAGGAATCCGGTCAGCCACTCGGCCGCGGGCTCGCCGCAGTCGTCGGCCTCGACGGTGCTGCTCCAGACCGTCGCGCGCACGCGGCGCGGCGCCGGATCGAGCGCGCGGGGGACCGCGACCGAGCCGCGGCCGGGCGAGGCGAGGGTCAGCGCCTCGGCCGAGAGCGCCGTCTCGACCAGCGCCAGCCGCGGCAGCTCGCGCTGGGTGAGGAAGCGGCCCTCCGGCGTGACCACGAGGAAGCGGCGGTCGTCGCGCAGGCCCCAGGCGTCCACCTCGGCCGCCGCGAGGTCGTGGCCGCGGCAGGACTTGACCGGGTAGAGGGACAGGCGCGTGAGGCGGATGGCGTTCACCGGCGGCGGTAGGTCACGAGGTAGAATCCCGAGCCGGCCTGCGTCGCGAACGCGGCGGGGCGCTCGCCGTCGAGGCCGTAGCAGACCCGCAGGTCGGCGCCGTCGAAGGCGAACACGCAGGGGATGGTGCGGCCGGCGTTGGGGCCCTGGATGCCGCGGAGCGTGACGCGGCCGAGGTCGCCGGCGGCGGGCTCGAGCTCGTACGTGCCCTCGTCGGCCGTGAAGTGCCCGAAGCGCACCGCGTAGCGGCCGGCGGCGAACTCGACCTCGGTGCGCTCCAGCACCTCCATCGGCGCGGCCTCGCCGTCCAGCTCGGCCCGCAGCGGCCGCCAGCGGCCCTCGAGGGCGGCGCTCACGGCTTGAGCTCCGGGGCGGTGAGCGGCCGCGGCGGCTCCTCGACGAGCCGCGGTTCGCCCAGCTTGCGCTCGGAGTTGGCGCCGAGCTTCTCGAGCTTGCGGCCCGTGACGAGCAGGCGGCTCTCGATGGTGGAGACGGTCGAGTTGTACGCGACGACGGCCTGGTTGAGTCGCTGGCCGAGCGTGTCGACGTTCTCCGCCATGGCGGAGAGGCGCTCGTGGAGCTCGACGCCCAGCCGGCGGATCTCGTCGGCGTTGCGCGAGAGCGCCTCCTGCTTCCAGCCGTAGGCGGCGGCCTTGAGGAGGGCGATGAGGGTGGCGGGGGAGGCGAGGATCACGCCGACGCTGGTGCCGCGCTCGAAGAGGTCGGGCTCGTGCCGCAGCGCCGCGCTGTAGAACGCCTCGCCCGGGATGAAGAGCACGACGAACTCGGGCGCGGGCTGGATGGACTTCCAGTAGGCCTTGTTGCCGAGCGCGTCGATGTGGCCGCGGACGGCGCGCGCGTGCTCGGCGAACTTGGCCTTGCGCACCGTCTCGTCGCCGGCCTCGAGCGCCTCGAGGTAGGCCTGCATCGGGGCCTTGGCGTCCACCGCGATGGACTTGCCGCCAGGGAGGCGGACGATGAGGTCGGGCCGGACCTCGCCGGCCGCGGTCTGCTGCACGAAGTCCACGTTCTCGACCATCCCCGCGAGCTCGACCACGCGCTGGAGCTGGAGCTCGCCCCAGCGGCCGGCGGTGGACGTGGAGCGGAGGGAGCGGGAGAGCTTGGTGGTTTCCGACTGGAGCGTCGCGCTCGTCGCGGCCAGGCCCTTGAGCTGCTCGGAGAGGGAGCCGTAGGCCTCCTGCCGGGCCTTCTCGAGGGCGACGATGCGGGTGTCGACCTTGTCGAGCGACTCGCGGATCGGCTTCACCAGGGACTCGCCGGCGCGCTTGAGGAACTCGTCGTTGTTGCGGCTCAGGGCGTCGGCCGCGAGGGCCTTGAAGGTGTCGCCCAGCCGCTCCTGCGCGCGGGCGAGGGCCTCCTGCTCGGCGTGGAGCAGGGTGGCGAGGCGGGACTTCTCGGCCTCGAGCGTGGCGGCCTGGCCGCGGAGCGCGGCGAGTTCGACCTGCTGGGCCGCGGCCTGCTCGGCGGCGAGACGGGCGCGTTCCGCCAGGGCGGCGGTGCGGGCCTGGGCGACGAACCAGCCCACGGCGGCCCCGAGGGCGGCGGCGAGGAGCGCGAAGAGGAGGGCGGTCACGGGGCGCAGTGAAGCCCGGCCTCCCGGCGCGGGCAAGCGCTCAACCGGGGATTGCGCGCCGCGGCGCGCGCGGGCAGTCGGGAGGCGCCCGCATGACCTCCGACCTCGCCGCCGTCGTCTCCCTCCTGCGCCGCCACGAGCCGCGCGCCGAGCCCGGCGCGGAGGCGGCGATGCTGGCGGAATTCGTCCCCTTCCTCGCGACGCATCCCGACGCCCTCTGGCGCACCTGCCTCGACGGGCACGTCACGGCCTCGGCCTGGATCGTGGACCCGGCGCGGACGGCCGCGCTGCTCCTGCACCACCGCAAGCTCGGCCGCTGGCTCCAGCCGGGCGGGCACGTGGACGGCGAGGCGGACCTGGCGGCCGCGGCGCGGCGCGAGGCGGAGGAGGAGACCGGTGCCGCGGGCCTGCGGCTCGTCTCCGGGGAGGTCTTCGACGTGGACCGGCACCGGATTCCCGCGCGGGGAGGGGAGCCGGAGCACTGGCATTTCGACGTGCGCTTCCTGTTCGAGGCCGACCCGCGGGCGCCGCTCGCGGCCAACGGCGAGTCGCGCGGTCTGGCGTGGGTGCCGCTCGCGGCGGTGGCGGCGCGCAACCCCGACGAATCCCTCGCGCGCCTCGTGCGGAAGAGCGTCCGCCCGCCGGGCGGCCCCGCGTCATAAGCGGACGCCCGCCTTGACCGCCCCCCGGGCGCTCCGGCATCACCGAGGCCTCGTTTCCGCCGAATGACCCCGAGCCGCCAGCTCCCGCCCCCCGTCGCCGCCCTCCTTATTGCGGTCGTCATTCTGCTTACCCCCTCCACCGGGCGGCTTTCGCATACTTAACGAGAACACTCTCCAAGTTTACGAAAAGGCCGCCCGATCCGGGCGGCCTTTTTGTTTTCTCCCCGATGACGCCCTCCTTCCACCCTCCCTCCGCCCGCCGCGCCGCCGGCTCCCGCCCATGAGCGAGCCGCACCTCAAGTCCCACGCCATCACCGCCGGCCCCGCCCGCGCCCCGGCGCGCGCGATGCTGAAGGCCATCGGCCTCACCGACGACGACCTGCGCAAGCCGCTCGTCGGCATCGCCAACACCTGGACCGAGATCGGGCCCTGCAACTACCACCTCCGCCAGCTGGCCGAGGCGGTGAAGGCGGGCGTCCGCGCCGCCGGCGGCACGCCGCTGGAGTTCAACACGGTGTCCATCTCCGACGGCATCACGATGGGCACCGAGGGCATGAAGACCTCGCTCATCTCGCGCGAGGTCATCGCCGACTCCATCGAGCTGGTCGCGCGGGGCAACTACCTCGACGGCCTCGTCTGCCTCTCCGGCTGCGACAAGACGAATCCCGGCGTCATGATGGCCCTGGCCCGCCTCGACGTGCCCGGCCTCGCGCTCTACGGCGGCTCGATCGACCACGGCTCGCATGGCGGCCGTGCGCTCACCATCCAGGACGTCTTCGAGGCGGTCGGCGCGTTCAACGCGGGCAAGATCGACCAGAAGGAGTTCCACTGCATCGAGAACGCGGCCTGTCCGACCGCGGGCTCCTGCGGCGGCCAGTTCACCGCGAACACGATGGCCACGCTGATGGAGGCCATCGGCATCTCGCCCGCCGGCGCCAACGGCATCCCCGCCACCGCGCCCGCCAAGCTCGACGCCGCGCGGCGCTGCGGCGAGCTGGCGGTCGAGCTCGTGCGGCGCGACCTGCGCCCCTCCGCCCTCTTCACCCGCCCGGCCTTCGAGAACGCCATCCGCTCGGTCGCCGCCTCGGGCGGCTCGACCAACGCCGTGCTCCACCTGCTCGCGCTCGCGCACGAGGTGGGCGTGCCGCTGGCGATCGAGGACTTCGACCGCCTCTCCGCCGACACGCCGACCATCGCCACCCTCAAGCCCGGCGGCCTCTACACCGCCGTCGAGATGCACGCCGCCGGCGGCATCACGCTGCTGCTGCGCCGCCTGCTCGAGGGCGGGAAGCTGCACGGGGACCGTCCGACCGTCACGGGCCGCACGCTCGCCGAGGAGGTGGCGGCCGCGCCCGAGACGCCGGGCCAGCAGGTCATCCGCCCGGTGGACCGCCCCTTCAAGGCCCACGGCGGCCTCGTCATCCTCAAGGGCAACCTCGCCGAGGAGGGCTGCGTGCTCAAGGTCGCCGGCAGCGCCGTCCAGACCCACCGCGGCCCGGCGCGCGTGTTCGACTGCGAGGAGGACGCGATGGCCGCCGTCACGGCCCAGCGCATCCGCGCGGGCGACGTGGTCGTCATCCGCCACGAAGGCCCCCGCGGCGGCCCGGGCATGCGCGAGATGCTCGGCGTCACCGCCGCGCTGGCCGGCGCCGGCCTGGCCGACTCGGTCGCGCTCCTCACCGACGGACGCTTCTCCGGCGCGACCCGCGGCATGTCCATCGGCCACGTCGCCCCCGAGGCCGCGGTCGGCGGCCTGATCGCGTTCGTGCGCGACGGCGACACGGTCGAGATCGACGTGCCCGCCCGCCGGCTGCACGTCGCGCTCGACGCCGACGAGGTCGCCCGGCGCCGCGCCGGCTGGACCGCCCCCGCGCCCCGCTACCGCCGCGGCGTCATGGCGAAGTACGCCGCCACCGTCTCCTCCGCCGCCACCGGCGCGGTGACCTCCTGATTTCACCCAACCGTCAGCCCCTTCCTTCCATGAAACTCACCGGTGCAGAAATCGTCTGGGAATGCGTCCAGCGCGAGGGCGTCGAGGTCGTCTTCGGCTACCCCGGCGGCGCCATCCTCCCGACCTACGACGCCCTCACGAAGTACCCGAAGATCCACCACGTCCTCGTCCGCCACGAGCAGGGCGCGACCCACATGGCCGACGGCTACGCCCGCGCGAGCGGCCGCGTCGGCGTCGCCATCGCCACGTCCGGCCCGGGCGCGACCAACATGGTCACGGGCATCGCCACCGCGATGATGGATTCCTCGCCCATCGTCTGCATCACCGGCCAGGTCGGTTCCAAGGCCATCGGCACGGACGCGTTCCAGGAGACGGACGTCACCGGCGTCACGCTCCCGATCACCAAGCACAACTACCTCGTCACCCGCGCCTCCGACATCGCGCGCGCCATGCGCGAGGCGTTCTACATCGCCCGCAGCGGCCGGCCGGGTCCGGTGCTGGTGGACATCACCAAGGACGCGCAGCAGAGCACGGCCGAGTTCGACTGGGACGCCGCCGAGCCGCGCCTGCCCGGCTACCGGCCCGACCTCACCGCCCCGGCGGAGGAGTACCGCCGCGCGCTCGACCTCATCAATTCCGCCCAGCGCCCGCTGATCCTCGCCGGCCAGGGCATCATCAAGTCCGGCACCACCGCCGAGGTCCTCGCCCTGGCGGAGGCGGCCCGCATCCCCATCGCGACGACCCTGCTCGGCATCGGCGGCATCCCCGCCTCCTCGCCGCTCAACCTCGGCATGATGGGCATGCACGGCGAGGCGTGGGTCAACCAGGCCATCCAGCAGGCCGACCTCCTCATCGCGCTCGGCATGCGCTTCGACGACCGCGTGACCGGCAACCTCAAGACCTACGCGCTGAACGCGAAGAAGATCCACGTGGAGATCGACCCGTCGGAGGTGAACAAGAACGTGCACGTGGACGTCGCGCTCATCGGCGACCTCGCCGCCGTCCTCCCGCAGCTCTCGCGCGGCGTGAAGCCGGCCGACCGCTCCGGCTGGTGGTCCGCGATCGACGCCATGCGCGGCGACTCGGCGGTGCGCGACATCCAATCGCTGCCCGACAACGGCCACCTCTACGCCGCCCACGTGATCAACGACCTCTGGCGCGCGACGCGCGACCGCGACACCATCGTCGTGACCGACGTCGGCCAGCACCAGATGTGGGAGGCCCAGTACTTCCACCACGACCGGCCCCGCTCCCTCATCACCTCGGGCGGCCTCGGCACGATGGGCTTCGCCCTGCCCGCCGCGATCGGCGCGAAGTTCGCCTGCCCGGAGAAGGACGTGTGGGTGGTCGTCGGCGACGGCGGCTTCCAGATGACCTCGTGCGAGCTCGCGACCGCCGAGCAGGAGGGCGTGAAGGTCAACGTCGCCATCATCAACAACGCCTTCCTCGGCATGGTCCGCCAGTGGCAGGAGTTCTTCTACGAGAAGCGCTACGCCGCCACGCCGATGTCGGGTCCCGACTTCGTCAAGCTGGCCGAGGCCTACCGCCTCACCGGCCTGCGCTGCGACCGCCGGGCGGACGTGGCCAAGACCGTCGAGCGCACGCTCAAGGACGCCAAGACCGTCGTCGTGGACTTCGTCGTCGAGAAGGAGGACACGGTCTTCCCGATGGTCCCGGCCGGCGCCGACCTCGACAAGATGATCCGCCGTCCCAAGCGCGACGTCATGCTCGAGACCGGCGACGACAAGGAGTGGGAGATGCCCGCGGCCGACTCGGCCGCCGTCTCCGAGCTCGCCCTCACCGGCGCCGCCAAGGCGGCCGCCCCGGCGCCCGCGCGCGCGGCCGCCCGCCCCGCGCCCAAGGCCGCCAAGCCGGCCAAGCCCGCCCGGGCCGCCAAGGCCGCGCGGCCCGCGAAGGCCGCCAAGCCCGCCAAGTCCCGCCGCTGAGCCCGCCGCTCACCGCCCACCGTTCACCGCTCACCGCCCACCGGCTCCCGCCCCCCCCCGCCCATGCCCAAACACACCCTCATCGCCTACGTGGAGGACGTGCCCGGCGTCCTCAACCGCGTGGCCTCCCTGTTCCGCCGCCGGAACTTCAACATCGACTCCCTCACCGTCGGCCGCACCGAGCAGCCCGGCGTCTCGCGTCTCACCGTCGTGGTGGACGCGACGGAGGCCGGCGCCCGCATCGTCGAGGCCAACCTCTACAAGCTGGTCAACGTGCTCCGCGTCGACGACCTCACGCGCAAGTCCGCCCTCCACCGCGAGCTCGGCCTGTTCAAGGTCAAGGTCGACGGCACCACGCGCTCGCAGGTGCTGGAGCTGGTCGACGTCTTCCGCGCCCGCGTCGTCGACGTGGACGAGGTCTCCGTCGTCATCGAGGTGACCGGCACGCCGGAGAAGATCGGCAAGTTCGAGCTCGTGCTCCGGCCCTACGGCATCCTCGAGATGGTCCGCGCCGGCGCGGTCTCGATGGCCCGCGGCCACGACCCGCTCACGTCCAATCCCCCGCTCGTCCGCGCCGAGGTCGCCGCCCCGGCCGCGAAGGACGACGCCAGCGCCCACCTCGCGATGTCCGTATGAGCACGGAACAGCCCTCAGCCCTCAGCGATCAGCCGTCAGCCCCGTCGCCCATGGCCGGCGGCGACCAACCCGGAGTTTCGGCGCCCGAGACGGAGTCCTCCTACGACTTCTTCGGAAACTCACGACTCCTGGTCTCCGCCGCCACCCCCTGACCCCTCACCCCTGACCCCTCACCCCTTTTCTCCCATGGCCAAGATCTACTACGACAAGCACGCCGACCTCTCGCTCATCCGCGCGAAGAAGGTCGGCATCATCGGCTACGGCTCCCAGGGCCACGCCCACGCGCTCAACCTGCGCGACTCCGGGGTCGACGTCCGCGTCGGCCTCGCCGCCGACTCCAAGTCGCGCCCCAAGGCCCGCAAGGCGGGCCTGCGCGTGGACACGGTCGAGCGCGTCGCGCGCTGGGCCGACGTCCTCATGCTGCTGGTGCCGGACCACGTCGCGGCCCGCCTCTACCGCGAGTCCATCGCCCCGCACCTGCGGAAGGGCCAGGCGCTCTTCTTCGCCCACGGCTTCAACATCCGCTTCGGCGGCATCAAGCCGCCGGCCGACGTGGACGTCTGCATGGTCGCGCCCAAGAGCCCGGGCCACCGCGTGCGCGAGGTCTTCCAGGAGGGCGGCGGCGTGCCCGGCCTCGTCGCGGTCCACCAGGACGCGACCGGCCGCGCCAAGAAGCTCGCGCTCTCCTACGCGCGCGGCATCGGCTGCACCCGCGCCGGCCTGCTGGAGACGACCTTCACCGAGGAGACCGAGACGGACCTCTTCGGCGAGCAGGCCGTGCTCTGCGGCGGATGCGCCGAGCTGGTCAAGGCCGGCTTCAAGACGCTGGTCGACGCCGGCTACCAGCCGGAGATCGCCTACTTCGAGTGCCTGCACGAGCTGAAGCTGATCGTGGACCTGATGTACCGCGGCGGCCTCAACTACATGCGCTACTCCGTCTCCGACACGGCGGAGTGGGGCGACTACGTCAGCGGCCCGCGCGTCGTCACCAAGGAGACGCAGAAGGAGATGAAGCGCATCCTCGCCGACGTGCAGAGCGGCAAGTTCGCCCGCCGCTTCATCGCCGAGAACAACCAGTACGGCCGGAAGACGATGAACGCCTACCGGAAGCGCGAGCGCGAGCAGCCGATCGAGAAGGTCGGCGTGAAGCTCCGCGCCATGATGCCGTTCCTCAATCCCGTGGTCATCGCCAAATAGCCCTTCGTGTTGTGTACCCCCGGGCGGGCGCGGTCCCGCTGGACGCGCCCGCCCGTTCCCCTTCGCCCGCCGCCCCGCCTCCTCCCATGAACGCCGCCTCCCCCGCCTCGCCCGACGAGCACTTCCGCGTGCTCGACCTGTTCTCGCCCAACGACGCCCACGCCGACCCGCGCCACCAGGCGCCGGCCGCCGAGTCGGCCACCGCGCCCGCCGTCGGCGGCACGCCCGACTCGCTGGTCTTCGTCAACCCGCTCTTCGCCACCATCCGCGACGCGCGCGACGCCCGCCGCTGACCGCCTCCTCCTCCGTCCCGCCCCGGCCATGGACCCCCATTACGTCCGCATCTTCGACACGTCGCTCCGCGACGGCGAGCAGGCGCCCGGCGCCTCCATGACCTCGGCCGAGAAGCTCGAGGTCGCCCGCACGCTCGCGCGGCTCGGGGTGGACGTGATCGAGGCCGGATTCCCGGCCGCCTCGCCGGACGACCTCGCGGCCGTCCAGGCCATCGCCGCCGAGGTGGGGCGCGTCCCCGTCGAGGGCCGCCCGCAGGCCGAGCCGCCCGTCATCTGCGGCCTGGCGCGCTGCACGCCG
Organism: uncultured Opitutaceae bacterium; assembly: GCA_964460895.1. GTDB lineage: Bacteria > Verrucomicrobiota > Verrucomicrobiia > Opitutales > Opitutaceae > Didemnitutus. Next base: position 16,772 of record CAYWTK010000052.1, read on the forward strand.
GCCGACATCCGCACGGCGTGGGAGGGCGTGAAGGAGGCGCGGCGCCCGCGCATCCACACCTTTCTCGCGACGAGCGACATCCACCTGAAGCACAAGCTCCGCCTCACGCGGCCCGAGGTGGTCGCGCGGGCGACGGAGATGGTGGCGCTCGCCCGCTCCCTCTGCGCCGACGTCGAGTTCTCCCCGGAGGACGCCGGCCGCAGCGACCCGGAGTTCCTTTACGAGGTGCTCGCCGCCGTCATCCGCGCGGGCGCGACGACCCTCAACATCCCCGACACCGTCGGCTACACGCTGCCCGACGAGTACGGCGCGCTCATCGCGGGCATCCTCGCGCACACGCCGGGCGCGAAGGACGTCGTGATCTCGACCCATTGCCACGACGACCTCGGCCTCGCCGTGGCCAACACCCTCGCGGGCCTGCGCGCCGGCGCGCGCCAGGCGGAGGTCACGCTCAACGGCATCGGCGAGCGCGCGGGCAACGCGTCGCTCGAGGAACTCGTCATGGCGATCCGCACGCGCGGGCCCCAGGTCGGCCTGCACACCGGCATCGACTCCACCCAGCTCTGCCGCGCGTCCAAGCTCATCTCCCGCGTCACCAGCTACCCGGTGCCCCCGAACAAGGCCATCGTGGGCGCCAACGCCTTCGCGCACGAGTCCGGCATCCACCAGGACGGCATGATCAAGAACGCCCAGACCTACGAGATCATGCGGCCGGAGGACGTGGGCGCGACGCAGACCACCCTCGTGCTCGGCAAGCACTCGGGCCGCAACGCCGTCTCCAAGCGGCTCGCCGAGCTGGGCTACCCGCTCGAGGGCGAGGCGCTGGCCCGGGCCTTCGCCGAGTTCAAGAAGCTGGCCGACCGCAAGAAGTCGGTCCACGACGCCGACCTCGTCGCCCTCGCCAACGAGGAGCGCACCGCGCCGCCCGAGCTGTGGCAGCTCGAGGACCTCCAGGTCGCCTGCGGCACCACCGGCCTGCCCACGGCCACCGTCCGGCTCAAGGGCCCCGACGGCCGCAGCCGCGTCCACGCCGCGGTCGGCACCGGCCCGGTGGACGCGACCTACAAGGCGATCGACGCGCTCGTCGGCACGCCCGTGCAGCTGCTCGAGTTCGCCGTCAGCGCCGTGACCGAGGGCATCGACGCCCTCGGCGAGGTCTCCGTGCGCGTCCGCCACGACGACCAGCGCTCCTGCCACGGCCACGGCACCGACACCGACATCATCGTCGCCAGCGCCAAGGCCTACCTCGCCGCCGTCAACCTCGTCCTCTCCCGCCAGCCCTCCGCCCCCGTCCACGCGCAGCGCTCGCACGTGCCGGTCGGCGCCCCCGCCCCATGAGCGCGCCCGCCGACCTGCCCGCGGACGTCGAGGTCTTCGACACCACCCTGCGCGACGGCGCGCAGACGGAGGGCATCTCGTACTCGCTCGAGGACAAGCTCCGCATCGCGGCCAAGCTCGACGAGCTCGGCGTGGCCTTCATCGAGGGCGGCTGGCCCGGCTCGAACCCGAAGGACGCGGCCTTCTTCGAGGCCGCCCGCGCCCGGACCTGGCGCCACGCGCGCATCGTGGCCTTCGGCGCCACCCGCCGCGCCGGCCTCGCGCCGGCCGACGACCCGAGCGTGCGCGCGCTGACCGCGGCGGGCACGGAGGTCTGCTGCATCTTCGGCAAGTCCTCGGTCATGCAGGTCGAGGAGGTGCTGCGCACCACCCTCGACGAGAACCTGCGGATGATCGAGGAGACCGTCGCGTACCTGCGCGGGCAGGGGAAGCGCGTGATCTACGACGCCGAGCACTTCTTCGACGCCTACGACGCCGACCCCGACTACGCGCTCGCCACGCTCGACGCCGCGCGGCGGGGCGGGGCGGAGACGCTCACGCTCTGCGACACCAACGGCGGGCACCTGCCCTGGCAGGTCGGCGCCGCCGTCGCCGCGGTGCGCGCGCGCTTCGGTCCCGACCAGCGCATCGGCGTGCACACGCACGACGACACCGGCTGCGCCGTCGCCAACACCCTCGCCGGCGTCGCCGCCGGCGCCCGCCACGTGCAGGGCACGGTCAACGGCTACGGCGAGCGCTGCGGCAACGCCAACCTCTGCGCAGTCGTCCCCGGCCTCGAGCTCAAGCTCGGCCTCCGCGCCCTGCCGGCCGGCGCGCTTGCGCGGCTGGCGGAGGTCGCGCGCTTCGTCGCCGAGGTCGCGAACCTCGCGCCCGACGACCACATGGCCTACGTCGGCCGCAGCGCCTTCGCCCACAAGGCCGGCGTCCACGTCTCCGCCATGCTCCGCCACCCGGAGGCCTACCAGCACATCGACCCCGCGCTCGTGGGGAACGAGATGCGCGTCGTGGTCAGCGAGCTCTCCGGCCGCGCCAACCTCGTCTCCTCCGCCGGCCGCCTCGGGTTCGAGGGCCTCGACGCCGCCGAGGGCGCCCGGGTCGTCGAGGAGATCAAGGCCCGCGAGGCCGAGGGCTTCTCCTTCGAGGCCGCCGAGGCCAGCGTCGCCCTGCTCGTGCGCCGCCGCGCAGCCGCCTACGCCGCCCCGTTCCGGCTGGTGGATTACCGCGTGATGGTCGGACGCCACGACGAGACGCGCTTCGCCGAGGCCACGATCAAGCTGCTGGTGGAGGGCCAGGAGACCCACACCGCCGCGAGCGGCGACGGCCCCGTGCACGCCTTCGACCGCGCGCTGCGCAAGGCGCTCGAGCCGCACTTCCCCGCGGTGAAGGGCATCCTCCTCGCCGACTACAAGGTCCGCATCCTCAACGGCGGCGCCGGCACGGCCGCCGTCACGCGCGTCCTCATCGACTGGCACTCCGCCGAGACGCGCTGGAGCACGGTCGGCGCCGGCGCCAACATCCTCGAGGCGACCTGGCTCGCCCTCGCCGACGGCTACGAATACGGCCTCGGCGCCGCGGTCCCCGCGTCCGCGGCCCGCGCCGCCGTCTGAACCTTCCGCCCTCCATGCCCGCCCCCCGCTCGCTCTTCGCAAAGGTCTGGGACGCCCACGCCGTCCGCACGCTGGCCAACGGCCAGACGCAGCTGCTCATCGGCACCCACCTCATCCACGAGGTCACGTCGCCGCAAGCCTTCGGCATGCTCCGCGACCTCGGCCTGCCGGTGCTCATGCCGCACCGGACGTTCGCGACCGTGGACCACATCGTGCCGACCGACCAGCTGGTCGAGCCCTACGCCGACCCGCTGGCGCAGGCGATGATGGAGGAGCTGCGGCGCAACTGCGCCCAGTTCGGCATCACCTTCTTCGACCGCCCGTCGGGCAAGCAGGGCATCGTCCACATCGTCGGCCCCGAGCAGGGCATCACCCAGCCCGGCACGACCATCGCCTGCGGCGACTCCCACACCTCGACCCACGGCGCGTTCGGCGCCATCGCGTTCGGCATCGGCACCTCGCAGGTGCGCGACGTGCTCGCCACCCAGACGATGGCGCTGGGCCGGCTCAAGGTCCGCCGCATCGAGGTCCACGGCCGCCTCGGCCCCGGGGTCTACGCCAAGGACGTCATCCTCCACATCATCCGCACCCTCGGCGTCAACGGAGGCACGGGCTACGCCTACGAGTACGCGGGCGAGGTCTTCGACCGGTTCTCGATGGAGGAGCGCATGACCGTCTGCAACATGTCCATCGAGGGCGGCGCGCGCGTGGGGTACGTCAACCCCGACGAGACGACCTTCGCCTACCTCCAGGGACGGCCCTACGCGCCGGCGGGCGCGGCGTGGGACGAGGCCGTCGCGCGCTGGCGCGGCGTGGCGTCGGACCCGGGCTGCCCGTACGACGACGTCGTGCGGATCGACGCGGCGACCATCGCCCCGACCGTGACCTGGGGCATCAACCCCGGCCAGGGCATCGCCATCACCGAGACGATTCCCGACCCGGCGAAGGCCGCCTCGGCCGACGAGAAGGCCGGCATCGAGGAGGCGCTCGCCTACATGAAGCTGCGCCCGGGCGCGCCCATCAAGGGCACCAAGGTGGACGTCGCCTTCCTCGGCTCCTGCACCAACGGCCGCCTTTCCGATTTCCGCGAGGTGGCGCGTTTCCTCAAGGGCCGCCGCGTCGCCCCCGGGGTCAAGGCCATCGCCGTGCCCGGCTCGCAGATCGTCGCGGCCCAGTGCGAGCGCGAGGGCATCGACCGCGTGCTGGCCGAGGCTGGCTTCGAGTGGCGCGGCGCGGGCTGCTCGATGTGCCTGGCGATGAACCCCGACAAGCTCGTCGGCGACCAGCTCTGCGCCAGCTCCTCCAACCGCAACTTCAAGGGCCGCCAGGGCTCGGTCACGGGCCGCACCGTCCTGATGAGCCCCCTCATGGTCGCCGCCGCCGCCGTCACCGGCACCGTCGCGGACGCCCGCGAGGTTTTCGGCGTTTCCTGATTCCCGGCCGATGATCAACGCGGAGACGCCAAGGCGCCAAGCCGACCTTCCCCTTTCCGCGCCTTCGCGTCTCCGCGTTTAATTCCCCCTTCCCATGCCTCTCGCCAAGATCACCTCCGTCACCGGCCGCGGCGTCGCCGTGCCGGGCAACGACATCGACACGGACCGGATCATCCCGGCCCGCTTCATGAAGTGCGTCACGTTCGACGGGTTGGGGGAGTACCTCTTCCACGACGTCCGCCACACGCCCGACGGCGCCAAGGCCGCGCACCCGCTCAACGACCCGCGCCACGCCGGGGCGACGATCCTCCTCTCGGGGGCCAACTTCGGCTGCGGCTCCTCCCGCGAGCACGCGCCGCAGGCGATCCAGAAGCACGGCTTCAAGGCCATCGTGGCGGAAGGCTTCGCCGAGATCTTCTTCGGCAACAGCACGACGCTGGGCCTGCCGTGCGTCAGCGCCGCGCGCGCCGACCTCGCGCGGCTCAGCGCCTTCGTCGCGGCGCACCCGGAGGCCGAGCTGACGGTCGACCTCGAGAAGCTCGAGGTCCGCTTCGGCGCCGACCGCATCCCGGTCGCCCTGCGCGAAAGCGCCCGCGACGCGCTGGTCCACGGCCGCTGGGACGCCATCGGCGAGCTGCTCGACGGCGTGCCCGCCGTGAAGGCGACCGCCACGCGCCTGCCGTACCTCGCCGGCTGAGGCTCAGCCCGTAGCGGAATCCGTAAGGATTTCGCCGCCGCGAAACGACGAAAGCCTGACGGCTTCCGCTCCGACTGCTCACCGATCACATTCTTCTCTCCTCCCGCATGAACGCCACCATCGCCCTCACGCCCGGAGACGGCATCGGACCGGAGGTCGTCGACGAGGCGCGCCGGACCCTCGAGGCCGTCGCCGCCCGGTTCGGCCACCGCTTCGCCTTCACCGAGCACCTGCTCGGCGGCTGCGCCATCGACCGCCACGGCACCGCCCTGCCGCCCGAGACCCTCGCGGCTGCGCGCGCCGCCGACGCCGTGCTGCTCGGCGCCGTGGGCGGGCCCAAGTGGGACGACCCGCAGGCCAAGGTCCGCCCGGAGCAGGGCCTCCTCGCCATCCGCAAGGAGCTCGGCCTCTACGCCAACGTGCGCCCGGTCGCGCCGCATCCGGCGCTGGCCCGCCTCTCGCCGCTCAAGCCCGAGCGCGTCGCGGGCGTGGATTTCGTCGTCATCCGCGAGCTCACCGGCGGTCTCTACTTCGGCACGCCGAAGGGCCGCGAGAGGACGCCGGAGGGCGAGCGCGCGGTGGACACCCTCGTCTACACCGACGCCGAGGTCCGGCGCATCGTGCGCCTGGCCTTCGAGGTCGCGCGCGGCCGGCGGAAGCTCGTCACGTCGGTGGACAAGGCGAACGTTCTCGAGTCCTCGCGCCTCTGGCGCCAGGTGGCGATGGAGGTGGCGAAGGAGTTCCCCGACGTGCGGCTCGAGCACCAGCTCGTGGATTCCTGCGCGATGCGGCTGATCACGCACGCGCCGCAATTCGACGTCATCGTGACCGAGAACATGTTCGGCGACATCCTGACCGACGAGGCGGCGGTGCTCGCCGGCTCGCTCGGCGTCCTGCCCAGCGCCTCGCTCGGCACCGGCCGGCGCGGGCTCTACGAGCCGATCCACGGCTCCGCCCCCGACATCGCAGGGAAGGGCATCGCCAACCCGACCGGCACGATCCTGTCCGCCGCGCTGCTCCTCCGCCACTCGCTCGGCCTCGAGGCCGAGGCGAAGGCGGTCGAGGCCGCCGTGGCCCGGGCGCTGGACGACGGGCAGTTTACCGCCGACCTGGGCGGGCCCGCGCCGCTGACGACCGTCCAGATGGGCGCCGCCATCCGCGAGCGGCTGCGGTAGCCGCCGACGCCGGCCGGCCGTCGCCCCCTCTGTCATACCGCCCGAGTTTCTGTTTGCCCCTCCCGCGGGCGGCCCGTTTCGTTCCGCGTTCCGTCCCATGAAACGCACCCATCACTGCGCGCAGCTGACCAAGAACGACCTCCACGCGACCGTCTCCCTCGCGGGCTGGGTGGATTCGGTGCGCGACCACGGCGGCATCATCTTCGTGGACCTCCGCGACCGGCAGGGCGTCACGCAGGTGAAGTTCGACGGCGCGCTGCGCGAGCAGGCCGCCCGGCTCAAGCCCGAGTCGGTCATCGGCATCTCCGGGAAGGTCGAGCCGCGCCCGGCCGACATGGTGAACCGGAACCTGCCCACCGGCGAGGTCGAGGTGGATGCCACCGAGCTGGTCGTCCACAACCTCTCCGAGACCCCGCCGTTCCCGCTCGACGACGCGGGCGGCGACAAGGTCAACGAGGACCTGCGCCTCACCTACCGCTACCTCGACCTCCGTCGCCCGAAGATGCGGCGCAACCTCGCCGTGCGGCACCGCGCGACGAAGGCGGTGCGCGACTACTTCGACTCGCAGGGCTTCTACGAGGTCGAGACCCCGGTGCTGTTCAAGAGCACGCCCGAGGGCGCGCGCGAGTACCTCGTGCCGTCGCGCATCCACGCGGGCCAGTTCTACGCGCTCTCGCAGTCGCCCCAGCAGTTCAAGCAGATCCTCATGGTCGCGGGCGTGGAGAAGTACTTCCAGATCGCCCGCTGCTTCCGCGACGAGGACCTGCGCGCCGACCGCCAGATGGAGTTCACGCAGATCGACGTCGAGGTCTCCTTCATCGACCGCGAGGGCATCTACGCGCTCTTCGAGGGCATGCTGAAGAAGGTCTGGAAGGACGTGCTCGACCACGACCTGCCCACGCCGTTCCCGCGCCTCGCCTACCACGACGCGATGAACCGCTTCGGCGTGGACAAGCCCGACACCCGCTTCGGCCTCGAGCTCGCGGACCTCACCGACACGTTCCGGAACTCCGGCTTCAAGGTCTTCCAGTCCACCGCGGCCTCCGGCGGCGCCATCAAGGCGGTCAACGCCAAGGGCCTCGCCGACGTCACGCAGGGCGAGCTCGCCGCCCTCGAGGAGTCGGCCAAGGCGATGGGCGCGAAGGGCCTCGCCACGATCAAGGTCGAGAAGGGCGAGTGGAAGTCCCCGATCGTGAAGTTCTTCTCCGAGGCGGAGAAGGCCGAGCTGACGAAGCGGCTGAACGTCGAGGACGGCGACCTGCTCTGCTTCGCCGCCGCCCCCTGGGAGCGCGCCTGCGCCATCCTCGGGCGCGTCCGGCTCGACGCCGCGCAGCTGCTGGTGAAGCGCGGCAAGCTCGAGCTGCGCCCCGACCAGTGGAACTTCCTCTGGGTCGTCGACTTCCCGCTCATGTCCTACGACGAGGAGCGCGGCGGCTACGCGGCCACGCACCACCCCTTCACCGCGCCCGTCGCGGAGGACGCCCACCTGCTCGACTCCGACCCGAAGGCCGTGCGCGGCCAGCACTACGACGTGGTGCTCAACGGCATGGAGCTCGGCGGCGGCTCGATCCGCATCCACCAGCCCGCGCTGCAGGAGAAGGTCTTCACCGACGTGCTCAAGATCCCGCGCGACGTGGTCGAGAGCCGCTTCGGCTACCTGCTCAAGGCCTTCAAGTACGGCGCGCCCCCGCACGGCGGCATCGCCTTCGGCCTCGACCGCATGTGCGCGCTGCTCTGCGGCAC